>JBDZUN010000226.1:0-5665 GCA_040255145.1 Hyphomicrobiales bacterium | reverse complement strand
CCGCCTGGGCGGCGCGATCGTCAATGTCGGCTCGCTGGCCAGCTTCTTCGCCACGCGCAACAACCCGGCCTATTCGGCCAGCAAGGGCGCGCTGGTCACGCTGACCAAGACCCTGGCCGAGAACTGGGCGCGCTACGGCATCCGGGTCAATGCGATCGCGCCGGGCCTGGTCGCGACCAAGATCACCAAGGTGTCGTGGGACAACCCCGAAATCTATCAGGCGACTGTCCAGCGCACGCCGCTGCGCCGCTGGGGCACGCCCGAGGACATGGCCGGGCCGGCCATGTTCCTCGCCTCGCCGCTGTCCGGCTTCGTGACCGGCCAGATCCTCCTGATCGACGGCGGGATGAGCCTGGGAATGTAGTTGAAAATTTCCGTCTAAGGCATTGAATCAACGTAGCCATCGGGCGCCGTCGGATCGACCCGAAATGTCTTCTGCATGCTCGGCCGGGTATGGCGGATCGGGGCTACCCGGCGCAATACGCGGAAGGTATTCGCCTTGACCAGGGCCGCCGGCCCGTCGATCCGCGTGTCGCGGAGGTCGATGCCGAATTTCTCGCGAAAATAGACGTTGGCGTTGTAGATCGCCTGGCGCAGGTTGGTCTCCTTGGTCCAGAACTCGGTCGCCAGAGAGACGTTCAGCCCTTCCAGGTTTCGGATGCGGTGGGTTGCCGCCTGCGGCCATGAGATGAAGCGTCCGGGATCCAGGTCGAAGACCTGTGCGGCGGCGTCGAATTCGGGTCGGAACGGCACGTCCTCGCCGCGCCTGCCGGAGAAGATCGCTTCCAGGTGTTCACGGCTGATGAAGGCCTCGTCCCGTGCAGGATAGAGGAAGAACCGCTTGCGCCCGCGCACGTGCCACAGGATCGAGGGTGCGGCGTCGGCGTGGTAGAACACCTGCGCGCCCGGCGAAGAGATCAGCACGTTGCCGAGCAGGTTGAACGGCCGGAAGCCGGGGATGCGCGCCGTCATCTCGGCATAGATCGCCTCGGTCAGCGCACGGAATTCCGGGTTATGGCGGAAGATGCGCAGCGCGATGATCCACAATCGGCCGTCCCGCACCGCACGCAGCAGCTCTTCCGCGCTGAGGCCGTTGCGCTCGCCGCGCCGCCAGTCGTAGCGGCCGGCGTCCTCGCCCATCGTGTGGATGTGAAGATCGTCGGGCGGATGCCGGTCGATCAGCCGGGCCAGGCCGGCGTCGGAGAACAGCTCCGATTCCGCGAGACGGTGCGTGCCGAGAATCAGGTCGCGGCCCGGCATGCCCGGCTCGGCGGGGAGCGATTCGATCAGGCTCTGTTGCGTGGTCATCGTCTATTGATGCATCGGGACCGATTGCCGATCGGTTACCGGGTGGATTTGGCTACGCTTTTCCGATCCCACAATCCGTGGCTCTTGTGCCAGTCCTCGATCGACAGTTCCGGATAGCGGTCGAAGTGCACCTCGTGCGGGCCCCCCGCGACCTCGACCCACTTTGCCCTGGAATCGAGCAGGATATGGACACGCTCCGGCGGCTCCGGCAGCGGCGTATCGATCGCCGAGGCGAACGGATGCACCAGGTCCGGCCAGCGCGGATCCCACAAATAGAGGGCGCTGCCACACTCGCCGCAGAAGTGCCGCTCGGCCGGGCTGGTCGCCTCGGGTCCCTCGTCGCGCATCCGCGCGTGGTAGACGCGCTCGTGCTTCTTGCCGGTGACCTTCAGGCTGTCGGCATCGCCGATCAGGTTGATGGCATAGCCACCGCCGCCGGCGGTTTTCCGGCAGATCGAGCAATAGCACAGCATGTACGGATAGGGGCCGCGCGAGTCCACCGCGAAACGCACGGCGCCGCAATGGCATGAGCCTTCGAGACGCTGCATGGCACCCTCCTTGCTTCGGACGATCTTACGCGATGCGTCTTCCTGCGTGCGCGACGAATCTGATATGGCACCCCGAAAGGAAGACGCCATGCCCGATCGTGCCGCGCCGCTCCGTGAATCCGCTTCGGTGCGCCATCAAATCCAGCTCGGCGACGGCGCGATGTCATACCTGGCGTGGGACGACACGGCCGCTACGCGGTCATCGCTGCGGGGGGAACGGCCCGTGCTGCTGTTCACGCACGCCACCGGCTTCAATGCGCAGACCTACCGGACGCTGCTGGCGCCGCTCGCCGCCGAGTTCCGCATATTCGCCGTCGACCTGCGCGGCCACGGCGCGACGACCCTGTCCGCCGATCCGGCGCGGATGACCGAGTGGGACATCCATCGCGACGATCTGCTGGCCTTCCTGGATCAACTGGTGCCGCGCCACGGCCTGCGCGTGCCGCTTTTGCTCGGCGGCCATTCGCTGGGCGCGAGCCTCAGCCTGCTGATCGCCGCGGCGCGCCCGGACTTGGTCGCCGGGCTGGTATTGGCGGAGCCGGTGATCATGCCCTATGGCTATCATTGGTGGCTGTGGCTGGCGCGCCGCCTCGGCCTGCGCCATCGGGCCAGCCCGCTGGCCGAGATGGCCGAGCGCCGCCGCGCCGTGTTCGACAGCCGCGAAGCCATGCTCGCCAGCTATCGCGGACGCGGCGCCTTCCGCACCTGGCCGGAGGCGATGCTGCGCGACTATGTCGAGGCCGGAACGCGGCCGCGCGCCGACGGCTCGGTCGAGCTGGCCTGTACGCCGGCGTGGGAGGCGGCCAATTTCCGCGCCCAGGCCATCTATCTGTGGCGGCGCATCGGGCGGGTCCGCTGCCCGCTCAGCGTGCTGTGCGGCACCATCGATTCGACCTGTCCGTCGCCGATCGTGCGCCGCCTGATCCGGCTCCGGCCCGACGCCGGCGTGGTGACCGTGGGCGGCGCCAGCCATTTCCTGCCGATGGAGCGCCCCGACCTGGTCCATGAGACCCTGCGCGAGATGGGAGCCCAGGTTTTCGGCGCAATGGCCGCATCCGAATAGCCGGGCCCCGGCCGGCGCCTGCGGCAAGGCGTACTTCCTTGGTCGCTTGTCGTTGAACCGCAATCGATTGCGATTACCTGCTTTCTTCGGATGCCTCGGAAAGCGGCGCGGACAGCGCGCCCGTCCGGCCTGCATCACGCGCGGTTCGCAACAGTAGGGTAGGAGATGCGTATGACGAACTACATCGCCTTGATCCGCAGGGATATCGACGGCGTGTACAGCGTGGCGTTCCCGGACTTTCCCGGCTGCATCGCCGAGGCGCAGACTCTGGATGCGGCGCGACGTCGCGCGGCGCATGCGCTGGCCACCCATCTCGACGACCTGGACCTGACGGGGGAGGGCCTGCCCGAACCGACGCCGATCGACCGCGTCATGGGCAACCCGGAAAATCGCGAGGCGATGGCGTTCCTGATGCCGGTCGCGGGCGTGGCGCGCCACGCGGTGCAGGTCAACATCACGCTGCCCGAAGGGGTGCTGGACCGGATCGACGCGTTCACGCGCCAGCACAACACGAATCGCTCGGCCTTCCTGACGCGCGCCGCGATGCATGCGATGCGCGAATGCGGCCGGCATGGCTAATGCGTTCCGGCGGACGGGGTTGGCCTGATCGGGAGGGGGGCGCCGCCGGATGAGGCAGCCGCGACGTCGGTTCGTTGCCCGAAGCTATTTCGGTAGGCAGGTATTGAGCATGCCTATCTGCATATTGCTGATGGAGCTATAGCGCGGATCGGGCGCCGAAGAATATTTTTTCGCCATGCCGTCTGCGAAGCATCTGCAATAATCGGCACGCTGAGCGTCATTGATGTTCTTCGTCGACGGCATCATACGGCTCGCCTTCTTGAAGCAGAAGTCGTAATTGTATGATGCTATTCCCAGTTTATTGGCGCACTCGGCGCGGAGATCGAAGGTGATATTCAGTCGATTCTTATCCGGGTTCGCCAAACGGGCCGCGACGAACTTGCCGCGAAGACACTGACAATCGTGATAATTGCGATATGTCGTGTCTTCCGTGCATTTCTGCTGGACGTCGTCGGCTTCCGTCCTGATACGGTCCTGGACGTCGCGCGGCAGGGACGCCAGCGCCTTGGCCGTCGCGTTGTCGCTATCCGCTGCTTGGCCAAATCCGGCCCCGATCGCGGAGGCGAACAAAAGCGCCGCTCCTACGATCGTGTACAGGGCCTTGACCCGGCCCGCCGCTTTGCGCCCCATCGCAACCCCCAGCCACGGATCTGATCGTCGATCCCGCCCTGCAACACAGCATTGTTTTCTCCATGGCACGGATCAACTGGCGAGAAGGGGACGTCCGGTTCGCCAAATAGATGTAGCCGTTCCTTCGACGCCGCCGGAGGACGTGCTCGCGCCGGCCGGAATTTCACCATCAATTTGCCGTTTTCCGCTCGTTTGCTGAATCATCGCTCCAACAAAGAGGTTTGCGATGATGAAGCGCGTTGCGTCGGCCGCCTTCGCTGCGGCAATCGTGTCGATGTGTATGGCGGGGGCCGTCCGGGCCGATCCTCCCGGGCGCGGCCCAGGGCATCCCGGACCTGGCGATCACCGCGCCGGCCCGCCGCGGCACGGGCCACCGCCCGGCTCTGTGCATCGCGACCACCGCCGTCCGCCGCAGCGCGCGGATTGGCAGCGTGGCCGGTGGCAGCACACCGTGCATAACGGCCGGAGCGGCTGGTGGTGGGTAGTCGGCGGGAGCTGGGTCTTCTACAGCCAGCCGGTCTATCCCTATCCGGCCTATGCCTATACGCCGCCCCCGATGCCCTCCGGCCCGGTGACGTCCTATTACTGCTACAACCCGCCCGGCTATTACCCGAACGTCCCGGCCTGTCCGGAAGGCTGGTACGCAACTCCGGCGCCCTGAGGAACCCGGAACAAAACAGGCGGCGCTTATTGCACCGCCTGTTGCGTTTCGGGGTCTTCGTCTTCGCCTATCTAGAGCCGTTCACTGTTTCATGGAAACGCTGAACGATCTCTAAGTTATTGATTTATCGCGTTTCCGAACCGCAAAAGTGGCATCCACTTTTGCTGGAAACGCTCTAGGGTCGCGGCTCGGCGGGCCAGTCGAGCGCGATGGTCTCCCGGTTGCAGAAATAGCGCGCGGCGGGCGTCAGCCGGCGCAGGCGCCAGCCCTCGACGCGGCCGAGGATGGCGGCCAGCAGCCCGCCGCCGAACAGGAAGGCGAGGACGATGAGGCACAGGGCGTAGAGCGGGTGGAGCACTCCGGTCTTGCCCAGCACCATCGCCGCGACCAGCGCTGCGACCAGCAGGTAAAGGCGGACGCGGCCCGGCTGCCACGGCATGTAGGGCGGCAGGACGCGTGACGGCTCGCCCTCCGGCTGCGCTGGGCCGCCCACACGCACCGCGGCGGGATCGGGCCCGCCGTGCAGGACCCGCACCACGAAGCCGCAGCGCGGGCCCAGGGTGGCGAAGGACAGTCGCGGCGGTCCGTCGTCCGCCGGCGCGGCGTGGTCGGCGACGGCGTCCGGCGTGTCGGTCGGTCCCAGGCGCAGGCCGTAGATTTCCGACGACGCGGGGGCCTCGATCGTCAGGACGTCGCCCGTACCGGCGCACGCGATTGGCTTGCGGGCCGGGTTCCACACCAGGATTTCCGACAGTGTCAGGGCGCCGATCGGTTTCGCCCGCCCGCTCAGGCGGACTGTGCCGAAATGCCGGATGTGGGGCGCGACGATCTCGATGCCGCGCACTGGCGGCCGCGCTGAGCGGCTATGATGCACTG
>JBDZUN010000225.1:1980-5724 GCA_040255145.1 Hyphomicrobiales bacterium | reverse complement strand
GAACCCGAAGCTGGTCTCCCCGCTCGCGCCGCAGCGGACCGCAGACCTGCCGCCGCTCGCGGGGGTCAAGCTGGCCGCGGGCGCGGCCGGCATCCGCTATCCCGGCCGGACCGACCTGCTGCTGGTCGAGCTGGCGCCGAAGACCGCCGTCGCGGGCGTGTTCACCTCATCGCGCATGCCCTCGGCCCCGGTCGACTGGTGCCGGGCCCAGATCGGCGGTGGCACGGCGCGGGCGCTGGTGGTCAATTCGGGCAATGCCAACGCCTTCACCGGCAAGGCGGGTGCCGACGCGGTCAAGACCGCCGCGGCGTCCTGCGCCAAGCTGGTCGGCTGCAAGCAGGCCGAGGTCTTCGTCGCCTCGACCGGCGTGATCGGCGAGGCCCTGCCGGCGGCGAAGGTCGCGGCCGCGCTGCCCGGCTTGCACGCCAAGGCGGCGGACGACGGCTGGCGCGCGGCGGCCGACGCGATCATGACCACGGACACCTATCCGAAGCTGGTCACGCGGCAGGCGGTGATCGACGACGCGACCGTCACGATCAACGGCATCGCCAAGGGGTCGGGGATGATCGCGCCCGATCTCGGCACCATGCTGGCCTTCATCTTCACCGATGCCGCGATCCCGGCCACGGTGCTCCAGACCCTGCTGATCGTCGAGGTGCGCGAGACGTTCAATGCCATCACGGTCGACAGCGACACCTCGACCAGCGACACCGTGCTGTTGTTCGCGACCGGGCGCGGCCCCCGCCACGGCGCGGTCCAGCGGCCGGGCGAGGCGCGGTTGCGCGACTTCCGGCAGACCCTGACCGAGGTGATGCGGGCGCTGGCCCACCAGATCGTCAGGGACGGCGAGGGCGCGACCAAGTTCATCACGGTGCGGGTCACCGGCGCGGCGTCGGGCCGGGCGGCGCGTGCGATCGCATTGGCCATCGGCAATTCGCCGCTGGTCAAGACCGCAATCGCCGGCGAGGACCCGAATTGGGGGCGCGTCGTCATGGCCGTCGGCAAGGCGGGCGAGGCGGCGGACCGCGACAGGCTGTCGATCCGGTTCGGCCCGCATTCCGTCGCGCGCGCCGGCTATGCCGATCCCACCTATGACGAGAAGCGCGTCGCCGCCTACATGAAAGAGCCCGAAATCCTGATCGATGTCGATGTCGGCGTTGGGACCAGCACGGCGACGATCTGGACCTGCGACCTGACCCATCGCTACATCGACATCAACGCGGATTATCGTTCCTGATGGCGAAGTCTATCGCGATCAAATAGACTCGTTTTTCGTTGTCATCCCGGCCAAGCGCGGCGAAGCCGTGCGCGAGCCGGGATCCGGTAAACACAGGTCCTTCCGGTACTCTCCGTGGTCGGAGTGTACTGGATCCCCGCTTTCGCGGGGATGACATCGGAGTGTGAGGTGGGTCAACCTGGTCGCGAAACGCTCTAGGCCGGTCGTATTGGTTGCGTCCTGCGCGCTGATCGACGTCGACGGCCGCATCCTTCTGGCGCAGCGGCCAGAGGGCAAGGCGATGGCCGGCCTTTGGGAATTTCCCGGTGGCAAGCTCGAGCCGGACGAAGCGCCGGAGGTGACGTTGCGGCGCGAACTGGCGGAGGAGCTCGGCATCGACGTGCCGGAGGACCACCTCAACCCGCTCAGCTTCGCCTCCTACGCCTATGCCGATTTCCACCTGCTGATGCCGCTCTACTGGGCGCGGGTGTGGAACGGCATCCCGACCGGACGCGAGGGCCAGGCGCTGGCCTGGGTCCGGCCGGCGCGGCTCGGCGATTATCCGATGCCGCCGGCCGACCTGCCGCTGGTCATGGCGCTGCGGGATTACTTGAGCCGCTGATCGTCCGCGGGCTGCTGCTGCTCGCCTTCGTCAGCGGCGATCGCCTTCAGGGCGTCGGCCAGCCGCACCGTCGCGCTGCCGCGCCGCGCCGGCTTGGGCTGCGAATCGGCGGGCGCCCAGCCCGTCAGCCAGACGAGCTGGACCGTCGCCGGCACCCGGCCGTCGGGCAGGCCGTGCAGGTCGCGATAGGCTTCGGCCACCTTCACCAGGGTCGCGCGGCGCAAGGGTACGCGCCGCCGTTCGATCAGGGCGTTCGATTCGCCCATGCCGTGCAGTTCGCGCATCAGGGCGAACGGGTCGGAATAGGTGACGGTCAGGTTGTCCAGGTCCGCGACTGGTAGGGCGAAACCCGCCCGCTGCAACAGCGCGCCGGCGTCGCGCACATCGACGAAGGGCGCGACGCGCGGGCTGACCCCGCCATCGACCGCGGCTTCGGCCTCCATGAAGGCGTGGCGCAGTTCCTTCAGCGTTTCGCCGCCCGGCAGCGCGGCCAGGAACAGGCCGTCCGGCTTCAGGCTGCGATTCGCCTGAATCAGCGCGCCGGGCAGGTCGTTGACGCGATGGAGCGCCAGGGCGGAGACCACCAGGTCGAAGCACGCCGCCGCGAAGGGCAGCCATTCCTCATCGGCGGCCACGGCGTGTCCGACCAGGCCGCGGGCGAAGGCCGGCGAGAATTCGGTCTGAACCAGCGTTTCGATCCCGAACCGGCCGGCCAGCGCTTTCGCCAGGTCGCCGCGATGCGCGCCGAGGTCGAGCGCCGTCGGGAACCGGCGCTGCACGTCCTCCAGCCGGTCGACCAGCCGCGCCGCGACTTCGCGCACCAGGAAATCGTGGTCGCCGAAACGCGCCTGCGCGCGATCGCGGCGCGCCCGGATCAGCCGACGGTCGAACACGACCGGCGTGGCGGTGGAACCGGCGAGGGGCGAATCGGATGCGGCCATCGCCCCTGGATATGGGATCGGGAACGCCAAGGGAAACGTTTGCGGCGCGGTCCGCCCGCGCCGTTCACCGTTTCAGGAAACGGTGAACGATCTCCAAATCCTTGGTTTGTCGCGTTTCCGAACCGCAAAAGGCATCCACTTTTGCTGGAAACGCTCTAGCATCGCCGCCATGGACGCGGGGGGCGGCGTTTCGGGCGTGGTGGGGCGGCTGGCATGGGCGGCCGTCGATTTCGTGCTGCCGCCGCGCTGCCTGGCTTGCGGCGCCCTGATCGGTGCGCCGCGCGGCCTGTGCGCCGCGTGCTGGGGCGGGCTCAATTTCATCGAGGACGCGTTATGCGCCCGCTGCGGCTTTCCGTTCCCCTTCGGCATGGCGGCGGGCGCGCTGTGCGGCGCGTGCGCGGCCGCACCCCCGGCCTATCGCCGGGCGCGCGCGGCGCTGGTCTATGACGACGGCAGCCGTGGCCTGATCCTGGCGTTCAAGCATGGCGACAAGCTGCACGGCGCCGGCCTGTTCGCGGCGTGGATGGCGCGGGCCGGCGCGGAGCTGCTGGAGGGGGCCGATCTGGTCGTGCCGGTTCCCCTGCATTGGAGCCGGCTGTTCCGGCGGCGCTACAACCAGGCGGCGCTGCTGGCGGCGGGCCTCGGCCGGCATGCCGGACTGCCGGCGGCGCCCGACCTGTTGACGCGGCGCCGGCGCACGCCCAGCCAGGGCGGCCTCAACAGCAACGCGCGGCACGCCAATGTCCGCGGCGCGTTCCAGGTGCGCCCGTGCGATCGCGCCACCCTGCGCGGCGCGCATGTCCTCCTGGTCGACGACGTGATGACCACCGGCGCCACGGTCGAAGCCTGCGCCCGCACGCTGAGCCGGGCAGGGGCCGCGGCGGTCGACGTGTTATGTCTGGCGCGGGTGGCGCGCGATGCCCATATTGTCTGACCAAGGCCTGCAGGATGGGCCGTTCGGGAGG
>JBDZUN010000225.1:0-1970 GCA_040255145.1 Hyphomicrobiales bacterium | reverse complement strand
TTCGGGAGGGTCTTGATGTCCCAGGTCACGATCTACACTTCACCGTTCTGCCCCTATTGCTACCGCGCCAAGGGCCTGCTGGACTGCAAGGGCGTCGCCTATGACGAAATCGACGTGTCGATGGACCCGGCGGCGCGCGACGACATGGTGCGCCGCGCCGGCGGCCGGACATCGGTGCCGCAGATCTTCATCGGCGAACAGCATATCGGCGGCTCGGACGATCTCTACGCGCTCAACGTCGCGGGCGGGCTCGATCCGCTGCTGACCGCCTGAAACCTATGACCGGCCGCGCCTTCACACTCGCATTGATCCAGACCAACGCCATGGCCGAGGTGGCGGACAACGTCGCCTTCGTCACGGCGCAGGTCCGGGCGGCGCACCGGGACGGCGCGCGATTCGTGCTGACGCCAGAAACCACCGGCCTGATGGCGCCGAACAGCGCGGCCTTGTTCGAGCGGACGCGACCGGAAGCCGAGGACACGGCGCTGGCCGCCTTCCGCGCGCTGGCGGCCGAGCTCGGCATCGTCCTGCTGATCGGCTCGCTCGCGATCAAGGTGGCGCCGGATCGGCTCGCCAACCGCTCGTTCCTGATCGGGCCCGACGGCGGAATCCAGGCGCGCTACGACAAGATCCACATGTTCGACGTCGACCTGCCGGGCGGCGAAAGCTATCGCGAATCGCGCAATTACCAGCCGGGCGCGCAGGCCGTGCTGGCGGATCTGCCGTGGGGCAGGCTCGGCATGACAGTGTGCTACGACCTGCGCTTCGCGCACCTCTACCGCGCGCTGGCCAGGGCGGGCGCCGACTTCCTGTCGGTGCCGTCGGCCTTCACGCGCCAGACCGGCGAGGCGCACTGGCACATCCTGCTGCGCGCCCGCGCGATCGAGACCGGCTGCTTCGTGTTCGCCCCGGCGCAATGCGGTCGCCACGCCAATAACCGCGAAACCTATGGGCACTCGCTGGTCGTGTCGCCCTGGGGCGAGGTGCTGGCCGACGGCGGCGCGGCGCCGGGCGTCACCCTGGCGCGGATCGCGCCGGAGGCGGTCGCCGAGGCGCGCGCGCGCATCCCGGCCTGGGCCGGCGACCAGTGCTTCACGCCGCCGGAAACCGTGTCCCGGGCGACACAGGACGACGGCGTCGAGCCGGCGATTTCGGCCTGACCCAGTGAATCGGCTGGGGTCGCGTTGCGCTTCGCGCCCGCTGTTGGTAGGCGGTTGAGACGCGACCCACAGGCCATGGCGACGCGATATTCCGAGGTTCGCTTATGATCCACTACACGCTCGTCTGCGATCAGCGTCACGAATTCGACGGATGGTTCCGGGGCAGCGTCGGTTTCGACGAACAGAAGCGGCTCGGCGTGCTGGTCTGTCCCGAATGCGGTTCGACCGACGTGTCGAAAGGCATCATGGCGCCGAACGTCGCGACCGGCGCCGACGACCGCGAGAACCGGCGGCCGACGACGCCGTCGGAGCACGTGGCGCGGCGGTCGCAGATGCGCCAGTTCGTGGCCGACCTGCGCGCGCATGTCGAACAGACCTGCGACTACGTCGGCGACCGTTTCCCGGATGAGGCGCGGCGGTTGCATAACGGCGAGAGCGAGCGGCGCAACATCTACGGCGAGGCGACCCTCGAAGAAGCCAAGGCGCTGACCGAGGAGGGCGTCCCGATCGCACCGCTGCCGCCGGTATCCAATTCCGACAATTGAGGCCGACGGCCGCCCTCTCCAGGAAGTGGGAAGGGCGGCCGCTGACGGTATCCCGATCTGCTAGTTCGCCTGGCGGCGCAGGAAGGCCGGGATCTCGAGCTGGTCGTCCTCGATCGCCGGGTTGTGGCGTTCACCGGCGACGCGCTGACGGGCGCCGTCCGAGATCAGAGCCGGCTCCAACGCGCGCTGCGGGGCCGGCTGGGGGGCCGCTTCCCGGCGGGCGGGCCGCTCCGACGTCGCGGCGGCGGGCGCGGGGTGCTGCTGC
>JBDZUN010000224.1:0-5763 GCA_040255145.1 Hyphomicrobiales bacterium | reverse complement strand
TGCGAGTTGAAGTCGCAATAGGGGCACTTGGACGCACAGAACGGCCAATGGACGTAGAGGCCGAAGGGCGTCGGTGCGCTCATCGGCGCAGGCAGGCGGCGGTCAATTGGCGGAAGGCGTCGGCGCGGTGGCTGATCGCGTGCTTTTCCACCGGCTCCATTTCGCCGAAGGTCTCGGCCCGGCCGTCGGCCAGGAAGATCGGGTCGTAGCCGAAGCCGCGCATCCCCCGCGGCGGCCACACGATCCGGCCGGCGACATGGCCGATGAAGGTTTCGCAATGGCCATCGGGCCACGCCAGCGCCAGCGCGCAGACGAAGGCGGCGCTCCGTTGCGCCGGATCGCGCGCTCCCGCCTGGTCGAGCGCCTCGGCCACCTTGCGCATGGCGTGGCCGAAATCGCGGTCGGGACCGGCCCAGCGCGCCGAATAGATGCCGGGCGCGCCGTCCAGTGCGTCGACGGTCAGGCCCGAATCGTCGGCCAGCGCGGGCAGGTTCGCGGCCCGCGCCGCGGCCAGCGCCTTCAGCGCGGCGTTGCCGGCGAAGGTGGCCTCGGTCTCCTCCGGCTCGGGCAGGCCCAGCGCGCCAGCGGAGACGGCATCGATCCCGAACGGCGCGAGCAGGTCGTCGATCTCGCGCACCTTGCCCTGATTGTGGCTTGCGATCACCAGCCGGCCGGGCTCAAGCTGTCGGCTCATTGCGTCGTCCATTCGTGGGATTGCCAGGATTGGCATGCATTTCGACCAAATCTCGCCGGCCGCCGCTTCCGCATTCGCGCCTCGGCCACCATGTCCCCGCGTGAACCGTCGCGCATGATCGATAGTCCCCCGCCCGCATGAACCAGTCCCAGGTCTTGGCCTCCTCCCCTCAGTCCGCCGTCGCGCTGCCGGTGCTGGACCTGACGGGCCTGGTGCATGGCCGCGCGGCGAGCGATCCGTCCCTGCGCGCCGACATCCTGGGCGCCCTGCGCGCCGTCCTGGTCGAGGGGCGCGAGCACGCGCAGGCGGCGCTCGAATCCGGCGGCTCCGGCCTCGCGACCGCGCATGCCCTGTCGGCCGTGCAGGACGCGATCATCGACGCGCTGTTCGCCTTCACCACGACCTTCGCCTATCGGGTCGTCAATCCGACCACGTCCGAGCGGCTGGCGGTGGCGGCGGTCGGCGGCTACGGCCGGGGCCAGCTCGCGCCCGGCTCCGACGTCGATCTCCTGTTCCTCTTGCCCTACAAGCCGACGCCGTGGAGCGAGAGCGTCGTCGAGTTCATGCTCTACATGCTTTGGGACCTTGGGCTCAAGGTCGGGCACGCGACGCGCTCGGTCGCCGAATGCGTGCGGCTGAGCCGCGGCGACGTGACGATCCGCACCGCGCTGCTGGAAGCGCGCTTCCTGTGCGGCGACACGGCGCTCTATGAGCAGTTCCGCCAGGAGTTCTGGGCCGACGTGGCGCGCGAGCCGGCGCTCGACTTCGTCGAGGCCAAGCTGGCCGAGCGCCGCGCCCGGCACCGCCGCGCCGGCGAATCCCGCTATGTGGTCGAGCCCAACATCAAGGAGGGCAAGGGCGGCCTGCGCGACCTGCACACGCTGTACTGGATCGCCAAGGCGCTCTACCGCATCGACGACCCGGTCGAGCTGGTGCGGCTCGGCGTGCTGACGCGGGCCGAGCACAAGCTGTTCGCCAAGGCCGAGGGCTTCCTGTGGACGGTGCGCTGCCATCTGCACTTCCTGACCGGCCGCGCCGAGGAGCGGCTGTCGTTTGACGTCCAGCCCGAGATGGCCGAGCGGCTCGGTTATACCAAGCGCGCCGGCGCGAGCGATGTCGAGCGCTTCATGAAGCACTACTTCCTGGTCGCCAAGGATGTCGGCGACCTGACCCGCATCTTCTGCGCGGTGCTGGAGGAGCAGCACAAGAAGCGGCGGCCGCCGCTCGGACGGCTGATCCCGTTCCTCGGCCGCTGGCGGCGCCATTCCACCGCCTTCCGCACCGAGGGCAGCCGCCTCACCATCAGCGGCGACAATGCGTTCCGCGACGATCCGGTCAACCTGATCCGGCTGTTCCGCATCGCCCAGGAGAACGACCTCGACATCCATCCGCACGCGCTTCAGGTCGCGACCCGCTCGCTCAAGCTGATCGACCGCCAGGTCCAGCAGGACCCGGAGGCCAACCGGCTGTTCCTGGAAATCCTGACGGCCAGGCAGAGCCCCGAAACCGCCCTGCGCCGCATGAACGAGGCAGGGGTGCTGGGCCGCTTCGTGCCGGATTTTGGCCACGTCGTCGCGCAGATGCAGTTCAACATGTACCACCACTACACGGTGGACGAGCACCTGATCCGGGCCGTCGGCGTGCTGTGGCGGATCGAGAGCGGCGCGCTGGAGGCCGAGCACCGGCTGGCGACGCAATTGATGCGCAAGCCGACCTCGCGCGCCGCCCTCTACCTCGCGGTGTTCCTGCACGACATCGCGAAGGGGCGGAAGGGCGACCATTCCGAACTCGGCACCGGCATCGCCCAGCGCCTCGGGCCGCGACTCGGCCTGACGCCGGAGGAGACCGAGACCTGCGCGTGGCTGGTCCGCCAGCACCTTTTGATGTCCGACGTGGCGCAGAAGCGCGACATCGGCGATCCCAAGACCGTGCAGGACTTCGCGGCTGTGGTGCGCAGCCCGGAACGGCTGCGCCTGCTCTACGTGCTGACCAACGCCGACATCCGCGCGGTCGGGCCGGGCGTGTTCAACGGCTGGAAGGCGCAGTTGCTTGAGGCGCTGTACCACGAGACCGAGGCGGTGCTGTCGGGCGGGCATGGCGTGGTCGCGCGCGCCGAGCGGGTGGCGGCGGCCAAGCAGGCGCTGCGCGAACGGCTGGCCGACTGGCCGACGGCCGAGGTCGCGCACATGGTCGAACGGCACTATGACGCCTATTGGCTGTCGCTCGACGCCGACGCGCACGAACGCCACGCGCGCCTGATGCGCGACGCGGACGCCGCCGCCGCGCCGCTCACGGTGCGCGGGCGCAATGACCCGGCGCGCGACGCGACCGAGATCACGCTCTATCTCGGCGACCATCCGGGCCTGTTCGCGCGCATCACCGGCGCGCTGGCCGTATCGGCGGCCAACATCCTGGAGGCCAAGATCTTCACCACGGTCGACGGCATGGCCCTCGACACCTTCCTGGTCCAGGACCGCACCGGCAAGCCGTTCGAGACGCAGGAGCGGATCGACCGCTTGGCGGCCAATGTCGAGAAGACCTTGTCCGGCACCCTCAGGCCGCAGGAAATCCTGGCGGAACGGCAAAGGGGCAGGCCGCGGCGCGAGCGCGCGTTCCGGGTCGAGCCGCGCGTGGTCATCGACAACGACGCTTCGAACACCCACACCGTGATCGAGGTCAACGGCGCCGACCGGCCGGGCCTGTTGTCGGACTTGGCGCGCGGCCTGTTGCGCGCCAACCTGTCGATCGGCTCGGCGCAGATCGCCACCTATGGCGAGACGGCGGTCGACGTCTTCTACGTCAAGGACCTGTTCGGCCTGAAGATCACCCAGGCCAACAAGCTGAAGCTGATCGAACGACACCTGCTCGACGCACTGGGTCCGGCCCAGGCGGACAAGGACAAGGTCGACGGGGCCGACAAGGACAAGGCCGAGAGGGACAGGAAGGAAAAGCCGAAGCCGCATTCGCCCGCAGCGGCCTGACGCGGATCGGCCACGGTCCGCCGACCCGGCATTTCGCTAGCGCCCGCTTTCGGCCCCATTTCATTTCGGCCATTGTGCGGCGGATGAAGCGGGCAACGTAAAGCGGGAAAATGGGGATCATGCGATCCGCCGCCACGGTCGGCGGGTTCACCCTGGCCAGTCGCCTGCTCGGCTTCGTGCGCGACGTGCTGATCGCGGCGGTGCTCGGCGCTGGCCCGATGGCCGACGCCTTCTTCGTCGCGTTCAAGCTGCCGAACCTGTTCCGCCGCCTGTTCGCCGAGGGCGCGTTCAACGCCGCCTTCGTGCCGCTGTTCGCGCGCGGGCTGGAACAGCACGGGCGCGACGCGGCGCACGGCTTCGCCGAACAGGCGCTGGGCTTCCTGCTACTGGCCCTTCTGGTCCTGACCGTGGCGGCCGAGGCATTCATGCCTGCGGTCATGCGCGTGCTGGCCCCCGGCTTCATGGCCGACCCGGAGAAGCTTGCCCTCGCGGTCATCTACGGCCGGATCACCTTCCCCTATCTGCTGGCCCTTTCGCTGGCGGCTCTGTGCGGGGGTGTCCTCAATGCGCTCTACCGCTACGCGGCGGCTGCGGCGGCGCCGATCATGCTGAACGTCGTGCTGATCCTGGCGCTGGCGGTCGGCGCGCCGCTGCTGGGCCATCCCGGCACGGTGCTCGCCTGGGCGGTGTTCGGCGCCGGCATGCTGCAGTTCATCTGGCTGGTCTGGGCCTGCGGCCGTGCCGGCATGGTGCTGCGGTTGCGGCGGCCGCGGCTGAGCCCGGCGGTGCGCCGCCTGCTGCTGTTGATGCTGCCGGCCGCGGGCTCCGCCGGCGTCATCCACATCAATCTGCTGATCGGCAACATCATCGCCTCGCACCAGGCGGGCGCGGTGTCCTACCTCTATTACGCCGACCGGCTGTACCAGTTACCGCTCGGCGTCATCGGCATCGCGGTCGGCGTCGTGCTGCTGCCCGAGCTGGCGCGGCGCCTGCGCGGCGGCGATATCGTGGCCGCCCACACCGTCCACAACCAGGCGATCGCCTTCGCCATGCTGTTGACCCTGCCGGCGGCAGGTGCGCTGATCGTGCTGGCCGGGCCGCTGGTGACGGTCCTGTTCGAGCGCGGTGCCTTCGGTGTCGGGGCCGCGCGGGCGACCGCGGCGGCGGTCGTGGGCTTCTCCAGCGGCCTGCCTGCTTATGTGCTGGTCAAGGTGCTGGCGCCCGGCTTCTTTGCGCGCGAGGACACAGCGACGCCGCTGGTCTGCGCCGCCGCCGGCGTCGCGGTCAATGTCGCCCTGAGCCTGATCCTGTTCGGCGCGATCGGCCATGTCGGCATCGCGCTGGCGACCGCGGTCGCGGCCTGGGTCCAGGCGGTGATGCTGGGCGTGATGCTGATCCGGCGCGGTTTGCTGGCAGTCGAGCCGACGCTGACCCGCCGCCTGTCCGGTCTGGTCGCGGCGACCCTAGGCATGATGCTGGCTCTGCGCGTCGGGCTGTGGATCGCACAGGGCGCGCTGCACGGCTCCCTCGCCGCGCGCGCGGCGTCGGCCGGGTGCCTGGTGGTCGGCGGCGCGGCGGTCTATTTCGCGCTGGTCTTCGTGTTCCGCGCGGCCGATCCGGCGGTGGTGCGCGCGGCGCTGCGTCGGGGGCGCGCCTGAGCGTTCCAGCAAAAGTGGATGCCCCTTTTTGCGGTTCGGAAACGCGATAAACCAAGGACTTGGAGATCGTTCAACGTTTCCATGAAACGGTGAACGGCTCTGAGCGGCTTCCCGGCTTGACGCTCGCGAGGCCGGCACGCGATAACCCGGGCACCCGCCATTCCCACCCAGCAATGCCGCACCGGGGCCGCACCGGGCGAGCCGAGGTCGATCTGCCATGCCTGGCCACCAGCCGCGCGTCTTTTCCGGCGTCCAGCCGACCGGAAACCTGCATCTCGGCAATTATCTCGGCGCCATCCGCCGGTTCGTCGAGCTGCAGGACCGCTATGACTGCCTTTATTGCGTCGTCGACATGCACGCGATCACCATCTGGCAGGATCCGGCGGAGTTGACCCGCCACACCCGCGAGGTCGCCGCGGCCTTCCTCGCC
>JBDZUN010000223.1:0-5765 GCA_040255145.1 Hyphomicrobiales bacterium | reverse complement strand
CCGACATGGCTGGCGACGACGACGCGGTGCGGGTCGACGAACCGCGCGCTGCCGGCCACGGTGCGCACCCCGTTGCGGGCGAACTGAAGCTCCAGCACCTCGATCTCGTGTTCCAGCGTCATGCGCAGCCGCGCGCCCAGGTCGCGGCCCTCGATCTCCTTCTTGACCCGATAGGAGCGGCCGTAGAAGCCGCGCTCGCGCCAGCCGGTCAGGTTCAGCACGGTCTCGCGCAGGGTCTTGGATGGGATCGTCCCGGTATGGACGGACACCCCGCCGACCCGCGGACGGTTCTCGATCACCAGCACCGAATGGCCGAGCTTCGCCGCCTGGACGGCCGCGCGACGGCCCGCCGGGCCGCTGCCAATCACCAGGAAATCGTGCTTGTTCACCGCGGCGTCCCCCGCCTTCCCTAAGGGAAGGCGCCGGCACGCCACCCCCCCCCAGGCGCCACCCGAAAAGGCGCCGCCGGTCCCCGCATCCATCACAACCGACACGCGCGACACCGCTGTGAAACGCGCGCGATGATGGCGCCCGGCGGTTCAGGTTTGGTTAATCCGAGGGCCAGGCGACCCGCACGGCTCAGGCCCCGGCGGCGTAGAGCCACGGCTGGGCGGCGCGCTGCCGGGTCTCATAGACGTCGATGCCGCGCACGCTGCGCAGCGTGAGGCCGATATCGTCCAGGCCTTCGAGCAGGCAATGGCGGCGGAACGCATCCACGGTGAAGGCGATTTCCTCGCCGTTCAGGCGGACGACGCGCTGGCGTTCCAGATCGACGGTCAGGGTCGGGTTCCCGCCCTGCGCGTCGGCCATCAGCAAATCGACCTGCGCCTGTGGCAGGGCGATCGGCAGGATGCCGTTCTTGAAGCAGTTGCCGAAGAAGATGTCGGCGAAGGACGGCGCGATCACGCAGCGGATGCCGAAATCGAGCAGCGCCCACGGCGCGTGCTCACGGCTCGACCCGCAGCCGAAATTGTCGCCCGCGACCAGGATGACCGCCTTGCGATAGGGCGCGCGGTTCAGCACGAAATCCGGCTTTTCCGCGCCGCCGTCATCAAAGCGCATCTCATCGAACAGGTGCGCGCCGAGCCCGGTGCGCTGGATGGTCTTCAGGAACTGCTTGGGGATCAGCATGTCGGTGTCGACATTGATCATCGGCAGCGGCGCCGCGATTCCGGTCAGGGTCGTGAACTTGTCCATGGTAGGCATCTCGTTGGCGTGGACGCCTTCTCTACACCCTGCGCGCCGGCTTGATAAGGGCGGACCGTTGCACGCACCGGCGCCCGCGGACCGACCCGGCCCTTATTGACACCGGGCGCAGCCCCGTTGACCATCCTGTCAATTCGTGCGGCGAACACGTCGCCGGCCGCAACGCGCGGCGGTAGCAAGGGGAAGGGTCCGATGGAATTCTCGCTGATCTACGAACTGGAGATGCCGAAGCCGTGGGCGCCCGGCCGCGAGCAGCAAATCTTCCAGGAAGCGATCGAGCAGATCAAGCTGGCCGATCAATTCGGCTATCGCACCGCCTGGTCGGTCGAGCACCACTTCCTGGCGGAATATTCGCATTCCTCCTCGCCCGAGGTGTGGCTGGCCGCCGCCGCGGCACAGACCAAGAACATCCGTATCGGGCACGGCGTGAAGCTGCTGCCGTTCCCCTACAACCACCCGATCCGCGTCGCCGAGAGCGTTGCGACCATGGATATCGTCTCGAACGGCCGGGTCGAGTTCGGCACCGGGCGCTCCGTCACCGGCATCGAGCTCGAAGGCTTCGGCATCAACCCGGACCAGACCCGCGACATGTGGGACGAATCGCTCGACATCGTGATGAAAGCCTGGGCCAACGAGTACCTCGAGCACGAGGGCAAGCTTCTGACCATCCCGCGCCGGCAGGTCGTGCCGAAGCCGGTCCAGAAGCCGCACCCGCCGCTGTGGCTGGCCGGCGTCGCGCCGGAGACGTTCGAGGTCGCCGGCTCCAACGGCATGGGCGCGCTGACCTTCGCCTTCTCGTCGGAGCAGATCAGCCATAACGAGCAGATCTACCGCAAGGCGATCGCCGCCTGCACCAAGCCGCGCGGCAAGTTCATCAACAACAAGTATGCGAGCTTCTGCCTGCCGCTGTTCGCCACCGACAAGGCGACGGTCGAGATCGGCGTGGAGGGCGCGCGCTGGTTCCTGCAGCACGTCACCGAGATCCTGATCACGCTGGCGCGGATCGAGAGCGAATCCTACGGCTATCTCAAGAAGGTGATCGACCTGGACCACCAGCCGAAGGACGCGCCGTTCGAGGATCTGTACAAACATCCATTGATCATCTGCGGCGATGTCGACTACTGCATCGACAAGCTGGAGAAGATCGAGGCGCTGGGCGTCGACGAGGTGCTGCTGTTCATGCAGCGCGGCAACGTCCCGCACGACAAGATCATGAAGTCGATCGAGGTGTTCGGCGAGCAGGTGCTGCCGCACTTCGCCAAGAAGGCGGCGCCGCAGCGCGCCGCGCAATAAAAAGCGGCGCGGCGGCCGGCGCTCCCCGTCCCTGGCGGGGGTTGCCGTCTCCGACCGGGCGCGGTAGGCGTCGGAGCCTACGCCGCGCCGGCGTTCGAACGTCTTGCCGGAATTGGCCGGATTGTCGAAGCCGCGCGCGGCGGCGGCCGCTGCCTTCGCTGGCCCAAGGCCAACCCTGGAACAAATGCATAGGGAGATTGAAGCGTGTCGAGCACCACGATCGCCAAGGACCCGAAGGTCGCCCGCAACGAACAGGTGGTGCGCAGCTTCATCCAGGCATGGCGCGACCTCGACGTCGACGCCGCGATGTCGCACCTGGCGCCGGACATCGAATACATCAACCAGCCGCTCGACCCGATCGTCGGCGCCGACGGCGTCCGTAAGCTGATCAAGTCGCTGATTGACCGGACGCACTGGGTCGACTGGGAGCTCAAGAACGTCTTCGGCTCGGGCGACACGGTGTGTACCGAGCGGCTCGACTGCTGGGATTTCGACGGCAAGGGCGTCGGCCTGCGCCTGCCCTGCGTCGGCATGTTCGACCTGAACGACGACGGCAAGATCACCGGCTGGCGCGACTATTTCGACATCGCGCTGTGGACCGACAACGGCGGCCCAACGCTGGAGCTTTAGGGGAACCGCCATGGCCCGCGACGATACGCAGTACACGCTGCCGCGCGAAGCGGACACGCGCAACGAAGCCGCCGTGCGCGCCTTCCTGCGCGGGTGGGACGACCAGGACCTCGACGCCGCGATGGCGCAATGCGCGCCGGATATCGTCTACCTGAACCAGCCGCTGCCGCCGATCGTCGGCCAGGCCGACGTCGCCAAGCTGATCGGTTCGCTGCTCGAACCCGCCAGGAAGGTGCAGTTCAAGCTTTTGAACCTGTTCGGCTCGGGCGACCTGGTCGTCGCCGAGCGGCTGGACCAGTGGGACTGGGACGGCAACGGCTTCACCCTGAAATTGCCGGTCACAGGCATCTTCGAACTGACGCCCGACGGCAGGATCAGGGAATGGCGCGAATATTACGACAATACCCACTGGACCAGATACGGCGGCCCGAGCCTGGAGCTTTAGGCATCATTCGACGTCGAAGCGCCGCGTGCCCCGGCCTTCATGGCGGCGGAGCGAAACAACGGGCGGCCGCAAGCGTTTTTCGAAGAGGAACGCCGGCGGCCACCAAGGACGGGAAAGGAACATCATGACCCTGATCGAACCGCAGGCAAAGGCAAAAGCGGCGGCCCGGCCGCTGTCCGACGCCGAGGTCGAACGCTATCGCCAAGGCGGGTTCCTCGTCTTTCCAGGCGTGTTCGACGCGGGCGAGGTCGCGGCGCTTCAGGACGAGCTCGCGCGCATCTTCACCCTCGACCGCGAGGAGCACCTGCGGGCCGAATCCGGGGAGTTCCTCGGCACCACGGTGATGGACCGCTGCAGCCCGCTTTATGCCCGATTGCTGCGCGACCCGCGTCTCCTGTCGATCGGGCGGCAATTGCTCGGCGGCCCGGTCTACTGCCATCAGTACAAGGCCATCATCAAGCAGCCGCTCGGCCGGCTGAGCCTGCCCTGGCACCAGGATTACGGGCCGTGGGCGCACCATGACGGCATGCCCCGCCCCGAGGCGCTGA
This sequence comes from Hyphomicrobiales bacterium, assembly GCA_040255145.1. GTDB lineage: Bacteria > Pseudomonadota > Alphaproteobacteria > JBDZUN01 > JBDZUN01 > JBDZUN01. The sequence goes on along the minus strand of JBDZUN010000223.1, from coordinate 1,643 downwards.
GCATCGGCATCTATCTCGACCAGGTCTCCGAGTTCAACGGCCCGATCACCTTCATCCCTGAGACGCACCGGGGTGGCCTGATCCCCTACGAGGTGCTGCCGGTGGCCGGCACCACGCCGATCCCCAGCCTGCCGGCGGAGACCGTCGCTCGATTCGCCAGCCAATACGGCATGGTCGCGCCGAAAGGGCCGGCCGGCACGGCAATCCTGTTCGATTCGTGCCTGGCGCATGCGTCCTCGCCCAACCTGTCGCCGTGGCCGCGCAACCTGATCTACGTCAGCTACAACCGCTGCGACAACGCGATCACCAGGCGGACGCGCCCCAGCCACTTCTCCAATGACGACTTCACGCCGCTGGAGCCGCTGGCCGGGGGCGAACGCCTGATCTGAGCGCCGTCCGCCTATTCTTTCGCCGCGGCGACGATCTCCACCTCCACCAGGAACTTCTCCACCAGGCCGGCGACGGCGACCGCGGTCGAAGCCGGCTTATGCCCGGCCAGGTGGCGCTTGCGCACCGCGGCGAAGGCCGGAAAGTTCGCCATGTCGGTGATGTAGGCGTTCATCTTGACGATGTTCGGGATGCCCATGCCGGCATCGCGCAGGATCGCCGTAATATTCGCCCACAGAAGTTCGGACTGCGCCTCGATTCCCTCCGGCACGCTACCGTCCTTGGCCATGCCGACCTGCCCGGAGATATAGAGCGTGCGTGCGCCGGCCGGCACCTCGACCCCCTGGTTGTAGGTGCCACCATAGGCGCCGACGATATCGTTCGGGTTGATCGCCTTGAACATGCGTGCGTCCTTCCTGGTTGCGTGGGATAATCCGTCGCCGCGTCACGATTTCGGGCGCAGGCCGAGCTGTCGCGCGATCAGCCCGTCGAGCACGCGCGACGGCAGCGCGCGCGGCAACGTCCAGTTGGCGAGGTGGCCGGAAATCACCGCGATCCGGTGCGGCGGCCGCTTCGCGATCAACGCGCGCAGCACGGCGTCGGCGACGCGGCTTGGTGGAAAGCCGTTGCGTCCCTCGCGCAGCATGTAGTCCTTGAACCGATCGAGCGCGGGCGCGTACTCAGTCCCTTCGTAGGCGGAATAATCTTCGGCCTCCGCCTTGTCCCAGATCGGCGTCGCGGTCGAGCCGGGCTCGATCACCACGACCGCGATACCATAGGGAATGAGTTCGCGCCGCAGGCTGTCCGACAGGCCTTCGAGCGCATGTTTCGACGCGACATAGCCGCCCATGAACGGCAGGCCGAGGCGCCCAGCGACCGAGCTCATGTTGACAATGCGGCCCGGCAGTCCCCGCCGCGTCCGGTCCGCGCCGAGCAGCGGCAGGAACGCCTGCGCGACGCGAAGGGCGCCGATCAGGTTGACTTCGACCTGGCGGCGGAACACGTCCAGCGGCTGATGCAGCAGCGGCCCGCCGATCCCGATCCCGGCATTGTTGATCAGCCCTGCCAGGGTCGCGCCGGCAAGTTGCGCATCGACCCGCCGCGCCGCTTCGGCGACCGCTTCGCCATCGGTGACGTCGAGCGTCAGGGGCACGATGGTATCCGGCGCCACGGCGCGCAGGCGCTCCGCGTCCTCGGCCCGGCGCACGCCGGCGAAGACGCGATAGCCGCGCCCGGCCAGCGCGACGGCGCAGGCA
>JBDZUN010000222.1:0-5767 GCA_040255145.1 Hyphomicrobiales bacterium | reverse complement strand
GGCCGTGATCGTCCTTCATCAGCGGCTGCCAGTCCGGGAACGCCTCCTGCTCCTCAAGCCGCAGGCGGTCCAGCACGTCGCGCGCGGCGACGGTCTGCTCGACCGCGGTCCACAGCCCGGCGGCGCGAGCCGCGGTAAGCTGTTCCAGGCATTCACCGTTATAGCCGAATACCCCGGCCGCATTGCCGAAGCCGTCGCGGCAGACCAGTTCGGAAAAGCGCTGCCCGGCCCACAGCGCGACCCGCGTCTCTCGGTCGATCGAACGCATCGTTTGACGGCGCAGCGCATGCTGCAGGCCGAAGGCCGGAAACGTGACGATCTTGTCGCGCGGCACCCCGTGCGGCATCCGCCCGGCCAGGCGGCGCAGCGCGCGGGACCGCACGCTGGGCGGCAGGCGGCCGACCCAGTCCGAAACGCCGTCGAGCGCGCAGATATCGGTATAGAACCGTTCGAGTCGGCCGGCGCCGGCCAGGATGCGCGCCACCGCATAGTGCATCCGCGCCCCAAGCTGGGCCGCGACCACCGTGCCCTCGTCCGGCCGCACCCCGGCGTTGTTCCCGTCGTCGTGCATGCAGTCCCCCGATCGCACCGCTAACCGGCGTTGGCGCAGCCGGGCGCCTCCGTCTCCGGCCCGGCCACCGGATGCGGCCGGCCGTCCCGGAGACCGATCAACAGGTGGTGCCAATTGTCGGCGCCCGCCATCTCGCTGAACTCGGTCTCGAATGCCTTGCGGGCGCGCCACGACATCGCGCGCCGCCGCGGCAGGAACGCGGCCAGCCGATCGATCGCGGCGGTGAGCCCGTCGACGTCGCCGATGGCGACCGCGATGCCGCAATCCGCTTCGCGGATCGTGCGCGCCACTTCGCCATCCGTGTCGCCGACGAACAGCACCGGCCGGCCGGCCGCCAGGATGCCGTAAAGCTTGCTGGGCACGCTGCACGCCTCCAGATGCGGCAACAGCGAGACGAGATGGACATCCGCCACCGAAAGCGATTCGGCCAGACGCTCGCGCGGCTGGAGCGGCTTCATCATCACATTATCCAGGCCCCGGCGCCTCACCTCATCGACGAACCACGCGCGGCGATGGCCGGCGCCAACGAACAGGAACGTGATGTCCGGCCGGTCCCTGAGGCGCTCCATTGCGCCCAGGATGGTGTGGAATTCGTGGACCCGCCCGAAATTGCCCGAATAGCCGACGACAAAGCGGTCATCGAGGCCCCATTCGCGGCGCAGCGGATTGTCGGCCGGCTCCACCGGTGCAATGGCATTACCGTCCGACCAGTGCCGGATCACGGTCAGGCTGTGGGCCGGCACGCCACGCGCGGCCAGGAATTCCGCCATGCGCGGCATCGGCGCGACGTTCCAGCGGGCGCGCTTCAGCGACCGGTCGCGAAGCCACAGCAGCGCCCGGGTCGAAAGCCGGTCGCGGCCGAGCACGCCGAGTTCGATCGCCGCCTCGGGGAACAGGTCGAACAGCCAGTTGACCAGCACGCCGCGGGTGCGCCACAGGGCCAACATCACACTGACCGACAGCATCGGCGGGTCCGTGCCGGCGACCACGACGTCGCCTGGCTCGACCAGAGCGCGCACGCGCCACGCCGCGCGGGTGTGGAATGTCCAATAGTCTATCAGGCGTCTGGCCAGGCGCGCGCGGCCCAGCGCGGTCGTGCCCACCCGATGGACCGAGACACCCTCGACCATCGAATAGGCCGGCTCGCGCTGCGGCCGGTCGTGGTGCATGTCGCTCGCGACGACGTGGACCTCGAGCCCCCTTTTGACCAGAAGGATCGCGAGGCTCGTGACCATGCGGCTCGTCGCGGATTCGTCGGGATAGAAGAAGCGATTGACGAAAAGGATTTTCATCCGCCTACCTGCGCATTTCCGCCGACTATCCGGGCTTTCCGCACCGCCCGGCAAGCTGGCCGAAGGCCCTTGTCCTTTCGCGTGAAAAGCGGCCCGATCCTGCTGCGCGGGGCAATGCCCTCGGCCGCAAGGCGTAGAGCCGCTCATCCCAAAGCCGTCATGCACAGTGCCGTCATCCCGGCCGGCGGTTTTGTCGCTACGGTCTTGTTCGCAAAGGGCGGCCGACAGCCGAATCCGGCCGAACAGGGGTACCCATGCCGATCAGGACAGACGTGCGTCTGGGACGCGACGTGAGAATTCCGCAGCCCGACCTGGTGAACGTGTACGGATGTTCGATCGGCGACGAAACGACGATCGGGCCATTCGTCGAGATCCAGAAGCGCAGCTCGGTGGGCGCGCGCTGCAAGGTCTCGTCCCACAGTTTCATCTGCGAGGGCGTGGTGGTCGAGGACGAGGTCTTCATCGGCCACGGCGTGATGTTCACCAACGATCTTCATCCGCGGGCGACCACGGCGCGCGGCGAATTGCAGACCGAGGGCGACTGGACGCTGTCGCCGACGCTGGTGAAGCGCCGCGCCTCGATCGGCTCCAACGCGACGATCCTGGCCGGCGTGGTCATCGGGGCCGGCGCGATGGTCGGCGCCGGCGCGGTGGTGACGCGCGACGTGCCCGACCACGCGGTCGTCGCTGGCGTCCCGGCGCGGATCATCTCGCATACCCGCCGCGGCGGAACGGCACCGCAACGCGTGAAGGAGAACACGCGATGATCGGCATCGGTGTCGTCGGCTACGGCTATTGGGGCCCGAACCTGGCCCGCTGCTTCGCTGAAACGGAAGGCTGTCGGCTGGTGGCGATCGCGGACGGCGATGCGGCGGCGCTGACGCGCGCCGGCAAGCGCCACCCTTCGGCCACGCAGTACACACGCTTTGACGACCTGCTGGCCGATCCGCGGATCGACGCGATCGTGATCGCAACCCCGGTGCACACGCATTTTGCGCTCGCGCAGGCCGCGCTGGCCTCCGGCCGGCATGCCCTGGTCGAGAAGCCGATGACCGAGAGCGCAGCCCAGGCCGAAGCGCTCATCGCGCTCGCTGCGCAGCGCGGGCTGATCCTGATGGTGGACCACACCTTCGTCTACACACCGGCGATCCAGAAGATCAAACAGCTGATCGCGTCCGGCGAGCTGGGCGAGGTGTACTACTACGATTCGGTGCGCGTGAACCTCGGCCTGTTCCAGAGCGACGTGAATGTCATCTGGGACCTGGCGGTGCATGACCTGGCGATCCTGCAATACGTCCTGGACGACCGGCCGGCGACGGTGTCGGCGAACGGCGTCCGCCACGTCGCGGGCAGCCCGGAAAACATGGCGCACCTGACCGTCTATTACGAAAGCGGCCCGGTCGCGCATTTGAGCGTCAACTGGCTGGCGCCGGTGAAGGTGCGGCAGACGCTGATCGGCGGCAGCCGCAAGATGATCGTCTACAACGAGCTGGAACCCAGCGAGAAGATCAAGGTCTACGACAGCGGCGTCGTCTGCGCGCCGGCGGGCGAGACCGTCGATCGGATGCGCGTCTCCTACCGCACCGGCGACATGTGGGCGCCGCGGATCGACGTCAAGGAAGCCCTGCTGACCGAGGCGGAGCACTTCATCGCCTGCATCCGCGACGGCGCAACGCCGATCACCGACGGGCGGGTCGGCCTCAGCGTGGTCGAAACCTTGGAGGCGGCGACCCAATCGATGCGCCGCCGCGGCCATCCTTTCCAACTCAGCCAGATTCTGAGGGCATCGTGAGCACGACCGTCCCCTTCCTCGATCTCGTCGCGCAGCAGCGCGGCATCCGCGCCGAGCTTCACGCGGCCGTGACCCAGGTGCTCGACAGCGGCAACTATGTGCTGGGCGAGCGCGTCGCCGAATTCGAAACGGCGTTCGCCGACCATTGCGGCGTGCGCCACGCCGTCGCGGTCAATACCGGCACCTCGGCGCTGCATCTTGCGCTGCTGGCGGCCAGCATCGGCCCCGGCGACGAGGTCGTCACCGTGCCGATGACCTTCGTCGCGACCGTGGCCGCGGTCCTCTATGCCGGCGCGACGCCACGTTTCGTCGATGTCGATCCCGTCACCTGGACGATGGACCCGGACGCGCTCAAGCGCGCGCTGACCCCGCGCACCAAGGCGATCATGCCGGTCCATCTGCACGGGCGGCTTGCCGACATGACCGCGATCCGCGCGATCGCCGACGCGGCAGGTATTCCTGTGATCGAGGACGCGGCCCAGGCGCATGGCGCCGAACAGGATGGCCGCCGCGCTGGCGCGCATGGCACGCTCGGCTGCTTCAGCTTCTATCCCGGCAAGAATCTCGGCGCGTGTGGCGAAGGCGGCGCTCTGGTCACCGACCGCGACGACCTGGCGGCGCGGGCGCGCATGCTGCGCGACTGGGGCCAGTCGGAGCGATATTGCCACACCCTGCGCGGCTTCAACTACCGGATGGACGCGATCCAGGGCGCCGTCCTCAACGTCAAGCTGCGCCATCTCGATCAGTGGACGGCGCGACGCCGCGCCGTCGCGCGCGCCTATGAGGACGCGCTGGCCGCTACTCCGATCCAGCGGGCAGCCCCGGCCGGCGACGACCACGTCTGGCACGTCTATGCCGTGCGCGTGCGGGACCGTGATGCGGTGCGGCAGGAGCTGACGGCACGCGGGATCATGACCGGCATCCACTATCCGGTCCCGGTCCACCTGCAACCGGCCTATGCCGATCTCGGCTACGGCGCCGGCGATTTTCCAGTATCGGAGCAATTGGCGCGCGAGTTCCTGTCGCTGCCGATCTATCCCGAGCTGACGGGACCGCAGATCGATGCCGTGTGCGACGCGCTGCGCGCCACGGTCATGGAAGAGGTTTGCCATGTCGGATAACGGCCTCGGCCGCGTCGTCGCGGCGGTGTTCGGCCGCACGGACGCGCCGCCCGACCCGCACTTCGAGCGCGAGCTGGCGGAGGAGTTGCGCCAGCATTGCACACCGCAGGAACTGTCGTCGCTGTTCCGCCGCTTCGGCCGGGACGACGCCTATCTCGACAGCCTGATGCGGCGGGTATGCCTGCGCGCGCTGGTTCGCGCTTGCGGCCGCGCACTGAACGTCCAGCCCAACGTCGCAGTTAAGCACCCGGAGACGTTCGAGTTCGGCGATGGGGTGGCCATCGGCGAAGGGGTGGTGATCCACGGCCGGTTCGACGGCCGCTTCGTCGTCGGCGACAAGGTTTGGATCGGCGCGCACAGCTTCCTCGACGCACGCGACTTGGTGCTGGGCGACCATGTCGGCTGGGGGCCTGGCGCCAAAGTGCTGGGTTCCGAGCATACCGGCGAGCCGGCCGATCTGCCGATCATCGCGACCGATCTGTTGATCAAGCCGGTCCGGGTCGAGGCCTGGGCCGATATCGGCGTCAACGCGGTGCTGCTGCCCGGCGTCACGATCGGCAAGGGTGCCATCGTCGGCGCCGGCGCGGTCGTAACCCACGACGTGCCGGCCTTCGCCAAGGTCGCCGGCGTCCCCGCACGGGTCATCGGCTGGCGCACGCCGGCCGATGCGGTGCAGTCGAATCACGCCGCCATCGCAGGTGCATCATGACGAAACCCAAGCCCAGCCGACTGGCTGACCGCAAGATCCTGGTCACCGGCGGCGCCGGCTTCATCGGCTCCGCGGTCGTCGACCGGCTGATCGCGGCCGGCTGCGCCGAGATCGTGATCGTCGACGACATGGTGCGCGGCAGCCGGCGCAACCTGGCGGGCGCGTTCCGCTCTGACGCGGTACGCCTGATCGAGGGCGACATCCGCGACCGTACGCTGATGGCCGAGCTCATGCCGGGAACGGACACCGTGTTCCACCTTGCGGCATTGCGCATCACCCATT
>JBDZUN010000221.1:0-5789 GCA_040255145.1 Hyphomicrobiales bacterium | reverse complement strand
GATCGACTTTCCCCGAAGCGTCGGCGACCTTCGCGCCGGCGCCGTCGAGCCGCAGATCCAGGGTGAGCGGCCCGGTGACATAGGGCGCGAGATCGATGCCGAGCGCCTTGCGGCTTTCATCCGTCAGCCGCGTCTTGACGGTGAACCGCGTCGGGTGCTCAGTATGGTCCAGATGCTGTGTCCAGCCGATGGTCGCGGGCGCACCGCCGAGCTGACCGGTGCCCTGGCCACTGATCGCTTGTCGCGTTATCTGCAGGGTGAAATCGCCGCCCGACAGCGGCAGGTTGCCGATGACGCCGGTAACGCCGAAATCGGCGAGCCGGAATGCGCCGTCGAAGGTGAGCTCGCTGAGCTTCACGTGCTTCTTCGCGGGCAGGCGGAAATGTGCGTTGCCGTCGACCTTGCCGCTGACATCGCGCGGCAACAGGCCGAACTCCATCGCGTAGCCGAGCGGCGGGCGGTCCAATAGGCCGAGAACGGCCGGAGCCGGCCCGCTGATCTGGACCGTGATGTCGATGTCCTTGTCGGCTTCGTCCAGCGGCGCGATCGCGACCGTCCCATCATGCACCTGGAGGTCGCCGGTCTCTGGCACCTGGATGACGCCCTGGTCGATGGCCACATGGAGTGCATGGGCCGTCAGGTGCAGCGTGCCGGAGGCAGCCGACAAGGGCGGCAACTGGCCCAGGTAGCGCGCCGACGTGCCCTGGAGGCTGCAGGTCACGTCGATCGCGTCTTCGGCCAGACGGTGGCTGGACCACCCATCTTCGGGAATTGCGATCCGGAACGTTGCCTTCGGGATCTGTGCGGTCAGGATATTTTCCGACACCCAGTCCCGCCCGCCACTGTCGAGCCGCGCTGGCCACAGTGCCATCAGCGTGTCGAGCGGGACATCGTGCAGATCGCCGGCGAGCGTGACCGCCGGCTTCCGCCCTCTCTGCCCGAAATCGATCCGACCATGCCATTTGGCCGTGGTCGCGCCGCGCCGCAGCCCGAACTGCTCGACGTCCAGCCGGCGCGTGTCGAAGGCGTAGCGACCGCGGAACGTGACCAGGTCGAATCCCTGCGGCGCGGGATAGAGTTCGGGGATCGCGACCGTGCCCGGACCCGCCGACAGATCGGCGAAAGCCGTAGTCGGCTTGTCGTCGGACAGGCTGACCAGGACCTGCCCGGTCACCGGCATGTCGATGCGGCGCAGCGCGTCGGTCCACGGGTGCCCAGGCGGCAGCAGGGCCGGCCGCAGTCCATTGAAGCCAATCCGCACCGAGCCGCGCCCGGTCCGGCCGACATAGCTGCCGGCGCCGGAAATATGCCAGGTGGCCGTTCCCAACCGGATCGGAAAGTCGAATGCGGCAGTGAGCAGGTCGCGGCCGCGCTGGACATCGATGCGGCCGCCGTCCAGGTGCCAGACCTGTCCTGTCGCATCATCGGACAGGCTCAGATCGGCGTCCCGCAGCTGAAAGCGTTTGAGCTCGCTCAAGGCGCCGCGTGAGGCGGCCAACCTGCCCATCGCCTCAGTCGCGATCTGCCAGAAGTCGGCCTTGCCGGCCTGTAGCGGCTGCGCGCCAGGAAGCGTGATGCTGCCGTCGGCGTGACGCACAAGGCGCAATCCGGGACCGATCAACTCGATCGCGGTCGGCGCGACCTCACCGTGGAATAATGCCCGCACACTCAGGCGAACGGCGAGTCGCGGCACGGTCGCGGCCGGCTGACCGAACGCATCGAACAGGCGCACGTCGTGTACCGTGATCGGCAGGCTGGGGCTCCATTCCGACCAATCGAGCATCGCCTCGCCCAGCTTGACGCGCACGCCGAGCGTATTGTCGTTCAATGCGTTCTGGAGCAGCGGGGTCAGGAAATCGAGCGCGATCGGCCCGCGCGACAGCCGCCATGTCAAAAGCGCGGCGCAGACCAGGAGCACGGCGGCGAGCCCGGTCAGCGCGCCGATCAGAAACTTGCCGATCCAGTTGAGCACGGGCCGACCGTCGATCCTCGGAAACAGAAGGTTCGTCGCCGCCTTGACGGCGCCGGGCCCCTCTCGCACTCTCGCGGTTAAAACACGCGCCCAATCGCCATGCACGCAGTTTCGACAGAGCCCCGCTCGGTCCCACCGAGGCCCTATGACGCGGCGCGTGCCCGGGCCGCGGTCGAGGAATGGTGCGAGGCGGTCGCGGCCCTGCCCAAGCTTGGGCCCGACGCGGCCGTTCTGGACGATGCGGAACGCCGAATCCTGGAGGCTATGTTCGGCAACAGCCCGTTCCTCACCCGCTGCGCGCTCCACGAGCCGGCGGTCGCCCTCGCCCTGTTGCGTGACGGACCTGAAGCGGTGCTGGGCAGGCTAATGGCAGTGACGACCGCCGAACCCGGTGAAACCACGGCGGCTCTGATGACGAGGCTGCGCGCCATCAAGCGCCGCGCCGCGCTTGCCGTCGGGTTCGCGGACATTGCCGGCCAGTGGGATGTCGAACGTGTCGTGCGCGCCCTGTCCGACTTTGCCGGGCGCGCCGTGACCGCCGCAGTCGACGGACTCATCGGCGCCCAGGTGGCCGCCGGCGCGCTTGCAGCCCCGGATTCCGGCGATCCGTCACGCGGCTGCGGCTATGTCGTGCTGGGAATGGGCAAGCTCGGCGCACGCGAGCTGAATTATTCGAGCGACATCGACCTGATCGTGCTCTACGACCCGGAGCGCGCGCCCTATTCCGGCCGCCGGCCGGTTTCCGAGTTCTTCATCCGGCTGACCCGCGATCTGGTCAAGATCCTGCAGGAACGGACCGAGGACGGCTACGTGTTTCGCACCGACCTGCGGCTCCGGCCCGACGCAGGTGCGACGCCGGTCGCGATCTCGATCGGCGGCGCCGAGGCCTATTACGAGAGCGTCGGCCAGAATTGGGAGCGCGCCGCCATGATCAAGGCGCGTCCGATCGCCGGCGACCTCGATGTCGGCCGGGATTTCCTGGACCACATTCAGCCATTCGTCTGGCGCCGCCACTTGGATTTCGCCGCAGTCCAGGATGTCCACGCGATGACCCGGCTGATCCGCAGCCACCACGGCTTCGGCCGCATCGCGGTTGGCGGCCACGACATCAAGCTCGGCATTGGCGGCATCCGCGAGATCGAATTCTTCGTCCAGATCCACCAGCTGATCGCGGGCGGTCGGCGCGTGCCGCTGCGCGAGTCGACGACCCTCGGCGTGCTGCGCCAATTGGCCGCCGACGGGGTGATCGCGATCGACGACGCCGACGCCTTGCGCGCCGCCTATCTCTTCCTGCGCCAGCTCGAGCACCGGCTGCAGATGATCCACGACGAGCAGACCCATACGCTGCCGACCGCCGAAGCGGATTTGGAGCGGATCGCCGCCTTCATGGGTTTCGATACTTGCGCGGCGTTCGAGGTCGTTCTGCTGGGCCACCTTGACCGGGTTGCCCGCGCTTATGACGCGCTGCTCGGCACCGCCAGCGCGGCATCGCGGAGCGCCGATGACGCCGGGCTCGATTTCGAGAGTGACGGCGCGGGGCTGGCGGAGGGGCTGCTTCGCCTCGGCTTTCGCGATCCCCAGGCGGTCATCGAACACGTCCATCGCTGGATCGCGGGCCGCTACCCGGCGCTGCGCAACGAGCGGGCGCGCGAATTGCTGCGCAAGCTGGTTCCGGCGGTGCTGCGGGCGTTCGGCCGTAGCCCGGAGCCGGAAGCCGCGCTCACCCGGTTCGACGCGTTCCTGTCCGGGCTGCCCGCCGGCATCCAGCTCTTCTCGCTGTTCAACGCCAATCCGCGGCTGCTCGACCTCCTGGTCGAGATCATGGCCGGCGCCGCCACGCTCGCCAGCGCACTGGCGCGCAGCCCGTCGCTGCTCGACGCGGTGCTTCAGCCCGATTTCCATACGGTCCCCGACGACCCGGACGCGCTGGCCCACGACCTCAGCGAGATGCTGCGCGGCGCGCGTGACTTCGAGGACATGCTGAACCTGACCCGACGCTGGACCAACGAGCGCAAATTCCAGGTCGGCGTCCAGCTCCTGCTTGGCGAGGCCGACGGCGAACGCGCCGGCATCGCGCTCACCGCCGTTGCGGAAGCGGTGCTGGGCCGGCTGGTCCCACGCGTGACCGCGGAATTCGTTGAGGCGCACGGCGCCATGCCCGGCGGCCAGCTCGCGATCCTCGCCATGGGGAAGCTCGGCGCACGGGAGATGACGCTCGCCTCCGATATCGACCTGGTGATCGTCTATGATGCCGATCCTGCGACGATGTCCGACGGCGCCCGTCCGCTCGGCGCATCCGACTATTACGCGCGTCTGTCGAAGCGGATCATCAACGCGATCACGGCGCTGACGGGTGAAGGCCGGCTTTACGAGGTCGACATGCGCCTCAGGCCCTCTGGCAGCCAGGGGCCCGTCGCGGTCTCGCTCGCGGCCTTCGCCGACTATCAGCACGAAAAAGCCTGGACCTGGGAGCGCATGGCGCTGACGCGGGCGCGCGTGATCTTCAGCCCGCCCGACCTTGCCGGCCGGATCGCGGCGGTGGTGCGGCAGGCGGTGACGCGACCCGAAGGCCCCACTGAACTCGCGGCCGCGGTCGCGGCCATGCGGGCGCGAATGGCCGCACACGACGGCTCGACCGATCCCTGGGACGTGAAATCGGTGCGCGGCGGCCTGATCGACCTCGAATTCATCGCGCAATTCCTGATCCTGCGTCACGCCGAGCGGCATCCGGAGCTGATCGTCGGCAAGACGATCGAAGCGTTCCGCCGCTTCCGCGACGCCGGCACGCTTGACCAGAGCCAGGCGCAGGACCTGATCGACACAGCCCATCTGCTGCTCAACGTGCAGCACCTGATGCGGCTGTGGGGACGCGAGGCGTTCGACGAAGACAGCGCGCCGAACGCGCTGGCCGAACGGCTTGCCGCGCTATTCGGCCTGCCGACGCTCGTCACGATCCGCGACGCCCTGGTCGTGCGCGAGGAGCAGGTGCGTGCGCATTTCGCCGCGATCGTCGAGCACGAAGCCGCCCGGGCCGAGATCACTTCCGTGGCTAACGAATAGACCCGGGCCGTGAGGAGAGCGCGATGACCCAATTGTCGGTCGGTGACAAGGCGCCGGCATTCAAGCTGGAGACGGACGACGGCGGCACCGTGTCGCTCGCCGGCCAGAAGGGCCGCACCACGGTCCTCTACTTCTACCCGAAGGACGACACGTCCGGCTGCACCAAGGAGGCCATCGCCTTCAGCCAGAACAAGGCGGCGTTCACGCGCAAAGGCGCGACGGTGATCGGCGTGTCACGCGACAGCGTCGAGAGCCACGCCAAGTTCCGGCGGAAGCACGACCTTTCGATCGCGCTGGGCGCCGATCCCGAAGGCGAGGTCTGCGAACGCTACGGCGTCTGGGTCGAAAAGAGCATGTACGGCCGTAAATATATGGGCATCGACCGCTCGACCTTCCTGATCGACGGCGACGGCGTCATCCGCCGCCTGTGGCGCAAGGTGAAGGTGCCGGGCCATGTCGAGGAGGTGCTGGCGGCGATCGACGCGCTGTAGCGGGTCGGGCCGGCACTCTGCCGTCGATCCGTACACGGCGCTTGAGCCCGTCCGGCTTTAGCTGTCGGCGCCGAAATAGTCCGTGATACCCTGCGAAAGCGCACGCGCGATGCGGGCGCGGCCTTTCGCGCTGGTCAGCACCGCTTCATCCGCGGGATTCGACAGGTACCCCACTTCGACCAGGGCCGACGGTACGTCCGGCGCCTTCAGCACACGGAATCCGGCGCTGCGGTGCGAGCGTTCACGCATGTTGATCGCCGTCCCGA
>JBDZUN010000220.1:0-5813 GCA_040255145.1 Hyphomicrobiales bacterium | reverse complement strand
GTCGAGGACGTGGTGTCCTCCCATATTCCCGAACGTGCGTATGCGGAACAATGGGATCTGGACGGCCTGCACCAGGACGTCGACAACTATCTCGGGCTCGACCTGCCGATCCGGGAATGGGGCCAGGAGGAAGGCATCGCCGACGAGGAGATTCGCGATCGCCTCGCCGACGCCGCCGATCGCCACATGGCGCAGAAGGCCGCAATGGTCGGCCCCGACATGATGCGCCAGATCGAGAAGGCCGTGCTTCTGCAGACCATTGACCACCATTGGCGCGAGCACCTGCAGCAGCTCGAACAACTGCGCCAGGTGATCGGCTTCCGCGGCTACGGCCAGCGCGACCCGCTCAACGAATACAAGACCGAGGCGTTCGTGCTGTTCGAGAACCTGCTGACGCGCCTGCGCCAGGACGTCACCGCACAGTTAGCGCGGGTGCAGGTCACGGCGGAGCCGATGCCGCTGCCCGACCTGGAATCGCTGGAAATGCACGCGCAGCACATCGACCCGGCGACCGGCGAGAACGAGTTGACGCTGTCCGCAAGCTCGGCTCCCCCCGGCCCGACGTCGAGCGCCAAGGTCGCGCGCAACGCCCCCTGCCCGTGCGGGTCCGGCAAGAAGTACAAACACTGCCACGGCAAGATCGTTTAGATCGCAGTGACATTTCACCGTCATTGCGAGCGCAGCGAAGCAATCCGTCTTTGCTGAGCTTCAGCCTGGATCGCTTCGTTCGCTGACGCTCATCGCAATGACCGGTGGCTCAGCCCGCGCAGGCGGCGCGTTGCAGCGCGGTGATGTGGGCGACGCCGACGCGCGCGAGCCGCATCAGCTCCTGGAACGCGGCGTCGGAAAACGGCTCCGCCTCGGCCGTTCCCTGGATCTCGACGATGCCGCCCGAGGCGGTCAGTACGAAATTGGCGTCCGCCTCGGCGGCGCTGTCCTCGGCATAGTCGAGGTCGAGGACGGGCGCGCCGCGATAGAGGCCGCAGGACACCGCGGCCACCTCCTCCCGCAACGGGATCGCCGGGAGCAGCCCGGTGCGGACCATATGCGCGCAGGCCTGGTAGAGGGCGACGTAGCCGCCGCTGATGGAGGCTGTGCGCGTTCCGCCGTCGGCCTGGATCACGTCGCAATCGACGGTGATGGTGTATTCGCCGAGCTCGGCAAGCTTGGTCACGGCGCGCAGCGAGCGGCCGATCAGGCGCTGGATTTCCTGCGAGCGGCCGGTCTGGCGCCCCTGCGCCGCCTCGCGCCGGTTCCGCTCGTGGGTCGCGCGCGGCAGCATGCCGTATTCCGCCGTGACCCAGCCCTGGCCGGAGCCCTTCAGGAACCGCGGCACGCCAATGGCGAGGCTGGCCGAGCACAGAACGTGCGTGTCGCCGAAACGCACGAGGCACGAGCCCTCGGCATATTTCGACAAGCCCGGCTCGAAGCGCACGTCGCGCATCTGGTCGGCGACGCGGCCGGACGGGCGGCTGAGGCTGTCGGCACTGTCTCGAACGCCCTGCGGCATGGCGGATCTCCTTGATGGAGCGCCTGTCTAGCCGCCGCGCCGGCCCGCGTCCAGCGGCGGGCGGACAATTGACGCACCCCCGCCCCGCCACTACCTTCCTGCCGGCAGCAATGCTTTGCGCCAACCGAGGTTCGTTCGCGCCGTGGCGATCATCGCCCCCAACCAGGTCCAAAAGCTCAGCGATCGTTCGCGGGATATCTTCCGCAGCATCGTCGAGGCCTATCTCGAGACGGGTGAGCCGATCGGCTCCCGCACCCTGAGCCAGCGTCTGCCCCTCACCCTCTCGGCCGCGTCGATTCGCAACGTCATGGCGGACCTGGAGCAGATGGGCCTCTTGTTCGCGCCGCACACCAGCGCAGGCCGCCTGCCGACCGAGGCGGGTCTGCGCATGTTCGTCGACGGCCTGCTCGAAATCGGCGACCTGGGCGAAGCCGAACGCAACTCGATCGAAGGGCAGGTCGTCGCCACCGGGCGCAGCTTCGACGACGCGCTGTCCGACGCGATCAGCCTCCTGTCCGGCCTTTCCCGTTGCGCCGGGGTGGTCATGGTCCCCAAGATGGACACGCCGCTCAAGCACATGGAATTCGTCAATCTTGGCCCCGGCCGCGCGCTGGTCGTGCTGGTGTCGGAGGACGGGTCGGTCGAGAACCGCGTCTGCAGCATGCCCGACGGCATGACCCATTCGGCCCTGATCGAGGCGTCGAACTACCTGAACGCCCGGTTGCGCGGCCGCACCATCGACGAGGCGCGCGGTGAAATCCTGACGGAGTTGGACCAGCACCGCGCCGAGCTCGACGAACTGACCACGCATGTGGTCGAAGCGGGCCTCGCCACCTGGGCGAATGACGGCGACGGCTGGCTCGCCGGTAAGCTGATCGTGCGCGGCCAGGCCAACCTGCTCGAAGACGTGCACGCGCTGGAGGATTTGGAGCGCATCCGCCTCCTGCTGGACGAATTCGAGAGCAAGCAGACCATCATCCAGCTTCTGGAGCTGGCGCGCGATGCATCGGGCATGCGCATTTTCATCGGCTCCGAGAACAAGCTGTTCGGGATGTCGGGTTCCTCCATGATCGTTGCGCCCTATATGAATGCCCGACAACGGATCGTGGGCGCCATCGGCGTGATCGGGCCGACACGGCTCAACTACGCACGGGTGATCCCGATGGTCGATTTCACCGCGCGGGTGATCGGGCGCATGCTCGCCTGATCGTCTGCGCCCAAGTGTTCAGGACGGTTTCGATGAGCGATCACGACGAGGACAAGCAGGACAGGGAACGGAACGGCCCAGCCGGCGATGACGGGCTGCCGGAAGCGGACGCGCCGGACGCGACCGCGGCCGACGAGGCGCAGGCCGAACTCGCCGCCGAGAATGCCGCGCTGAAGGATAAGCTCCTGCGTGCGCTGGCCGAGACCGAGAACGTGCGCCGGCGCGCCGAGCGCGACCGCAACGAGGCCGCCCAATACGGCCATACCGGATTCGCGCGCGACGTCCTGGCGGTGGCGGACAACCTGCGCCGCGCGCTGGACCACCTGCCGGCCGAGACGCTGAACCAGGCGGACGAGCGCTTGCGCGGCTTCGTCGAAGGCGTGGAGATGACCGAGCGCGAATTGCTCAATGTGCTGGAGCGCCACAATATCCGCACGATCAACCCCAAGGGCGAACGCTTCGACCCGCATTTCCACCAGGCGATGTTCGAAATCGAGCATGGCGAGGCGCCGCCCGGCACGGTGGTGGACGTGATCCAGACCGGCTACGCGGTCGGCGACCGGCTTTTGCGCCCGGCCATGGTCGGCGTCGCCAAGGCGCCGTCCGCCGCACCGGGGGACGGCGGCGGCCAGCGGGTCGATACCTCGGCGTAGATCGGCGACCACCCGTCATTGCGAGCGAAGCGAAGCAATCCACCTTCACGGCACCTGAACCCGGATTGCTTCGTCGCTCACACTCCTCGCAAAAGCGGGAACGAGATTCTCCAAAAGTCTCAGGGCCAGTTCACCCTGCGCATGGTCAGGTTGATGCGGCCGCCGCCGGGCACGAGTTGGCTGGTGCCCGGATAGATCCGGTCGACGCCGTGGAAGCAGCGGCGCGACACGCCCGCCAGCACGACCACGTCGCCGGAATGCAGCCGGAACGAATGGGTCGGATCGCGCCGGCTCTGTCCGCCGAGCCGGAACAGCGCGTCGTCGCCGAGCGAGACCGAGACGACCGGCGCATTGACCGCCTCTTCGTCCTGGTCGACGTGGAGACCGAGGCGCGAGGCCGGCCCGTACCAGTTGACCAGGCACGCCTCCGGCGGGGCGGGGTAGTCGGCCAGGTCCCGCCACAGGTCGAGCAGCGTCCGCGGCATGGCCGGCCATGTGGCGCCGGTATGCGGATGCTCCGCCTGATAGCGGTAGCCGGCGATGTCGGTCACCCAGCCGAGCGGGCCGAGATTGGTCGTCCTGGTCGACAAGGGCGCGCCGCTTCGCGGCATCGTCGGGGTATAGAACGGCGCAGCCTCGATCCGCGCCAGCACGTCGGCGAGCAGCGCGCGCCGCGCCTCCGAACTGAAATAGCCGGGAAACAGCCGTGCGCCTTCGACCGAGAGATTCATGGCGGGCCTCCGCCGCTTGATCCGCACCCGGCGGTGTTGCGGGGCACGGTTTTTCGCCTATATACCGCGAGAAACGCCTATGGCGCCTACGAACGTCACCACCCTGTCATGGGGACCCCTGCGGGTGCATAACCATGGCCTCGGGGGCCTGCCGCAAATGAGGGACTAGAATGAGTAAGGTTGTCGGAATCGACCTGGGCACCACGAATTCGTGCGTCGCCGTCATGGAGGGCAAGCAGCCCAAGGTCATCGAGAACGCCGAGGGCGCGCGCACCACGCCCTCGATGGTCGCCTTCACGGAGGATGGCGAGGTTCTGGTCGGACAGGCCGCCAAGCGCCAGGGCGTGACCAACCCGGAAAACACCCTGTTCGCGATCAAGCGTCTGATCGGCCGCCGTTTCGACGACCCGACCACCCAGAAAGACTCGGGCATGGTCCCGTACCAGATCGTCAAGGCGAGCGGTGGCGATGCCTGGGTCGAGGCGCGCGGCAAGCAATATTCGCCGTCGCAGGTCTCGGCCTACATCCTGCAGAAGATGAAGGAGACGGCGGAGCGCCACCTGGGCGAGACCGTCACCCAGGCGGTCATCACCGTGCCCGCCTACTTCAACGACGCCCAGCGCCAGGCCACCAAGGACGCCGGCAAGATCGCCGGCCTCGAAGTGCTGCGCATCATCAACGAGCCGACGGCGGCCGCGCTGGCCTACGGCCTCGACAAGCAGGACGGCAAGACCATCGCGGTCTACGACCTGGGCGGCGGCACGTTCGACATCTCGATCCTGGAGATCGGCGACGGCGTCTTCGAGGTGAAGGCGACCAACGGCGACACGTTCCTGGGCGGCGAGGACTTCGACAAGCGCGTCGTCGACTACCTGGCCGACGAGTTCAAGAAGGACAACGGCATCGACCTGCGCGGCGACCGGCTGGCGCTGCAGCGGCTCAAGGAAGCCGCCGAGAAGGCCAAGATCGAGCTGTCGTCCGCGACCCAGACCGAAATCAACCTGCCGTTCATCACGGCCGACCAGACCGGGCCCAAGCACCTGACCATGAAGCTGACCCGGGCCAAGCTGGAGGCCCTGGTCGACGATCTAGTCCAGCGCACGATCGAGCCGTCGCGCGCCGCCCTGAAGGATGCCGGGCTGTCGGCCGCCGACATCGACGAGGTGGTGCTGGTCGGCGGCATGACCCGCATGCCCAAGGTGATCGACACGGTGAAGTCGTTCTTCGGGCGTGAGCCGCACAAGGGCGTCAACCCGGACGAGGTTGTGGCGCTGGGCGCCGCGATCCAGGCCGGCGTGCTGCAGGGCGAGGTCAAGGACGTCCTGCTGCTCGACGTGACGCCGCTGTCGCTCGGCATCGAGACCCTGGGCGGCGTGTTCACCCGGCTGATCGACCGCAACACGACCATCCCGACGCGCAAGAGCCAGACCTTCTCGACCGCCGAGGACAACCAGACGGCCGTGACCATCCGGGTGTTCCAGGGCGAGCGCGAGATGGCTTCCGATAACAAGATGCTGGGCCAGTTCGACCTGGTCGGCATCCCGCCGGCGCCGCGCGGCGTGCCGCAGGTCGAGGTCACCTTCGACATCGACGCCAACGGCATCGTCCACGTCACCGCGCGCGACAAGGCGACCAACAAGGAGCAGTCGATCCGCATCCAGGCCAATGGCGGCCTCTCGGACGCGGACATCGACGCCATGGTCAAGGACGCC
>JBDZUN010000219.1:0-5836 GCA_040255145.1 Hyphomicrobiales bacterium | reverse complement strand
GTGGGCCTGCATCCGGTGCGGGTCGCGCTGCACCCGGAAGTTTCGGTCGGCGTCGTCGTCAATGTCGCCCGCTCCGAGGCCGAGGCGGAGCGCCAGGTGAGCGATGAGGACGCCGGGCCGAGCGAGGACGAGCTGGCCCGGATCGAGGCGCAGCGATTCTTCGAGGAAGGCCAGGCGCTGCAGGACGAGGATCTGGAACCCGACGACGCCTAGCTGTGAGCGTTTCCAGCAAAAGCGGATGCCACTTTGCGGTTCGGAAACGCGATAAACCAAGGACTTAGAGATCGTTCAGCGTTTCCACGAAACGGTGAACGATCTCTAGCGGTCAGGCGCCGCGGCCTGATCGCGGGCCCGGGAGTCCGGCCCGAATGCGGCCGGGGGGACAGGCTCCGGCGAAGCAATCCATCTTTGCCGCGCCGCCGACCGGATTGCGTCAGCACGCTCGTTCAGCGCTGCGACGACAGGAAGCGTGGCGGTCGCACGGCCATCCCTGGGCATAAGGGCTGCGGCGCTCGGTCGCGCGCCCTTTTTTTTGCTATCTTCGGTTTGCAAGTGTTGATTCACGTTAGCCCGAGGGGGGATTTCGGTATCCTGACTCCATAGGCTTTGATTCACACCAGATGAAGCGGAGCACGTCATGTTCGTGCCCGATACATTGCTGCGAAGCATCATCAAGTCGGGACGGCTGAACGTCGTCGACGCCGACGGCAGGCGGCATAGCTATGGCGACGGCGCGGGCGGCCGTCCGATCACGATACGGTTCCGCGACCGGGCGGCGGAGTGGAAGCTCGCTTTGCAGCCGCAGCTCCAGCTCGGCGAGATCTACATGGACGGCGGGCTGACGATCGAAGACGCCGGGATCTACGACTTCCTGGACCTGGTTACCGCGAATCTGGGCTGGGGCTGGGGCCATTGGCTGGGCGGGCTGGCCGCGCGGACGCGCCTGTGGTCGCGCCGGATGTCGCAGTGGAACCGACGCGGCAAGGCACGGCGCAACGTCGCACATCACTACGACCTGTCGAGCGCGCTCTACGACCTGTTCCTGGACGACGACCGGCAATATTCATGCGCCTATTTCATGAGCCCGGACGACGGCCTGGACCAGGCGCAGGCCAACAAGCGCCGGCACATCGCGTCGAAGCTGCTGTTGAAACCCGACCAGCGCATCCTGGACGTCGGATCGGGCTGGGGCGGCCTGGCGCTGTACCTCGCCCGCGTCGGCGGCTGCCAGGTCGACGGCATCACGCTGTCGCAGGAACAACTGCGCTATGCCCGTGCCCGCGCCGAGGCGAGCGGCATCGGCGACCGGCTGTCGTTCAACTTGCGCGACTACCGCGAGGTCGAAGGCCGCTACGACCGAATCGTCTCGGTCGGCATGTTCGAGCATGTCGGCGTCGGCTATTACCAGGCGTTCTTCCGCAAGGTGCGCGCGCTGCTGGCGGAGGACGGCGTGGCGCTGCTGCATGCGATCGGCCGCGCTGACGGGCCGGGCGCGACCAACCCTTGGGTGCGCAAGTACATCTTCCCGGGCGGCTACACGCCGGCCTTGAGCGAGGTGCTGCCGGCGATCGAGCGCGAGGGCCTGCACGTCACCGACATCGAGGTTCTGCGCCTGCACTATGCCGAGACGCTGCGGCACTGGCGCAACCGCTTTCGCGCCAATTGGGACAAGGCCGCGGCGCTCTATGACGAGCGGTTCTGCCGCATGTGGGAATTCTATCTGGCGGGATCGGAGGCCGCGTTCCGGCATTCCGGCCTTATGGTGTTCCAGATCCAGCTCGCGCGCAGCCTCCAGGCCGTGCCGATCCGGCGCGACTACATGCCGGACTGGGAACGCGCGCAGATCGCAGCCGAGGCGGCCGGCGCGCCACGGCGCCGCGCGCAATCGGCCACGGCGATGTTGCACTGACACGGAGGCTGCACGGGTCCGGCCGCCATTGTATCCATGGTCGCTAGCCGGCACAGTGTTCGCCGACGAACGGGATGGACGCGAACGGGAGCCGGACGGCATGGACCTGACCTTCAGCCAGGAATACCAGGATTTCCGCGCCGAGGTGCGGGACTTCATCGCGCGCAACAAGGATCGCGCGCCGCGCAGCCGTGGCGGCGTCGAGGCGCCGACGGCGGAGATGATCGACTGGCAGAAGCGCCTGATCGCGCACGGCTATGCCGCCCGCACCGTGCCCAAGGACTATGGTGGCTTCGGCGCCGCGCCCGACCCGCTCAAGACCTACATCATCGGCGTCGAATTCACGAAGGCCGGCGCGCCGCTCGGCCTCGGCAGCCAGGGCATCACCCTCCTCGTCCCGACCCTGCTGGAGCACGGCACCGAGGAGCAGAAGCACCGCTACATCCCCGACACGATCACCGGCGTGATCCCGTGGTGCCAGGGCTATTCGGAACCCGGCGCCGGCTCTGACCTCGCCAGCCTGCAGACCGCCGGCCGCGTCGAGGGCGACGAATTCGTCATCAACGGCCAGAAGATCTGGACCTCATCCGCGCATTTCGCCGAAATGATGTTCTGCCTGGTGCGGACCGAGCCCGACCAGCCGAAGCACCGCGGCATCTCCTACATCCTGATTCCGATGGAGACACCGGGCATCGAGGTGCGGCCGCTATCCACCATGACCGGGCGCTCGGAATTCAACGAGGTTTTCTTCACCGATGTCCGCGTGCCCATGTCCAACATCGTCGGCGCGCGCGGCCAGGGCTGGGCGGTGGCCAACACCACCCTGAAATACGAACGCGACGCGCTGAGCGACCCGGACCACGCCGGCTCGATGCTCCGCAGCCTGATCGCGCTGATGCAGCAGGAGACAGTCGACGGTCGAAGCCTCATGGAGGATGCCGTGTTCCGCGACCGCCTGCTCAAGCTCCAGGCGCGGGTCGAGGCGATGCGACTCAACAACCTGCGCCTGCTGACGGCGTCCGTGAAGAAGCAGGATGCCGGCGTGCCGCGCCTGGTCTCCAAGCTGGTCGGCACCCACCTGATGCAGGACATCGCCGCGCTGGGCATGGACGTGCTGGGCGAGCTTGGCGTGCTCTACGAGCAGGGCGAGCATCTGCGCAGCCACGGCGCGTGGCCGTTCCGCTATATGTTCCAACTCGGCATGATCATCGGCGGCGGCACCTCGCACATCCAGAAGAACATCATCGCCGAGCGCGGCCTCAGCATGCCGCGCGAACCCAAGGTCGCAGCGGCCTGAGGAACGATCGCAATGGAATTCGGACTGTCGGAAGACCAGCGGCTGCTGGAGGATTCGGTGCGCCGGATGCTGGAGGCGCGCGTGCCGATGGACGTCGTGCGCGAAGCGGCACAAGGCGAGACCGGCTTCGATGCCGCCGTCTGGGCGGCCTTGGCGGAGCTCGGCGCGCTGGGCGTGCTGATCCCGGAGGAATTCGGCGGCAGCGGCCTTTCCTTCTTCGACGCGATGCTGATCGCCGAGCAGCTTGGCCGCGTCGCCGCCCCCGCTCCCTTCCTCGGCACCGCGATCATGGCGGCGACCGCCCTGATCGAAGGCGGCACCGACGCCCAGAAACGCGAGCTTCTGCCCAAGATCGCCGCTGGCGAACTGAAGGTCGGGGTCGCGGTCGGCGAGGCGTTGCAGGCGCGCGACGGCGCGGGCATCCGGCTTGAAGCGGGCGCGCTGAACGGCACCGCCCTGTCCGCGGTCGATGGGCTCGCCGCCGACGCCTATCTGGTCGCGGCGGGCGGCGACACGCTGGCTTTGGTGCCGCGCGACGCCACGGGGCTCGACGTCACCGCGATGACCACCCTGGACAGGACGCGCGGCTTCGCCGAATTGAAGCTCAACGACGTGCGGACCAACGCGCTGATCGGCGCGCCCGGCCAGGCGGCCGATATCGTCCGCCGGGTGATCAATGCCGGCCGCATCGCGCTGGCCGCCGACATGCTGGGCGCCGAGGCGGTGATGATCGAGCGCGCCGTCGCCTATTCGCTGGAGCGCAAGCAGTTCAACCGGCCGATCGGCTCGTTCCAGGCGATCAAGCACGCCTGCGCGGAGATGGTCGCTGACCTGGAGCCGGCGCGCGCCCTGGTCTGGTACGCGGCGCACGCACACGACAACGCGCCCGACGAGGCGGCGGTCATGGCCTGCCACGCCAAGGCGCATCTGGGCGAGATCGGCCGCTCCATCGCCAACAACGCAACACTCGCGCATGGCGGCATGGGCTTCACCGACCTGATGGGCCTGCACTACTGGTTCAAGCGCATCCATGTCGACCGCGCCCTGCTGGGCGGGCCCGAACGCCTGCGCCACGAGGCCGCCGTGTTGCAGGGCTGGGCAGCTTAGGCCCTCACAGCGTTTCCAGGAACCGGATCGGGACGCCGGCCGCCTCGGGTGCGAGCACACCCTGCCACATCGCGACATGGCCGCGCACCACGGTCCCGACCGGCCAGCCGGTGACGCGGCGGCCGTCGAACGGCGTCCAGCCGCAGCGGCTTTCGATCCAGGCATTCTCGATCACCCGCTCCGCATCCAGATCGACCAGGGTGTAGTCGGCATCGAAGCCGACCGCGATGCGGCCCTTGGCGGCCAGCCCGAACACGCGATGGGGACCGTGGCTGGTCAGGTCGACCAGCCGTTCGAGCGACAGGCGGCCGGCACGGACGTGGTCAAGCATGACCGGCACCAGCGTCTGCACGCCCGGCATACCCGAGGGCGTGTCGGGGTAGCCGGCATCCTTATCCGCCCGCGTGTGCGGCGCGTGGTCGGAGCCGAGCACGTCGACCACCCCGTCCGCGATCGCCCGCCACAGCGCGTCGCGGTGGCGCGCGTCGCGCAACGGCGGGTTCATCTGCGCATAGGTGCCGAGCGCGTCGTAGCAGTCGGGCGCCGCCAGGGTCAGGTGCTGGGGTGTCACCTCGACCGTCGCGAGGTCCTTGTTCGCCGCCAGCAGCGGGATTTCTTCGGCCGTCGAGACGTGCAGCACATGCACCCGCCGCCGCGCCGCGCGCGCCAGGCGCACCAAGCGCGTCGTCGCCAGCAGCGCGGTCTCGGCATCGCGCCAGACCGGATGGTTGTGCACGTCCGAGCCGGCCAGGGGATGACGTTCGCGCAGGCGCGCCTCATCCTCCGAATGCACCGCGATCCGACGCCGGCCGCCGCGCAGCACCGCCGCGACCTGGTCCTCCTCCGCCACCAGCAGGCTGCCGGTCGAGGAGCCCATGAACATCTTGACCCCGGCGCAGCCGCCCTGACGCTCGAGCGCGCTCAGCGTGCCGACATTCTCCGCCGTCGCGCCGACATAGAAGGCGTGGTCGCAATACATCCGGCCCCGCGCCCGCGCCAGCTTGTCGGCCAGCGCGGCGGCGTCGGTGGTCGGCACGCGCGTGTTCGGCATCTCGAACACCGCCGTCACGCCGCCCGCCACCGCGGCACGGCCGCCGGTCTCCAGATCCTCCTTGTGCTCGCCACCCGGCTCGCGGAAATGGACCTGGCTGTCGATCACGCCGGGCAGAACGTGCAGGCCGCGCGCGTCGAGCACACGCGGCGCCGTCGCCCGCCCCAGATCGCCGATCGCGGCGGTGCGCCCATCGCGCACGCCGAGATCGGCTTGGGCGCGGCCGGCATGGCTGACCAGGGTCGCGCCCCGGATCAGCAGATCGAACGCCTCGGTCATGCCGGCACGCACCGCAGTGACCGCATATACCTCGCCACAGAACCCATCACGCCGCCCTGTCGCGGGCGCCGGCGAAGCGCTCGCGCAGCCAGGCGTTACATTCCGCCATCGCCTTGGTCGCGCCGTCGACGACATCGACCCAGAACAGGAAGCCGTGGTTCATGCCGTCATAGCGGGTCAGCCGGGTCGACAC
>JBDZUN010000218.1:0-5841 GCA_040255145.1 Hyphomicrobiales bacterium | reverse complement strand
TCGGGACGCCGTGCAATCTGTGTCAACCCAGGGGAATCCAGGGCACGATCCAACGCTTCAACCTGAAGGGCGGCGGCCGGACGACGTTCGCGCGCGGCATCCGCAATTCGGTCGGCATCGCCTTCGAGCCGGCGACCGGAATCTGCTATTTCACCGATAACGGGGTCGACGGCATGGGCGACGATTCGCCGCCCGACGAGCTTAACCGCGCGGCCGAAGCGGGCCTGGACTTCGGGTATCCTGATTATGGCGGCGGTCACGACCGATCGAAAGACTGGCCGCCCGTCGTGCCCGGCAATTCCACTCCCCCACAGGCGGCCACGCCTGCGCCGGCGCCCTCACCAGCATCAGCCCCTTCGCCAGCAGCCGTGTCGCCGGCGCCGGAAAAGCCCGTCACGTTCCCCGCGTTGGAATTCCCCGCCCATGTCGCACCACTCGGGATTGCGTTCTACCAGGGGACCATGTTCCCGCAGGACTATCGAGGCGACCTGTTCGTGGCGCAGCACGGCTCATGGAACCGCTCCACCCCGATTGGATACCGCGTTGTGCGTGTCCATTTCGCGGACGGCAAGCCGGTCGAAGTCGAGCGATTCGCCACCGGCTGGCTGGCCGCCGGCGAGGCCGCGCTGGGCCGGCCGGCCGACGTCAAACAGGCCGGGGACGGCGCCCTGCTCGTCTCCGACGACCGGAACGGCGTGATCTATCGCATCAGTTACGGCGGCGCACCCTGATGCAGAGGCCCGCGGGCGGCGGGCCTTTGCACCAAGTCTCGATGGCTCCGGCTATTTTTTCTCGATAGCGCCGCTATTTCTTCCGGAGCGCGGGATCCTCGCCGTGGCTGTGATGCTTGCCTGCCTCCTCGGCGCGGCGCAGCTCCGCACCCTCCTTGCCTTCAACCGCCTTCTCGGCGTCGTGCGCCGCCTTGTCGACCTTGCCGGACTTGGCGAATTTCTCCTGCGCCTTGTCGTAGGCCTCGGCGCCCGACCGGCTGCCTTCGCCCTCGTTCTTCCACGTTCCTGCCATTGGCATCCTCGTTCCGTGAAGCGCCCGCCGACAGGCGGACATCCGCTTTAGGAACACCGGCCGATAGCTGGTGTTTCCGGAAAGCCATTCCCCGGCCGCGCCGCGCTGCGTAGAACGTGGGACATATGCCGGGCGCCGGCGGACGGCGCCCGCCGGACGAGGGCTGGAACCATGATCGACCACGTCTCCCTGGGCGTCAGCGACCTCGGCGCGAGCCGGCGCTTCTATGCCGAGGTGCTCGGCGCCATCGGCCTCCGCCTGCTCGCCGACCGCGCCGAGACGGTGGGCTTCGGCAAGACCTATCCGGAATTCTGGCTCAACGCCCGGCCGGGCATGCCGCGCGTCCCGGAGGACAGCGGGACCCATGTCTGCCTGCGTGTCCCTACCATGGACGCGGTCGCGGTGTTCTATGCAACCGCGCTGGCGGCCGGCGCGCGCGGCGAAGGCCCGCCCGGCCCCCGCCCGCAATACCACGATACCTACTATGCCGCTTTCATCCGCGACCCGGACGGCAACCGCATCGAGGTGGTGACGTTTACCGACGCCGGATAATACGTGAAATCAGCACCTTACAGCGGAATGTTGTCGTGCTTCTTCCACGGATTCTCGACATGCTTGTTCTCGAGCATGGCGAGCGCGCGGGCGATGCGCCGGCGAGTCGAATGCGGCATGATCACTTCGTCGATGAAGCCGCGTTCGGCGGCCACGAACGGGTTGGCGAAGCGATCCTCGTATTCCTTGGTGCGCGCGGCGATCTTGTCGGGGTCGCCGATCTCGGAGCGGAAGATGATCTCGACCGCGCCCTTGGCGCCCATCACGGCGATCTGCGCGGTCGGCCAGGCATAGTTGACGTCGCCCCGGATGTGCTTGGACGACATGACGTCGTAAGCGCCGCCATAGGCCTTGCGCGTGATGACCGTGACCTTCGGCACCGTCGCCTCGGAGAAGGCGAACAGAAGCTTGGCGCCGTGCTTGATGATGCCACCATATTCCTGGGCCGTGCCGGGCAGGAAGCCGGGCACGTCGACGAAGGTGACGATCGGGATGTTGAAGCAGTCGCAGAAGCGCACGAAGCGCGCTGCCTTGCGTGAGGAATCGATATCGAGCACGCCGGCCAGAACCATCGGCTGATTGGCGACGATGCCGACCGTGCGGCCGTCGATGCGGCCGAAGCCGGTGATCATGTTCTTGGCGAAGTTGGCCTGGATCTCGAAAAAGTCGCCCTCGTCGAGAACCTTCTCGATCAGCTCCTTCATATCGTAGGGCTTGTTCGGATTGGCCGGGATCAGGGTATCGAGCGATTCCTCCATCCGCGCCGGATCGTCGTAGGTGGGCCGGACCGGCGGCTTCTCCTTGTTGCTGGCCGGCAGGAAGTCCATCAGCCGGCGGATCTGCACCAGCGCCTCGACATCGTTCTCGAACGCGCCGTCGGCGACCGACGACTTGGTGGTGTGGGTGACCGCGCCGCCCAGCTCCTCCTGCGTTACGGTTTCCTGCGTCACCGTCTTCACGACATCGGGGCCGGTGACAAACATGTAGGACGTGTCCTTCACCATGAAAATGAAGTCCGTCATAGCCGGGGAATAGACCGCGCCGCCGGCGCATGGGCCCATGATGACCGAAACCTGCGGCACCACGCCCGAGGCCATCACGTTGCGCAGGAAGACGTCAGCATAACCCGCTAGAGAATCGACACCTTCCTGGATTCGCGCACCACCCGAATCGTTGAGGCCGATGACCGGCGCGCCAATCTGCATGGCCTTGTCCATGACCTTGCAGATCTTCTGCGCGTGCGTCTCGGACAGCGAGCCGCCGAACACGGTGAAATCCTGGCTGAACACGAAGACGACGCGGCCGTTGATCGTGCCCCATCCGGTGACCACGCCATCGCCGGGATACCGCTGCTCGGCCATGCCGAACTCGGTGGTGCGATGTTCGACGAAGGTGTCGTATTCCTCGAACGAATCTTCGTCGAGCAGGACCTCGAGCCGCTCGCGCGCCGTCAGCTTGCCGCGTGCGTGCTGGGCTTCGATGCGCTTGGCGCCACCGCCGAGGCGCGCCGCCGCCCGCTTGCGGTCAAGCTGATCCAGGATTTCGCGCATGATGCCCCCTCATAGATCGGCGCTGTCGCTCCATCGCCGAGGGGGCGTTCGTAACATCTATGCTTCGGCTTCGCTATATTCGCCGACATGGCGTTGACCGGATTCGCAAGCGCGCGGCGGCGCAGATTTGCGCGCCTGGGAAGGGCAACGAATTATGATCCTGCCGGGCCACTTCCACCGCCGGCCAGGCGGATCAGGCGTTCGGCGGCCAGGAGGTCGGCCAGGAGCCGGTCGGCGCGCGTCCTGGCTTCCCAATCCTCGCCCCATTGTTCGATCTGGAACCGTTCTTCGACGCGGGACAGCCCGAATGCCTCACTGCCGTCGATCCGCCGGTCAGCCAGCGCCAGGGCGAGGACCAGCGAGCCGAGCACGCCGACCGCCTCCCCCAAGCCGGCAAGCACGAACGCGTCATATCGGGCCACCACGGCGCGCAAGGCCACGAGCGCAGAATCGTCTGGCGTGATCGGGAACAGATCGGACGAGACCATGAAGCATATTCCGTAGCGCGCCGTCGCCCAATCCAGCATCGGCTGCCACGCCGCCGCCTGACGCTCAACCAGCGCGTGTGGTGCCGCAACGCGATAGCACAGCAGGTCGCAGGCGCCGTAGCCGACCACCTGCTCGACCAGCGGCGCGGGGTCGGGGCGGATGCGGTCGATCGCCGTGTTGGCGAGACGGGTCAGCCGTAAGACGGCGGGGTCGAGCGTCTCGCCCTGCCCGCGCCATTCCGCGGCCACCGCCTCGGCCAGGGGTAAGGCTGGCAGGACCACGGGCGCGCATGCCGGCGTGTGCAAAAGCTTGCCGTCCAGCAGGACGGCGAAGCCGTCATCCCGACCCGCGACCGAGACCTCGGAATAGAAGCGCCTGGAAGCCGCCATCACGGGCCGCCCGACCTAGCGGGCCGGCGCTTCACCGGCGGGCCCGCCGCCGTTCGCCTCGAGCGCCAGGGATTGCAGGTTCTTCTGCGCCGCCTTGGCAGCCGCGCTGTCGGGCGCGACCTCGGACGCACGCAGCCAGGCCTGCCGCGCCGCCGCCTTGTCGCCAAGCGCGAGGTGGATGGCGCCGCGTTCCAGCAGCGCATCGGGATCGCGCCCGTTCAGCGCGAGCGCGGTATCGATATCCTCCAGCGCCCGCTTCGGCTGGCCGGACTGGCGCAGCGCGCTGGCGCGGAACACGTAGGCTTCCTCCCGCTCGGGATCGAGCGAGAGCGCCGTCGACAGGTCGTGGATCGCCGGCGCCCAATTCTTGCCCATCGCAGACGCGCGCGCCCGGTCGACGAACAACTCGGCGCTGTCGGGGCTGAGCTTCAGCGCGGCATCGAGGACGGAGACGGCATTCTGCGGCTGATCGGCGAGAATCCAGGCATTGGCGGCCTGGTCGAGCAAATTCGCGCGCACCGCCGCCGGGCCCGAAGATGTCTCGTTGGCGAGGCCCTGGAGCTGCATCGCCGCCTCGCCATATTGCTTGAGCGCGACCAGCGCGAGCGCCCGGCAGTGCTGGGCCGGGCCGTCGCCGCCGCTGCTTTCCCATTCCAGCGCGGTCTCGAACGCCTGCTGCGGGGCGGTGCGCGTCTGCGCCAGGCACGCCTCGTACTGGCTCTGCCCCGAGGGCGGCGCGGCGACCGAAGCATCCGGCGCGGAGGCCGACAACGCAGCAGATGCCGGTGTGACGCCGGCAGACATCAGCACCGCCGCCAGCAGCGCGACGCCACCGCGCCGGTTCATGTCATGCCGCATGGCAGGTCTCCTCGCGACACCCATACAATCCGGCTCCGCGGCAAGCGAAGGCCGGCCGGCCGCCACTATCCTTCATTCGCCGGTCGGCTCCGGCCGGCCGGCATCCTCGGCGTCGTCCTCGACGGGCACGACATAGGCCTCATTCAGCCAGCGGCCGAGATCGACATTGGCGCAACGCGCCGAGCAGAACGGCCGGTAGCGCGCGACCATCGGCGCGTCGCAGATCGGGCAGCCGGGCGCGGCGGACGCTTGGGGGTTGGATGCCATGGACTCCTCATGCGGTCGTGCGATCTCAAAGCTGGGGCTTGTCCGCCCCCGATGCCAGGGCCGGAACCAATCCGGCGGCGCGTAGCAATTGCGCCGTCTCGAACAGCGGCAGCCCGACGATCCCCGAATACGACCCGCTGACGGTGCGGACGAACGCAGCGGCCATGCCCTGGATGGCGTAGCCGCCGGCCTTGCCGCGCCATTCGCCGGATGCCAGGTAGAACGCAATCTCCTCCGCCGTCAGCCGCTTGAAGCTTACGCGGCTCGAGGCCACCCGGATGCGCGGCTTCGGTCCGCCCACACCGCCGATCACCGCGACGGCCGAGTGAACGACGTGGGCGCGGCCGCCGAGCAGCGCGAGGCAGGCGCGGGCCTCCGCCTCCGTCCCGGCCTTGGGCAAGACGCGCCGGCCGCAGGCGACGACCGTGTCGGCGCCGAGCACCACGGCGCCCGGATGCCGCGCGGCGACCGCCGCCGCCTTCTCCACCGCCAATCGCAGCGCCAGGGCGCGCGGCAATTCGGCCTTACGCGGTGTCTCGTCGATCTCGGCAGGGTCGACCCGGTCGGGCGCAAGGCCAATCTGGCGCAGCAGGGCGGGACGCCGGGGCGACGCGCTGGCAAGGACAAATTCGGATGACGGCAATGCGGTTCGCCTTCAGGGCCAGAGATCGTTCACCGTTTTCATGGAAACGGTGAACGATCTCTAAGTCGTC
>JBDZUN010000217.1:0-5870 GCA_040255145.1 Hyphomicrobiales bacterium | reverse complement strand
GGCGGCCGGCGGCGTCGGCGCCGGCATATTGCCCGATCAGCTGCTTGCCGAGGGCGGCCATGTGCACCTGGTCCGGCCCATCGCCGATGCGCATCCAGCGCGAGTAATTATACGCCTCGGCCAGGAAGTAGTCGCCCGTCAGGCCGGCCGCGCCATGCATCTGGATCGCCATGTCGAGGATGCGGCCGGTGACGGTCGGCACCGCGATCTTGGCCATCGCGATCAGGTCGCGCGCCGCCTTGTTGCCGGCGCGGTCCATGCGGTCGGCCGCGCGCAGGGTCAGGAGCCGCGCCTGTTCCAGATCGGTCGCCATCGTCGCGATACCCTCGCGCACCGAGCCCTGCTCGGCCAGCGGCTTGCCGAACGCGACCCGGTCGACCACACGCTTGCAGGCGAATTCGAGCGCGCGCTGGCCAAGTCCGATCAGCCGCATGCAGTGATGGATGCGGCCCGGGCCGAGGCGGCCCTGTGCGATCTCGAAGCCGCGGCCCGCGCCCAGGATCATGTTCTCGGCCGGCACGCGGACGTTGTCGAAGAACACCTCGCAATGGCCGTGCGGCGGCTCGTCATAGCCGAAGGTGGTCAGCGCCCGGCCGAGCCGCACGCCCGGCGTGTCCATCGGCACGATGATCTGCGATTGCTGCTGGTGGCGACTCGGGTTGTCGGGGTCCGACTTGCCCATCACGATCATGAACCGGCACGGCTCGTACATCGCCGCGGTAATGAACCACTTGTGGCCGTTGATGACGTAGTCGTCGCCGTCGCGCAGGATCAGCGTCTCGATATTGGTGGCGTCGGAGGAGGCGACCGCCGGCTCGGTCATGGCGTAGGCGGAGCGGATTTCGCCGGACAGCAGCGGCGCCAGCCAGCGCGCCTTCTGCGCCTCGTCGCCGTAATGCAGCAGCAGCTCCATGTTGCCGGCGTCGGGCGGATTGCAGTTGAAGATTTCGGGCGCCCAGATGACGCGGCCGAAAATCTCGGCCAGCGGCGCATATTCCAGATTGGTCAACCCGGCGCCGAGATCGGGATCGGACAGCGAAAGGTTCCAAAGGCCGGCCGCCTTCGCCCTGTCCTTCAGTTCCGCCATGACCGGCGGCATCGCCCACTTGTTCGGCGCGGCGGCGACCTGCTCGTGGAACAGGTGCTCGGCCGGATAGACGTACTCGGCCATGAAGTGGGTCAGCCGTTCGATATAGGCCTGGGCCTTGGGCGAATGCTCAAAATCCATGGGGCGTTCCTTACGGTCGGGGGCTCAGGGCGCGCATTCTGGGGCGGCGGCGCGCGGATTGGAATGCCGTTTGGCCGCCGGCCGCGCCACCAACCCATTTGCGTGGCCCGATTCTTCGGATAATTTTAGTGAGAAGAAACTCACTACAATTCCGCGAGGGGCGGAACGGGGGGAACGGCTGCCATGCGCCTGATAAGGTTCGACAAGGATTATACACGCCGCCAATGCCTGGAGAGCCTGGGCAAGGGCTTCGTCGGCGCCGGCATCCTGATGCCGCTATTCGACGCCTGGGCCAATTCGGGCGACGTGCGCGCGGCCTATCCCGACGAGGCGCTCCAGATCGAGACCTATTCCAAGGGCGCGGTGAAGCCGGGCGGCACGCTCGACGCCGGCAATGTCGATTCGGTCAAAGACCTGCTTGACCCGATCACCTACATCCAGGTCAAGCAGCAGGGCCGCGTCTTCAACGTCAAGGCGACCACGACCGACATCAACCTGCTCAACCCCATTCCCTTTACCGAGGCGACCGCGCGGAACGCCGGCCTCGCACGGCTGAACGAGAGGGGCAACGTCGTCCTGGCGGACGGCAAGCCGTGGATCGGCGGCAATCCATTCCCCAAGCCGGCCAGCGCACAGGAAATCTGCGCGACGCTCGCGATGGATTGGGGCCGGCACGACCAGTCGTCGGCGCCGACGCACATGGAGGTCGTCGACGGGCAGGGCAATACACAGTACACGTATGAGTTCTATTGGGTCGAGGTGATGGCGACCGCCCGTGTGGAGATGGACCCGAAGCCCTATATGCCCGGGCATGAGGACAAGCTGCGCTACGTCACCTTCGTCTCGACCTATCCGTCGAGCCAGGCGGGGGCGGTGGCGTTGAACATCTGGCCCTACGACCAGAACCAGTTCCCGCAGATCTATGCCTACGCGCCGGATTTCAAGCGCATCCGGCGCACCTCGGGCAACCAGCGGTTCGAGCCGATGATGCAGGGGTCGAGCTTCATGGTCTCGGACACCTGGATGCTCGGCGATCCGTACATGACCTGGGGCAATTTCAAGATGGTCGGCAAGACGCCGTTCCTGGGCTGCTTGTCCGGCAACTGGAACGCCAGCGACCCGAACTGGTTCCACGCGCGGACCGGCGGCCCGAACGGCAAGAAGTTCCCGCTCAATACGATCGAGCTGATCCCCGAATGCTTCATCGTCGATCTGGAGCCGGTCCACTATGCCAACGCGCCGATGAGCAAGAAGCGCATCTGGGTGGACGCCCGCACCCTGATGCCCGTCGTGATGGCGGTGTGGGACCGCAACGGCCAGCTGTGGAAGGGCTATGCGTCGAGCTATGATACCTATGCCAAGGACGGGCAGGTCATCTCCGGCTCATATCCCAACCCGGACAAGGCGCCGTACTGGTCGTGGTGCGCGCTCGCCATGCACGACGTCAAGGCCGACCAGGTCACGATAGGCACCCAAACCAAGCAGATTTCCGGCGGTTGGGGCGTCAAGGTCAACGACCCGACCGCCTTCGAGCAATTCTGCACGGTCGAGGCGCTGCAGCAACTGGGGTCGTAGGGACGACCCGGCGCGCCGGCAAGGCGCGCTCCGTGCCGAAAAAACACCGTGTACTGAGTATACCCTGATCGGCGTCAGTCCCCAGCCGGGCGGCTGGGGAACCAGGGCAGCAGGCCGGTGCGCGGATGGCAGTTGACGTATTCGAAGCGGTCGCCGCCGCCCAGCACCGATACTTCGTGCCATAGCTTCAGCTTGTTGGTGGCGTTGGTCAGCCGCATCAGGGCGTGAAAGCTGCGGAAGATCGCAAGATGGGTCGGGTGGTGGCTCGCCCATTGCTCGAGGTGGCCGAGCGACAGGAAGTAGGCCAGGCCGAAGGTCGCCGTGCGGCTTTCGCCGTCGGGCGCCGCCTCGGTCATGAAGCGGCAGCTGGCGCAGCCGCTCTCGACCGGGTTGTCGCGCAGATAGGCCATGCCGGTTTCGAGCAGCGGATGGATCGTGTCGACATACATGGTGCGCTCGGCGTCGCGGCAGCCGGTCCAGTCCTGGCCGGAGCGGATCAGGGCGAGGTTCTTCGGCGCCTGCACGACCAGGCGGCGACCATGGCTGTCGGGCAGCGAGCGCGGCGCGAGGGCCGCGCCGTCGGCCGGCGCAAATGCATCGGTGCCTGACGCCGGAATCCGGTCGCGCATCGAGCCGAAATAACCGTGCTCCCGAACCGGCTCGCCGTGATTGGTCGCGGCCCTGGCGACGCCGTACTGATACTTGCGCGAGATCGGCGCGATCGTCTCCAGGCGCGTGAGCGGCACCTGCAGGCATTCGAGCCACAGGCCCGTCGCGCCCTGCATCCGCGCCGGATCGCGCCACCAGCTGTCGAAGCAGGACGCCGTGCGCCACGCCGCGAAATGGGCCGGGTCGAGCCAGTAGGCGATCAGCACCTCGTTATGGTGCTGTGCCGTGTCGAGGATGCGCGCCCGGTCCAGATGGTCCGGCCCGCCCTCGGCCGCCAGGAAACCGCGCAGGCAGTCGAGCGGCGCGGCGAGGTCCGCTTCGTCCGCCGCCTGGACGCCGAGATAGCACATGACGACCGTGGTCACGTCGGCGTCGAAGCGCGACGAGCCCGCCGGATAGGGCGGCTCCCAATCGGGCGCGCGGACGCGTGTTCTGGTCTCGATTTCGCTGGTCATGATCGGCCTCGCTGCGGTCCCGGCAGGCTACGCCAGGGAAAGTATAGCATATACAACAGGTTCATCGTAAGCGCCGCGGTCGTGTCAGCACACGCCCGCCGATCATCCCAGCACGCCGCGGCCGCCATTTGTCCGGCCGGGGGCGTCGATCAGCACGCCGGGATTGAGGATGCCGTCGGGGTCGAGGCGCTGTTTCGCCGCCATCAGGGCGTCGGCGAACAAAGCCGGCCGCTCCTGGTCGTAGCCGCCGGGGCGGTGGTCGCGGCCGACCGCGTGGTGGTGGGTCACGGTGCCGCCGCGGCCAACCACGATGCGGTTGATCTCGCGCTTGATCGCCTTCCAGGCGTCCAGCATGCGCGACGGCGTGCTCCGTACGCTGTAAGTGAAATAGGGCGCCGGCCCGTCGGGATAGACGTGGGTGAAGCGACAGGTGACGGTGCCTTCGTTCCCCGTCACCTCCTTCATCACGCGGCGCAGGTCGGCGGTGATTCCGGCGTGGAAGTCGTCGAAGGCGGACCACAGGCACGCCGTCTCGAACGTGTCCGCGATGATGCCGTGCGGAACCAGGAGTTCGCGGTAATAGGGCGCGCGGATGAAGGCGTTGCGCCAGGCCTCGGCCGCCTCGGGCCGGGCCGCCTCCGACGGTGGGTCGATCGCGCCGCCATGGTCGCGCACGATCTCGGCGGCGCGGGCGAGGCGCGCGTCCTGCGGATGGTCGGCGCTCTCGAAGCCCAGCACCAGCAGATCGCGCGTGCCGTCGCCGGAGCCGTTGGCGGCGGCCTCGGCCGCGTCGATCAGCCGGCAATTGGCGGGGTTGAGGCCGCTTTGTGCAATGGCACGCACCGCCTGCGCCGCCCGGTTGATGCCGTCGAAGCGCGCGGTGGCCGAGGCGCGGTGGCGCGGCACGTCCTGAAGCCGCATCCAGGCGCGCGTGACGATCCCGAGCGTGCCCTCCGACCCGGCGACCAGGCGCTCCGGCTGCGGTCCGGCGCCGGAGCCGGGCAGGCGGCGCGTCTCCATCACGCCACGCGGGGTGACCATCTCGACCGCCTCGACGAATTCGTCGATGTGGGTGTAGAGCGTCGCGAAATGCCCGCCCGAACGGGTGACGATCATGCCGCCCAGGGTGGCGAGCAGGAAGCTCTGCGGGAAATGGCGCAGGGTCAGGCCGTGCGGCTTCAACTGCGCCTCGAAGCCGGGGCAGCGCGCGCCGCCCTCGATCAGCGCCGCGCGGGAGGTGCGGTCGACCTCCACCACCTTGTCCATGCGGGTCAGGTCGAGCGCGCACGTGCCGGCGTAGGAATCGCCGACATCCGGCTCCACCCCGCCGCATACGGAGGTTCCGCCGCCATAGGGGATGACGGCGACATTGGCGCCCGAGGCCCAGTCGAGCAGGGCGGCGACCTGCGCGGTTGAGGTCGGGAAGGCGACCAGGTCCGGCGGGTTGGGGAACTGGCGCGCGAAGGCGCGCGCGATGTCGGCGAAGCTGCCGCCATAGGCGTGGCAGACGCGCTCGGCCGCCTCGGACGTCACGCAGTCGCCGAGCTTGCCGCTCGGCCCTGGGATGCGCGGCCGCGGCAGTTCGATCTCGGCGACCGTCGGCGGCGCGGCCGCGTCGGGCAGGGGGCCGAAGCGCCGGGCGGCGCCGGCGCGCACGCGCGCGGCCTCGTCCTCCGGCACGCGCTCGTCCTCGTAGCCCCAGCCCCAGAATTTCCGCCGCCTCGGGTTCGCCATGGTGCTGTCCCTAATTTGTGTCGTCATTGCGAGCGGAGCGAAGCAGTCCACCACACTCTGTCATCCCGGAAGCCCGCAGGGCTATCCGGGATCTATCGCCTATTGCCCCTGGACCCCGGAGGGGCGCGGGGGTGACAATCAAGGCGTGGATTGCTCGCTGTGCTGACAATTTCGAATCAGCTCCTCGCCGCCCCGGGGCAGCATGCGAC
>JBDZUN010000216.1:0-5915 GCA_040255145.1 Hyphomicrobiales bacterium | reverse complement strand
GTTGCCACAGCCAGCCGGGCTTGGCGGGTACCGGCACGATATAGACCGGCGCGCCGGTGGCGACTGCCTCGGCCAGCATCGATTCGCTGTCGCCGGTCACGACCAGGACGTCCGCCTGCGCCAGATAGCCGAGGAACGGGTTGTCGGCCTCGTCTTTCCGCCAGGCGTGGATCTGGGCCGAAACCGGCAGCGCGCGGCGCAATGCCTTGGTGGCTTCCTCGCCGGTGCGCCGGCTGGTGACCACGAACAGCGCGCCGTCGATACGCTCGACCGCCTGCGATACGGCATAGCCGATCTGGCGGGCGAAATCCGGGTCGAAGCGGTGCGCCCTGGTGCCGCCGCCGACCAGCATCACGACGCGCGGTGCCGGCGCGCCGCTCACCAGGTCGGTCCAGCGTTCGGCTGCGTCGTACAGGCGCGCGGACGAGACCTGCGACGGCGGCAGCACCGTCTCGATCCGGCGTGGGTGCGCCGGCAGGCCGAAATGGCTGCACGACACGACGATATCGCTCGGATCGCGCAGGGCGCCGGCCTTGCGGCCCAGCAGGACCACGCTGGTGCGGCCGCCGCTCTGGGTGCGGATGCGCCGCGCCGCGCGCGTCGGCAGCCAGCCGGAGGCGATCGCCAGGTCGGGCCATGACGGGCCAAGGTCATCGGCGCCCCCGCCACGCGCGCGCGGCAGGTCGCGGCCGGCGAACAGGCTCAGCACCATGGCCGGGGTCGGGCGGACGTTCTTGACCGTATAGGACGCGCCCAGCGCCTCGGCGATGCCGATCGCCTGGCTGGTATGGCCGGTCTTTTCGGAGGCGAGCACCCACACCGCCGGCGCCGGCCCGAAGCGCGGGCCGCCCTCGAACCATGTCCGGCGCGGCCACAGGCCGTCGCGAGTGCGCACACTCGCGACCCAGTGGATACCCGGCCGCCGGGCCGAGGCGGCTTCGAGCTGCGCCTGCCACCACGTCGCGCCGCGCGGCACCCGGGGCATGACGCCGCCGTCGGGCAGGGTCACGATCGGCGCGGCGTCGTCGATGCGCAGGAACACCGCATCGCGGGCGTGGCCGAACAGCCAGTCCAGCATCCACGGCACGTCGTCGTCCGGCACCGGCTCGAGCGAGCCGGTGGCGACCACCGCATCGGCCGGCGCCGGGTCGGCGGCGGCCGGGTCGAGCGCGCGAAGCCGCGCCGGAGCGTCCAGCGGCGGCGCCGCGTCGCCCAGCAGGCTGGCATGGACGACATCGCGCGCGTCGTGGCGGTCCAGCAGGGTGGCGAGGCGCCGCCGCTCGTCGCTGGTCCAGGATCGCGCGCCGGACGGCGGCTGGCTGGTTGCCTGGGTCGCGCCCAGCCGACTGGCCAGGGCGCGGAAGGCGGCGCTGGTCCGCGCGGCGGTGAACACCGTGAAGCCCGCTTCGTCGGCCGACCGTTCCAGGTCGAACCACACTTCGCCGACCGGGTTGTCGGCATAGACGTATTCGCGCGGCAGCGGCCGCCATGGTTGGGTACGCATCTCGGTGAAGTGCAGCACCTTGGCGCGGCCGGGGACGTATTCGCTGTCGCGCGCGTTCCAGCCCCGGTCGATCGGGCCCCACAGGCCCGGCACGGCGCGCGCCGCGCCGTCCAGCACCCGGCGCGGCCGCCGCATCGCATCGTTCAGCCGCCAGATCGCGGCCATGCGCGCGCAGTCGATCAGCATCACCGAGGTGTCCTGCTTGCTGATCGAGCGGTAGCCGCAGCCCTCCATGTCCAGGTCGAACAAATCGGCCGGGTCGGCCAGGTAGATCTGGTCGACGTCGTTATAGATGGCCCGGCCCTCGGTGCCGGCCAGGTGCGGCACCGCGAAGCGGTAATTGGTGAAGCCGGTCAGCCAGAGCTGGCGGCGGAAGCCGGCCAGCTCCTTCATCAGGTGGATTTCATAGCGGCGCGCCGGGTCGCGCACCTGCTCGACCGACCAGACGAAAACGCGCTCGGCGCGGAATTGGGCGGCCTCCGTCCCGACGAAGATGCGTATCGGGGGCTTGGGGCTGGGCCGGTGCCCCTCGCGCACCGGCAGCACGATCGCCTCCGGCAGGGCGCGCAGCTCCGGCCCGTCGTCGCGATAGCGCCGGCCCAGGAACGAGGCGGCATAGCGCTGGGTCAGAAGGGCCATCCACGCTCCTTCGGCATTGCGGGCGATGCTGCGGGCGACACGTCGTCCGGATCAGGCTGCGCGCCGCTGCGCGGCCTTTACCAGCCGGTGCGCGGCGCCCGGCAGCGGGTCTTCGATCACGACGATGAACACCTTGCGATAGACTCCTTCAGGACGGTGCCGGGCGCGCACACCATGCCACGAACCGGCCTTGCGCGCGAACAGGCGGGATTCGGGCATGTTCCGGCCAGGCAGCGGAAGACCGCCTCGGTCAGGGCGCCTTTCGGATTCAGGAATGGGAAGGGTCGGGTCGCCCGGAATGCTTCCGAGTCAAAGGCGCTCAGGAAGTCCGTGTTCGGGTACTGCATCGACGCGGGCTCGCAGCGGCATGCTCCTCACCTCGGAATACCGCGCCTTGAGCGCCTGCTCCAGATGAAAAGCGAGCAGCTCGCCGAATCGCGACGGTCCCAGCGGCGCGGCGTGCGGGCGTTGGATCAGGTCGACGTCGGGCCCCTTGTTGACTTCGACCAGGCAGGGGCCGTCCTCCAGGATCGCGACATCCCAG
The DNA here is from genome assembly GCA_040255145.1 of Hyphomicrobiales bacterium. GTDB lineage: Bacteria > Pseudomonadota > Alphaproteobacteria > JBDZUN01 > JBDZUN01 > JBDZUN01. The sequence continues at coordinate 3,228 of JBDZUN010000216.1, read as the reverse complement.
CCGAGCGCCACCAGATCGGGGAACAGCTCATGGGCGCGCGTCACCAGCGCGACCACGGAAGCCCAGAACGGCAGGCGATAGTCCAGGATGCGGCCGCCGGTGGTCGGGTGCGCCTCGTGCCAGCCGGCGCCGGGGCTGAGCGCCAGGCTGGTCGCCCGCCCGAGCCGCCCGTCGGCCAGGGCGATCGGCGCGGCCAGGCCGCCGGCGTGGAAATTGTCGACCGCGGCGTCCGTCCGCACCGGCATGCGGAACACGGCGTGGGTCAGCTCGAAGCCGCCGCGCTCGTTCCGGCAGGTCAGCGCCCGCACGGTGCACAATCCGTTCGGCGTCAACCGGCGCAGCTCCGGATGGTTCACCAGGCGCGGCTGGATGATCAGGCTCTGGTACCTCGACGCATCGGCGACGGTGGCGATCAGCGCCTGCTCCGACAGCAGCGCGCCGTGATTGGCGCGGTAGGTTCCGTCGCCCTGGTATTCCCAGCGCACCGCGCCGCGCCCGCCGCAGCCGCGCGTCGGCTTGATGAACAAATCCTGCTTGGGCAGGGATGTGGGCAGCCCGCCATCGGTCGCCGACACGCCGCCCCGTTCGGCGACGCGCAGCACCGGCGCGGCGCGGACGCCGTTTTCCGCACAAAGCCGGGCGAACATCAGCTTGTTGCTGACGAACATCCTGGAGCCGCCTTCCGCCATGCCGAGCACCCTGGCGTAATGGGCGCGCACGAGCGGGTAGATGCAGCGTTTGACCTCGAAGCGGTTCAGGTAGTCGCCCGCGCGACGGCGCTTGTCGTCGTCGTGGAAGTCGTAGATGTAGTACCAGGGCGGCAGCACGGCGTGGCGCGCCGCCAGGGATATCTGCTCGGCGGCCTGGCGCAGCAGCGGCTTGCCGGTGCGCTCCCGTATCTCCCTGCCGTTGCGCGCGGTGAAATAGGCCGCCAGCAGCGGCACCACCAGCGGCCAGGCGACGATGCCGCCGATCAGGATCATGCGCTTGCGGAAGCTTGCCGACCGCCATGCCAGCCAGCCGAAGCTGCGATGCATGAAGCCGACGTCGTCGGCGCGCAGGTCAGGCCGGACGACCCACAGGAGCGCCGCGGCGCTGGCGATCTTGACGGCGTCGTCGACCCCGAAGGCCCGTATCGCCCGACGAACGATGCTGTCACTCACGCGCTACCCCGTCGGCCATCCGCTCCCGACCAATCCGTCGCACGCGGTCATAACGCCACCCTCGCGGCCCGGACCGGCGGAGGCAGGCGGGGCGCGACCGCGGAGGGGCAAAACAAACACTAGTTTCCAACAACCGACTAACGCCTGTCCGGCGATTTACGGCGCCGCAGGCGGCCTGCGTCCGAATAGCGCATGCCGCGGCGGGCTGGTAAATGAGCTGACGTAGCAAACGTGGACCCGGCGAGGGGCACCGGTTACAAGTCCGCGCCCGCCGGGCAAGGGGGGGTGTCCGTTGGAAGAGGATAGCTGCGGCATGATGGCGGATTCTGAGCCGACCTGCGATCCGCCGCTGATCTGGGTCATCGGCGATGACCGGCCCGGCGACACCACCCAGTCGATCGGCCTGGCACAGGCGTTGGGCTACCCGTTTGAATTCAAGCGGCTGCAATTCAACCGTTGGGCGCGTTGGCAGAAGATCGCGCGGAACATATTCGGCTGTGTCGGCGCCAGCATCGCCGGCGTCGACCGGGCGCGGTCCGATCCGCTGGAGCCGCCGTGGCCCGACGTCGTTATCGGATCGACCTGGCGGACCGCACCCGTCGTGCGCTGGATCGGCCGGCGCAGCGGTGGGCGGACCCGTACGGTCCAGACCGGGCGCAAGGGATCGGAGATTGCCGAGGCGTTCGACGCCGTGGTCACGCCGTCCTATTGGCGGCTGATGCCGCATCCCAAGCGGATCGAGACCTTGCTGCCGCTGCATCGTGTTTCGGCCGAAGCGATCATGGCTGCGGGACAGCGGTGGGCGGATCTGTTCGGCGCTGCGCCGCGACCTTATGTGGTGCTTCTGGTCGGCGGGCCGACCGGCGGCGGCTTCTACCGGCTAGATAAGGCGGCGGCGCGCGCGATGGCGAAATGGGCGGTCGACCTGGCCGAGCACGCCGGCGGCACGCTGTTCGCGATCGGCAGCCGGCGCACCGGCGCGGAGGCTGGCGCAGCGATTGCTGAGACGCTGCATGAGCCGCACCGGTTCGCGCCGTATCTGTCGTCGGGCGACAACAACTCCTATCTCGGGCACCTGGCCTTGGCCGATATCCTGGTGGTGACCGGCGAGAGCGAATCCATGCTGGCCGAGGCCGCGTCGATCGGCAAGCCGGTCTACATCTATCCGTTGCCGCAGCGGCAGCCCGGCCTGGTGGAGGCCTTTCTGGACCTAGTCACGCGGCGGGCGCGTGCCTACATCGATGGGCAGGCCCGACGCTCACCCGTCCAACGGTTGCTGGACGCCGCCTGCGCTGGGCTGCTCGAGCGCGGCATGCTGCGGCCTCCGCGAGACCTGCATGTGCTGCACGAGGCGTTGTTTTCGCGCGGGATCGGCCATCCGATCGATGCGCATCTAGAGGCCGGTCCCTATCCTCATTTCGATGAGGTGACGGAAGTGGCGGGAAGAGTGCGACGAATGCTAATGCTGCCCGAGCCCGCTGAAACGAAGGAAACGGGAAAACCATGAGCGTCGCGGATCAGGATCGGCTTGACGGGGAGTTCCGGGAACGCCGGGACGGTCCGCTGCGCCGTGTCTACGTGGCGGCTAATCGCGCTGCCCGCGTGTTCGACGAGCGGCGCAAGGCCGGCCTCGCGGACCTGATGGTGCTGTCGCACGCCAAAAGCGGGCGGACGTGGCTGCGTGTGATGTTGTCGCATCTTTATGAGACGCGCTACGGCCTCGAGCAGGGCCAGATGCTCGAATTCAACAACCTGCACCGCCAGAACCCGGCGATCCCGTGTGTGTTGTTCAGTCATGGCTATTTCCTGCGCGACCGAATGGACGCTTATCGCGACAAACCGATCCTGTTCCTGGTGCGCAACCCGATCGACGTCGCAGTCTCGCAATATTTCCAGTTCACCAAGCGCACCAAGCAGCGCAACAAGGACCTGATTAACAATCCGGCGGGGATGGAGCAGGTGCCGATGTTCGACTTTATTCTGCATCCGCAGAACAAGGTCGGGCTCTATCCGATCGTCGATTTCCTGAACGACTGGAACCGGCGGCTGCAGGGGCGCACCAATG
>JBDZUN010000215.1:0-5958 GCA_040255145.1 Hyphomicrobiales bacterium | reverse complement strand
CCGTCCGTCTCCGTCGCAACGCCGAGCCGTTCGCGCAGCGCGCGGTTGGCCGCGACCCCGCCGGCGACGACCAGGGCCGGCGCGCCCGCCTCTGGATAGTCGGCGCGGAAGCGCGCCATGGCCCGCCGCGTGCGATCCTCCAGCACGTCGGCGACCGCTGCCTGGAACGATGCGGCCAGATCGGCGACGTCCTGCGCCGACGGCGCCCCCAGCCGGACCGCCTCGTGCAGCACGGCGGTCTTCAGGCCGGAAAACGAGAAGTCGCAGTCCGGCCTGCCCTTCAGCGGCCGTGGCAGGGCGAAGCGGCGGGGATCGCCTTCCCGCGCTCGCGCCTCCACCGCCGGCCCGCCCGGATAGCCGAGGTCGAGCAGCTTCGCGACCTTGTCGAACGCCTCGCCGACCGCATCGTCGATGGTGCCGCCATAGCGGGCGTAGCGGCCGACGCCCTCGACCGCCAGAAGCTGGCAATGCCCGCCCGACACCAGCAGCAGCAGGTAGGGGAACGGCAGCGTCCCGGTCAGCCGCGCGCTGAGCGCGTGCGCCTCCAGGTGGTTGACCGCGGCGAAAGGCAGGCCGCGCGCGGCGGCGATGGCCTTGCCGGTCATCAGGCCGACCATGACGCCGCCGATCAGGCCGGGGCCCGCGGTCGCCGCGACGCCGTCCAGGTCGGCGAAGGCCAGACCGGCCTCGTCCAACGCCGTCCGGATCAGGCCGTCAAGGTGGTCGAGATGGGCGCGCGCCGCGATCTCGGGCACCACGCCGCCATAGGGCCGGTGCGCCTCGATCTGGCTCAGCACCACGTTCGAGAGGATCTCCGGCGACAGGATCGCCGGCCCACCGTCCGCCGCCTGGCGCACGACGGCCGCGGCCGTCTCGTCGCAGCTCGTCTCGATGCCGAGCACGGTCCAGTTCGGACCGTGCGCTTCCTGATCGTGGCGCATGTGGCCTATATAGAGAAACCGGCATGCGGAGGCGACCGCCCGATCGCATCGCGTTCGCCGCCGGCCGTCAGGCGGACACGGCTGTCATGAACCTTCCGATTCGGATCGGCACGCGGGGCAGCGCCTTGGCGTTGGCCCAGGCCAACGCCGTGCGCACTGCCCTGCTCGCCGCGCACCCCGACCTCGGCGCCGAATCGGTCGAGATCGTGCCGATCGTCACCACCGGCGACCGCGTGCGCGACCGGCCGCTGGCCGACATCGGCGGCAAGGGCCTGTTCACCATGGAGATCGAGCAGGCCCTGCTGGCCGGCACGATCGCGATGGCGGTGCACTCGCTGAAGGACGTGCCGGCGCTGATGCCCCCAGGCCTCATTATCGGCTGTGTGCCGGAGCGGGAGGACCCGCGCGATGTGTTCCTGAGCGACATCGCCGAATGCCTCGCCGACCTGCCGCGCGGCGCGCTGCTCGGCAGCGCCTCGGTGCGGCGGCAGGCGCAATCCTTACGCCTCCGACCGGATCTGCGCACGACCATGCTGCGCGGCAACGTCGAGACGCGCCTGCGCAAGCTGGCGGCGGGTGCGGTCGACGCCACTATCCTGGCGGCCGCGGGCCTGCGGCGACTCGGGCGGCATGACCTCGCCGCGCGCGCCATCCCGCCGTCCGAGATGCTGCCGGCCGTCGCGCAAGGTGCGATCGGCATCGAGATTCGCGACGGCGACGCGGCAATCCGCGCCCTGCTCGCGCCGCTGAACCATGCCCCGAGCGCCCTGGCCACCACGGCGGAACGCGGCTTCCTGGCCGAGCTGGAGGGCTCATGCCGCACCCCGCTTGCGGCGTTGGCCGAGGTCGAGGGCGACATGATCCGCCTGCGCGCCCGGCTGTTCTCATTGGACGGAACGACGATGGTCGAGGCGGTGCGGCACGGGCCGGCGGATCAGGCCGACCGGCTGGGCCGCGACGCCGGCCGCGAGGTGCGGGAGCGCGCGGCCCCCGACCTTCTGCCCGCCGCACAATAGGAGCCGGCGATGCGCCTTCTGGTCACGCGCCCGATCGACGATGCCGAGCCCCTGGCCGAGCGGTTGCATGCGATGGGCCACACCATCCTGCTGGCGCCGGTGCTGGAGATCCAGATCCTGGCCGGCATCCCGCTGCCGCTCGAAGGGGTGCAGGCCGTACTGGCCACCAGCGCGAACGGCGTGCGTGCCTTCGCGCATGCCTCGCACCGGCGCGACCTGCCGCTGTTCGCCGTCGGCCCGGCCACTGCACGGGCGGCCCGCGCGGCGGGCTTCGGTACCGTAGAGCGGGGCAGCGGCGGCGACGCGCCGGCGCTGGCCGCGCACATCGTCGCCCGCCTGTCGCCGGCCAACGGATCGCTGCTTCATGCCGCCGGCAACGTCGTGCGTGGCGACTTCCAGACGACCCTGGAAGCGCATGGCTTCCGGGTGCGCCGCGTGGTGCTATATCGCGCCGAGCCGGTCGCCAGGCTGGACGATGGCGCTGAACAGGCGATCGGCGCCGGCGGCCTGGACGGCGTCCTGCTGCATTCGCCGCGCAGCGCCCGCGAATTCGTGCGGCTGGTCGCCCAGGCCCGGCTTTCCGGCGCCTGCGCCGAACTGACCGCCTATTGCCTCAGCCACGAGGTGGCGAAGGCAAGCACCGCCGTCGCATGGCGGACGGTCCACATCGCGGCCCGGCCGGACCAGGAAGCGCTGCTGGCGCTGCTGGCGAGCGCGCCGGCCCCGACTTCGACCGTGGAACGTTAGCACCGGCCGCCGACGCCGCGGTTTGCCTGCGCAAGCCGCCCTGTTAGGGTAACCGCCCTTTCGCAGCATCATCAGCCGGCATGAGCGAGCCCGACCAAAAAGACCATTCGACAAGCACCGCCCCGGCCTCAGCGACGGTGCCGAAACCTGCTGTGCCCACGCCGCCGAACGTCGCCGCGGCAACACCCGGCCGCGCCCGCACCGGTGCGCTGTGGGCCATGTGCGTCCTGCTTCTGGTCCTTGTGCTGATCGCCGGCGGCCTGGCCGTCCTGGCCCTGCGGCCCGATCTGCGCGCCGGCCTGCCCGGCCCGCTCGCGCCGCCCGCGCCCGATTCTCGCCTCGCCAGCCGCCTGACCGCACTCGAAACCCGCATCGACGGCCTGAGTGGATCGGTGGCCGACCTGACGCGCCGCGCCGCCGCGCCGACCCCGCCGCCGGCACCCGTCTCCCTGCCCGCGCCGGCGCCCCCAAGTCATGAGATCGACGATCTGACCGTGCGCAGCCAGGCGCTGGAGCAGCGCATCGCCGCGCTGGACGCGACGCTTCAGGCGGTGCGTGGCGAGGCCGAGGGGCAGAGCCACGACCTGGCCGACCAGGTCCATCGCATCGAAACCCAACTCAGCCAGCTTGCCGCCGACCAGGAAAAGGCGGCCCAGGCGACGCAGCATGTCGCCGTGGCGCTAGGCCTCGGCAATCTGGAGGCCGCGCTGCTGACCGGGCGGCCCTATGCCGCGCAGATCGCCGCGCTGCGCCGGCTCGGGACCAAGGACGCGGACATGCCGACGCTGGTCGCGCGCGCCGATACCGGGGTGCCGACCGAACCGGAGCTTGCCGGGCGCTTCCCGGCTCTGGCCGACCGCGCGGTACGGGCTGAGCGCGAGGCCGCCGCCGACAACTGGTTCGCGCGGCTGTGGGCGCGCATCCGCACGCTGGTGGTGGCGCGCCCGGTGGGCGACGTGGCGGGCGCCGGCACGCCCGCGATCCTCGCCCGGGCGCAGGCCCGCCTCGATTCCGGCGACCTCGCCGGCGCCGCCGCCGAGGTCGGCACGCTCAAGGGCGCGGCGGCCGCGACCCTGAAAGGCTGGGCCGCCGACGCCCAGGCCCGGCTGACGGTCGAGGCTGAGCTTTCGCACCTGCGCGACCAATTGGTGGGCGACCTGGCGGGCGGGGGCTGATCGTGCTTCGCTTCGCCGGCATCCTCGCCCTCGTCTTCATCGTCGCCGGCGTGATCGGCTGGCTGGCGATCCAGCCGGGCGAACTGGTCGCGGTGTGGCACGGCACGCGGTTTCAGACCGACGTCGCCACCTTCCTGGTGTGCCTGGGCCTGATCGTGATCGTCGCCGTGCTGGTCCCGCTGGCGATCGTGCGGCTCGGCCGCATGCCGACGCGCCTGCGCGTCCGCCGCGCCGAGCGCCGCCGGGACCGCGGCTATGCCGCCCTGTCCAACGGCCTGGTCGCGGTGGCCGCGGGCGACAGCGCCGGCGCCCATCGCCAGGCGCGCACCGCGCACGATTTGCTGGGCGAGGCGCCGCTGGTCCTGCTGCTGTCGGCCCAGACCGCGCAACTCGACGGCGACGACCCGGCGGCGGAGCGGGCGTTCCGCGCGATGCTCGAGCGGCCGGACACCGAGTTCCTGGGCCTGCGCGGCCTGGCGGTGCAGGCCCTGCGCCGGGGCGATCGACAGGCCGCCCTGCCCCTGCTCGACCGCGCCCGCACCCTGCGCCCCAAGGGACCGTGGATCCTCGGCAGCCTGTTCGAACTGGCCTGCGGCGTGCGCGACTGGACACGTGCCGAAGCCCTGGCCGAGGAGATGAGGCGCGCCCACGTCATCGACGAGGCGGCCCTGCGCCGTCGGCGCGTCGTGCTGTGGTCGGCGCGGGCACGCGACGCCGAGGAGGCCCACCGCGACGACGAGGCGCGCGACCTGGCGGCCCGCGCCAACAAGCTGGATCCGCGCTTCGCGCCGGCGACCGTCATCCTGGCGCGGCGGCTCGCCGCCGCCGGCGATGCGCGCCGCGCCACCAAAGTGCTGCAGACCGCGTGGACGGAGGGGCCGCACCCCGCGCTCGCCGTCGCTTTCTGGGCGCTGGAGCCGGGCGAGACGCCGGCACAGCGGCTGGCCCGAACGCGCATTCTGGTCGAGGCGGTGCCGAACGCACGCGAAAGCCGGCTGATGATCGCGGAGCAGGCGATCGGCGCCGGCGATCTTGTGGCCGCGCATGCCGCGCTCGATCCGCTGGCGCGCGAGCCGAGCGCACATAGCAGCGCGCTGCGCGCCGTGCTGGCCCAGGCCGAGCATGACGAGGCCGCGGCGCGGCAATGGATGGCGCGGGCGGCGCAGGCGCCGCGCGATCCGGTCTGGCTGTGCCGGGCCTGCGGCCACGACGACGGCGGGCAGTGGGACGCGCTGTGCCCGGCCTGCGGCGGCTTCGATACTCTGAGCTGGCTGGCCCCGGCTGGAGTCCCGGCGCTGGCGTCCCACGCGGCGCCGGCCGCCGGCATGCTGCCCGAACCACCGCCGCCGGTGCCCGACGCGCCGCGACCCGAGGCCGTTCCATCCGCCGCTGTTCCCCCGGCGCCGCCCGACGACGAAACCGGCATCTCGGCCAGCCATGCTACCGTCCTGCCGCGCGCGCCCGACGATCCCGGCCCCGACGCCGATCCGGACTTCGGCGCGGCCGGGCGGCGGGGGTGAGGTTCGGGCCGCAGGGCGCGCGGCCGCATTGCAGCCCCACCGGATTTTGCCTATATGGGGGCGGGCTTCACGCCGATCCGGGCCGGAATGACCGGCCCTGCGAGCGGTTTGCGGTTGGATGAAACCACATTTCTCGGTGTCATCCCGGCCCAGCACGGCAGCGCCGTGCACGAGCCGGGATCCAGTAGGCGGCGGATTCGGCAGATACTTTCGAACCTCGAAGTTTACTGGATCCCCGCCTCCGCGGGGATGACATCGGAGTCTGAAGCGGTTCAATCTGATCGTAATACGCTCTCGACCGCTTATGCCGACGTAGCTCAGGGGTAGAGCAACTGATTCGTAATCAGTAGGTCGCAGGTTCAAATCCTGCCGTCGGCACCAATCCGGACATCCTTTTCTGGCCGGTTGGGCCTCAGGACGCTTCCCGCTTTGGCTGTCCCATGCGGTCTCTGGCGAATGCGCCGGCCTGCTTGATCGCCTCACGCGCCTCCGCCACGAAGGGATGGAAGGCGTGCCAGACATGCACCATTCCCTTCCATTCCTCGAACGTGACATCGAC
>JBDZUN010000214.1:0-5971 GCA_040255145.1 Hyphomicrobiales bacterium | reverse complement strand
GACCCCGGCGTGCAAAGGGCAAGGATCGTCAGCGTTGGGAAGAAGAAACCGTACTTTTTCGTGCGGGCTTCGCGCGGATTACCGCGCCAACTACGTCCGTTCCGTTGTAGGATAGTACACGGTCCGGCGGAAACTACAATCGCTCATTTTCGTGCGCTTGGGGCGGCTGGCTATCGTCGTCCGGATTCCCATGCGCCCGGCCGCTGGAATAGCGATTCGGTCCGAAGTCGCGGCGATCGGCGAAATGCGGTAAAGATGACGGCAGGTCGCGCACCAGGGCCCGGCCGGCATCGCCGTCGCACGGAGGGGCCGGCACATGCCGGCCCGGACCGCTCATGAGCGAAAGTCCGCCGCTTGGATATGCCCGTTATTCCCTCGAACCGCCAAAGCCGATGATCGCCCGCCGCGAGCGAAACGACCGGGGCGCGTCCGCGCGGCCGGCGATCGCGATCGTCGGCGGGGGCGTCAGTGGCGGCCTGCTGGCGATTCAGCTTCTGCGGCGGGCTTCACGGCCGCTCGACCTTGTGATGATCGAACCGCGCGCGGCGGTCGGCTGCGGCGTTGCCTATTCGACGACCAATCCCGCCCATCTTCTGAATGTGCGGGCCGGCAACATGAGCGCGTTCGAGCAGGAGCCCGATGGTTTCGTGCGCTGGCTCGACGCCAATGCGCCGGCGCCGGCGGATGGCTGGCGCGTCGATTCCTTCGCACCGCGTGCCCTGTTCGGCCGCTATGTCGCCGATGTCCTGCGGCAGAGCCGCGCCGCCGTCTCCGAGGTCCGGCTCAGGCATGTTCGGACACAGGCCGTCGCGGTGGCCGAGCGGGACGGCCGCCTGATCGTCCGCCTCGCCGATGGTCGCAGCCTGCCGGTCGACCGGGTCGCCTTGTGTCCCGGCAATTTCCCGCCGGCGCCGCCGCCCAGCCTGAGCCCCGTGGTGCATGCGGCCGGGTTCCTGCACGACCCCTGGGATTGGCCGGCCCTGCGCGCGATCGGCGCTGATGATCCGGTCCTGCTGCTGGGCACGGGGCTGACCATGATCGACGTGCTGCTGGAGCTCGACACACTCGGCCATCGCGGGCCGGTGCTGGCGATATCCCGGCACGGCCTGCTGCCCAGGGTGCACGCGCCGAGCCGTCCCTGTCCGCCGATTGCGGATGCGGCGGCCGCGCCCCGGCGGGCGCGCGCCCTGCTGCGCGTCGTTCGCGCCGCGGCGGCACAGGCGGAAGCCGCGGGGGACGGCTGGCGCGGCGTGATCGACGGCCTGCGCCCCCACACGCAGGCTTTGTGGCGTCAGCTCGAACCCGCCGAACGGCAACGGTTCCTGCGTCACCTACAGCCGTGGTGGGACGTCCATCGCCACCGCATGGCGCCCCAGGTCGCGGCGCATGTCCGTGGGCTCGAGCGCGACGGCCGGTTGACGATCGCCGCCGGTCGCATCGTCGCGATCGCCGAGGCCGACGGCGCGCTGGCCGGCACGTGGTCGCCGCGCGGCGCCACGGCGCGACGGCCGTTCTGCGTCCGCTGGGTCGTGAACTGCACCGGTCCGCTCTGCGACTACAATCGCGTCCGCGACCCGCTGGTCCGGCATCTGCTCGGTCTCGGCCGCGCGCGGCCGGATCGCCTGCACCTCGGCCTCGACGTGGCCGCGGACGGGGGTGTGATCGACCACGCCGGAACGCCGTCGGACCGGATATTCGCCCTGGGCCCGCCGACGCGCGGCGCGTTCTGGGAGATCACCGCGGTCCCGGATATCCGCCAGGCGGCGGAACGCCTCGCCGCGCGCATGCTGGCGCCGCCGGCGGAGGCCGATGCCGATCAGACCGCGGGCTTCGGCCCCGGCGAGCCCCGGGCGTCGTCGTTGATGTCGAGCGGCCTCTAGAGCCGTTCACCGTTTCATGGAAACGCTGAACGACCTCTAAGTCTTTGGTTTATCGCGTTTCCGAACCGCAAAAGTGGCATCCACTTTTGCTGGAAACGCTTTAGCCGAACCGGCGTCAGCGATCGGCGGTCATGCGCAGGACGGCCCGCAGGTGCTGATATTTCCACTGGCCGCCGATCTTGACGTAGTCATCGTCATAGCGCAGCGCCAGCCACTTCTCCTCACTGGTGTCGGTGTAGGTCCACGGCCCCATGATGTACCAGATGCCGGTGGCGCGGTTGCCGTCGACCTGGATCCGCGGATTCATGATGTTGTGCTGGGAGAAGCTGAACATCTTCTGGAAATTGCGGAACAGTTCGCGGATTTCGGCATGCCCAACCGCCTTGCCGAAATCGGGGCTTTCCCAAATACCGTCCTCGGCGAACAGGGCCTCGATGCGATCGGGATTGTGCATGTCATCGCAGATTTCGCAATAAAGCGCCTTGAGCTGCTTGATCGCCTCGATGTCTTCCATGCGGGTGATCCGCTTTTCAAGCTCCGCCGTATCCATCGCCGTTCACCTCCCTTTGCGCGCGCCCGATCTTATCGGCGCGGCCTTGACGATCCGGTTTTTCACGCCGGGGGATTCATACCAGCGCGATCCACGCATGCGCCAGGGATCATGGTTGAGGATGGCCGCCTCCCGAAGCCCAAGCGCGCGATCCACGCATGCGCCAGGGATCATGCGCGGGGCGGCCCGATGCGCCGCAGGTGGTTGGCGGCGACCGCCAGCAGCCCGGCATGAGGATTTGACCTCGCGCGGTAGGGAATTGGCCACGGCGGGCACCTTGCTTTGGATTCTCGCCGTTCGCGGCCGGCGGTTATGACTCCGGGCGCCGATAAGGTGTAGCCTTTGTCGGCTCCTCGATTGTGAACGCATTCGAAATACACAACTTAGGCGACCTCTCATGTCGGACACGCGCACGAATCCCGCCGTTGGCTCCACCACTGGAGCCGGAGCGCCCGCACCCAGCGACCGCAACTCCCTGACCGTCGGCCCGGATGGCCCGATCCTGCTTCACGACGTCCATTTCCTGGAGCAGATGGCGCATTTCAACCGTGAAAAGGTTCCTGAGCGCCAGCCGCACGCCAAGGGCGCGGGCGCCTTTGGCGAACTGAAGATCACAGAGGATGTTTCGGCCTTCACCAAGGCGGCGCTTTTCCAGAAAGATGCTTCAACCGAGATGTTGGCGCGCTTTTCGACGGTGGCAGGGGAGGCTGGCAGCCCGGACACCTGGCGCGACGTGCGCGGCTTCTCGCTCAAATTCTATACCAGCGAGGGTAATTACGATCTGGTCGGCAACAACACGCCGGTCTTCTTCGTGCGCGATCCAATGAAGTTCCCGCATTTCATCCGTAGTCAGAAGAGGCTTCCCGACTCGGGTCTGCGCGACAATCACATGCAGTGGGATTTCTGGTCGAGTAATCCGGAAACCGCCCATCAGGTGACCTATGTGATGGGCGCGCGCGGCTTGCCGCGCACCTGGCGCAACATGAACGGATACGGCTCGCATACCTATATGTGGGTCAACGCAGGTGGCGAGAAGTTTTGGGTGAAGTATCATTTCCACACCGATCAGGGCATGGCGTTCTTCACCAATGAAGAAGCCTCCGCCATGGCGGGACTCGATGCGGATTTCCATCGCCGCGACCTGTTCGAGGCCATCGCGCGCGGCGATCACCCAAGCTGGACGCTATCCGTTCAGGTCATGCCCTACGCGGATGCCAAGACCTATCGCTTCAATCCGTTCGATCTGACAAAGATCTGGCCGCACAAGGATTATCCGCTGATCAAGGTGGGCAGGATGACGCTCAACCGCAATCCGGATAACTTCTTTGCTCAGATCGAGCAGGCGGCGTTTTCGCCCGGCAATACCGTTCCGGGCATCGGGCTGTCGCCGGACAAGATGCTGCTTGGCCGCGCCTTCGCCTATAACGATGCCCAGCGCAACCGTATCGGCACCAATTTTCATCAGCTTCCGGTCAACCGGCCGAAGGTTCCGATCAACACCTATATGTTCGACGGCCATATGGCTTACGAGCACAGCGGCAACGCGCCGGTCTATGCGCCGAATAGCGGGGGGCGTCCGTGGGCGGACGATACCGGCCCTGTGCCTGACGGATGGGAAGCCGACGGCGACATGGTTCGCGCCGCCTATACGCTTCACGCGGAGGACGACGATTTCGGCCAGCCCGGAACATTGGTGCGCGAGGTGTTGGACGATGCGCAGCGCGACCGTCTCGTCGCGCAGGTGGCCGGCAGCCTGCTGGGCGGGGTGAAAGGCCAAGTGCTGACGCGCGCGATCGATTACTGGAAGAAGATCGACACAGGTGTCGGCCGGCGGATCGAGGAGGGTGTGCGCGCCGGCGCTGCCCCGCAGCCTGCCGAGGGCATGGGCGAAGGCTGAGCATCGACGCGGCTCGCGGCCCCGACCGCGGCGCCTTCCGCACCGTGTCCGGCGCGATCCGCTGGTCGTTCAACTAAGGGGCGGTATCGGACACGATCTGGGGCAACGGGCCACCGCGTCACGCGCGTTGGTCCGGATCGCCGGTTCGGGCCGCCGGAGATCGCGTTGGATGGGCGGGCGATCCGGCGCCATGTTGGCGTGGCTCGGCAGGGCCCGGCTTACGCCGCCCATTTTCCCTTTCGTTCGCGACCGAAGTCGCGCCCGGGACGTTTGCTTGAAGAATGAGCAACTGACGGATTATCCGCCAGGCGCGGCATTCATGCCCGAAGGAACCATTGGGAGGACGACATGGGCCGTGGATGTTTGCTGTGGCTACTTGGGGTGCCGATTCCAATCATCATCCTGATATTGCTGTTTTGGCACTAGGGGGGAGCAGCGAAATGGCAACGATATCCCAGCCCGCGCCCAGCGCCGGATCACCTCCACTCTATTCCGACGCCTCGCCGGTCTCCCTGACATGGGGTGCGATCATTGCCGGTGCGGTAGCGGCGATCATTTCCGCGATCATCTTGTCCGTCCTTGGTTCCGGTGTGGGATTGTCCATGGTCTCGCCGTGGCCGGGGACAGGCGTTTCGGCCACGACCGTCGGTATCTCCGCTGCGATCGCCGCGGTCGTGGTGCAGTGGGTTTCGTCAGCCTTCGGTGGTTTCCTGGCAGGCCGATTGCGGTCGAAATGGGATCGCGTCCATGCGGACGAAACGTTCTTCCGCGACACAGCCCATGGCTTTCTCGCCTGGGCGGTCGCCAGTCTCGTCGGCGTGCTCCTGTTTGCGTCGTTTACCGCTTCCGCGGTCGGCGGGATCGCCAAGGGCGTGGCGGACGTCGCGTCGGCCGCATCGTCCAATGTCGATCAGGCCGACGTGGGTCAGCCAGACGCGGCCGGCATGGCCGGCTGGGAATACTTCGTAGGTACGCTTTTCCGTTCGTCCAGCGGCGCTCGTGGCGACCGGTCGGATTCGCGGATCGAGGCGGCAGGGATCCTTGCCCGGAGTATCGACAACGGCCACGTCGCTCTGTCGTCCGGCGATCACGCCTATCTCGTCCAGCTCGTATCCGAACAGGCGAATCTCGATGCGCCGGCGGCGGCGAGCCGTGTGGATGCGGTGATTGACCAGATCAATACGGCATCCGACAAGGCGCGGCAGGCGGCCGATGCGGCGCGCAAGCGCACCGCGCAGATTTCGATCCTGACCGCCCTGTCGATGATGATCGGCGCCTTCATCGCAAGCGCCGCGGGTGCCTTGGGCGGAACGTTCCGCGACGAATACTAGGCATCGAAACGCCTCCCCCTCTCCGGCTCGTGGAGAGGGGGATTGCGGCAGCCCAACTCATCTCAGTATCTGCGGGCGAGTTTGAGCTTTGCCCACGACCTCCTTGGAGCCCGTTTGAGATGTTCAGGGATGGACGATACGTCGCAGCACGAAGGCTGCTCATCCGCCAGGAGGGTCCGCTCGACCACCCAGGACGGCACCGTCAGGCCTGTTTCCTTGTCGGTGCGGCGGACGATCTGGAGAACGAGCCGCGACGGCCGCGACGATCGTTGAGGCGCCGCCGCTAGAGCGTTTCCAGCAAAAGTGGATGCCA
>JBDZUN010000213.1:0-6047 GCA_040255145.1 Hyphomicrobiales bacterium | reverse complement strand
GCCGTGCTGATCGAGACGCTGATTGCGCTGGGCGCAGAGATCCGCTGGTCCTCGTGCAACATATTCTCGACCCAGGACCACGCCGCCGCCGCCATCGCCGCCGCCGGTATTCCGGTCTTCGCCTGGAAGGGCGAAAGCGAGGAGGAATTCTGGTGGTGTATCGAGCAGACCGTCGACGGCCCGGGCGGCTGGCGGCCCAATCTGATCCTGGACGATGGCGGCGACCTGACCCAGCTGATGCACCGGAAATATCCGGCCTATCTGGCCGACGTGCGCGGGCTGTCGGAGGAAACGACGACGGGCGTGCACCGCCTCTATGAGATGGAGCGGGCCGGCACGCTGGCGGTGCCGGCGATCAACGTCAACGATTCGGTGACCAAGTCGAAATTCGACAACCTCTACGGCTGCCGCGAAAGCCTGGTCGACGGCATCAAGCGCGCGACCGACGTGATGGTCGCGGGCAAGATCGCGGTCGTGTGCGGCTTCGGCGACGTCGGCAAGGGCTCGGCCGCCTCGCTGCGCAACCAGGGCGCCCGCGTGCTGGTGACGGAGATCGACCCGATCTGCGCCCTGCAGGCGGCGATGGAAGGCTATCAGGTCGTCACGATGGACGAGGCGGCGCCGATCGGCGACATCTTCGTCACCGCGACCGGCAATGTCGACGTCATCACCATCGACCACATGCGTCAGATGAAGGACCGGGCGATCCTGTCCAATATCGGCCATTTCGACAGCGAGATTCAGGTTGCAGCGCTGCGCAACCTGAAATGGCACCCGGTCAAGCCGCAGGTCGACGAGGTCGAGTTTCCCGACGGCAGACGGCTGATCCTGCTGGCCGAGGGGCGGCTGGTCAATCTGGGCTGCGCCACCGGCCATCCCAGCTTCGTCATGAGCGCGTCCTTCACCAACCAGGTGCTGGCGCAGATCGAGCTGTGGCGTAATTCCGCCCAGTACGGCAAGAAGGTCTACGTGCTGCCGAAGAAGCTCGACGAGATGGTGGCGCGCCTTCACCTGGCGAAGCTGGGCGTGCATCTTACCGAATTGAGCGACAAGCAATCCGAGTATCTCGGCCTGCCGCAAGCGGGCCCGTTCAAGCCGGATCATTACCGCTACTGATCTGATCCCGGCGTTGTAGGGACGACCGGCGCGGCCCGCCGCCGCAGGCTGTTCAGGGATTGGCCGCGATGGCCATGGCGTTCCTTCAGTCGGCCCGACAGGCCGCGAACGGCCGCAGCCGCGACGACGGCGAAGCCGCGGTCGACTGGCGGCGGCGTGCCGCGGCGCTCGACGCCCGGCGCGGCGAGCTCGAACGCCTGCTCGTCCGCGGCGACGAAACCCTGATCCTGTGGGATGGCAGCGGCGCCGAACGTCATTTCAGCGCCGCTGACGGAGATGGATCGGCGGGGCTGGATGGCGTCCGCGCGCGCTTGGCCCCGGCCGATTCCGCGCGTCTGGCGGTGGCGGTCGAGCGGCTGTTGGCAACGGGCGAGCCGTTTGCATTCCGGATGCAGACCGCCGATGGCGGCACGCTGGAACTGGAGGGCCGGACAGGCGGTGCGGCGGCCGCATTGTGGGTGCGCGATGCCTCGGTGCTGCGCAGCGAGGTCGCGCAGTTGCGCGCCGAGCTCGCGGCCGCGCGTGACGAGGCGGAGCGGATGCGCCGGGTCGCCGACCTCGCGCCGCTGCCGATCTGGCTGCGCGACGCCGGCCGCAGGCTGGTCTGGACCAATGCCCGCTATGCCGAGGCGGTCGAACTCGGCTCGGCCCGGGAAGCGGTCGCCCGCAACGAGAACCTGCTGCCGCCGGCGGCGGCCGACGACCTCGGCCGGCTCAAGCGCCAGCGGGTCGTGATCGGCGCCGAGCCGCGCACGCTGGACGCGGTCGAGCTGCCGCTGGACGACGGCGTGGCCGGCTTCGCCTTCGACATCACCGAGGGTGAGGCCGCCCGCGCCGCATTCGACCGCCATGTCGAGGGCCAGCACGCGCTGCTCGACACCATGAGCACGGCGGTCACGGTGTTCGACCCCGACCGGCACCTCTCGTTCTTCAACCCGGCCTTTTCCGACCTGGCGCGGCTGCAGCCGCGCTGGCTCGACGAGCAGCCGCATCACGGCGACGTGCTGGAGGCGATGCGCGCGCAGCGCCGCCTGCCCGAGGAGATCGACTTCCGCGCCTGGAAGGCGCGCATCCTCGACCTGCACACGTCGTTGCGCGAGCCGTTGTCGGAGATGTGGCACCTGGCCGACGGCGCGACCCTGCACGTCATGGCGCAGCCGCACCCCGCCGGCGGGCTGATCTTTCTCTATGAGGACGTGACCGATCGCCTCGGCCTCGAACGGTCCTACAACGCCCTGATCGGCGTACAGCGCGAGACGCTGGACAACCTGTTCGAGGGCGTCGCCCTGTTCGGCCCCGGCGGCCGGCTCGAACTGTTCAACCCGGCCTTCGCCGCCCTGTGGGACCTCGATCCCGAAACCCTGATCGATCGGCCCCATGTCGACCGGGTATTCGGCGCCTGCGCCGTGCGCCACGACGATCCCGCCTTCTGGGCCGGCCTCAAGGGCGCGATCGCCGGCATCGGCGCCGAGCGGTCGGTGCTGCGCGGGCGGATCGAGCGGATCGACGAGGTCGTGATCGACTATACCGGCGTGCCGCTGCCCGACGGCGCCACCCTGCTCACCTGGCAGGATGTGACCGATTCCGTGCGCATCCAGCGCGCGTTGCGCGAGCGGGCCGACGCGCTGGAAACGGCCGACCGGCTCAAGGGCGCGTTCATCGCGCACGTCTCCTACCAGTTGCGTACGCCGCTCAACGCGATCATCGGCTTCGGCGAAATCCTGGAACACGAATATTTCGGCCCGCTGACCGAGCGGCAGCATGAATATACCCGCGGCGTGCTCGACGCGTCGGAGGAGCTGATGCGCCTGATCGAGGACATGCTCGATCTCGCGACCATCGAGGCCGGCAACTTCCAGCTCGACTTCGACACGTTCGATATCCTGCCGTTCCTGGAGCGCGCGGTGGACAAGGCGCGCGAGCGGCTGGGCGAGGATCTGACGATCCGGATCGATTGCCCGCCCGATATCGGCGCGCTGCGCGCCGACGAACGGCGGTTGCGGCAGGTGATGCGCCACCTGATCGCCAATGCCATCCAGGCCAGCGCGCCGGACGACACCCTGGTGCTCGGCACGGAGCGCGACGCGGACGAGGTGCGCATCTGGCTGCGCGATAACGGCGCCGGTGTCGCGCCGGAGGACCGCGATGCGATCTTCGCCAAGTTCGAGAGCCGCCCGGTCGATCCCGGCCAGCGCGGCGCCGGCCTCGGCCTGACCCTGGTGCGCAGCCTGATCGAATTGCACGGGGGACGGTTCGAGCTTGTGTCCGAACCCGGCCGCGGCACCCGTGTGGTCTGTCACCTGCCGCAGCCGGCAACCCCCGCCTGAGCAGGCGATCGCGAGGGCGACGCGGAAGCGCGTGCGTCCGGTCCGTTTATATTGACATGATTATCAACATGGGGGAGCCTTATTGGGCCTCGCGAAGCGAGGTCCATAAGCCAACAAATGGCGAATAACGTCGGGAGGAACCCATGGCTCGATACGATATCGTGATCAAAGGCGGCACCATCGTCGATGGCACCCAAATTCCACGCTACCGTGGCGACATTGGTATCAAGGACGGCGTGATACGGGAGATCGGCTTCATTTCCGCCGCGGAGGGCGAGCGGGTGCTGGACGCCGACGGCTTGATCGTGGCGCCGGGCGCCATCGATCTGCACACGCACTATGACGCGCAGCTATTCTGGGATCCCTATTGCTCGATTTCGAGCTGGCACGGCATCACCTCGGTCGTGATCGGCAATTGCGGTTTCGGTTTCGCGCCCGTGAAGCCGGAGATGCGCGAGCGCGCGATGCTGTCGATGACGCGGGTCGAGGCGATCCCGCTGGCCGCCATGAAGGAAGGCCTGCCGTGGACCTGGGAGACGTTCCCCGAATTCCTCGATGCGGTCGACCGCACGCCTAAGTCGATCAACATCCTGCCCTATGTGCCTGTCGCGCCGCTGCTGATCTACGTGATGGGCCTGGAACGCGCGAAGGCGGGCGAACGGCCGACCGAGCGTGAACTCGACCTGATGTGCCGGCTGCTCGACGATTCGCTCGATGCCGGCGGTTGTGGCTGGTCGGCGCAAAGGTTGCCGCCGGACGGCTGGTCGGCGGCGCAGCGCGACTATGATGGCGGACCGATGCCGACCGATGTCATGCATTTCGACATCTGCCGGGCGTTCGCCGAGGTGCTGGGGCGGCGCAACGACGGCTTCATCCAGACCATTGTGCGGACGAACGATCCCAAGCGGGACGAAGCGCAGATCGAGGAACTCGCCAAGGTCAGTGGGCGGCCGATCCTCTATAATGTCGTCCAGGTCTTCGACCATCAGCCGCAGATCCACCGCGAGGTTCTGGGCTGGCTGCACCGTTGCCACGAACAAGGCCTCCGCGTCTACGGCCAGGGCGTCACCACCGACGCGGGCTTCGCTTTCACCTTCGAGGATTGGAATCTGTTCGACGATTCCGAAGCCTGGTGCCAGGCGACCACGGGGACGCTGGAGGAACGGCTGCAAAAGCTCTCGGACCCGGAGCGCCGCAAGGCGATGATGCAAGAGCCGCCGCGCGCCGCGACCGGGCCGCTCGAGGGCATCGTCGTCTGCGGCCCGAAGAGCGACGAGACGAAGCAGTGGCTCGACCTGACCGTCGGCGAGATCGCCCGCCGAATGAACAAGCATCCGGTCGATGCGATGCTCGACATCGCGGTTGCGGATAAGCTCGAGACCGAGTTCTACGCCCAGCCACCGAATGTCGATTCCACCTTGCTCAAGGAGGTGATCGACGATCCGCACGTCCTGCTCGGCGTGTCCGACGGCGGCGCCCATACCAAATTCTTCACTGCAGGGCGCTATCCGACCGAGACGATCGCGCGCATGGTGCGCGAGCATAAGATGTGCTCGCTGGAACATGCCCATTGGCGGCTCAGCGCGCTACCCGCCATGGTCGCGGGCTTCCATGACCGCGGCGTGATCAAGAAGGGCGCGCCGGCCGACATCATGGTCTACGACTATGAGAACCTGAAGGCGCTTCCCGGCGAGATCGCGCACGACTATCCGGGCGGCGAATGGCGTCGCGTCCAGCGGGCGCAGGGCTATCGCTGGATCCTGGTCAATGGCCAGGTCACGATCGAGGACGACCGTCAGACCGACGCGCGGTCGGGCCGGTTGTTGCGGCACGGCACCGGCATCCGCCGTCCGCAGGCGCTCGCGGCCGAATAGGCTCGGAAAACGCTCGTCGGCCCGGCGCTTTCCGTCAAACGAAGCGACGGGCCGGCGGCCGTTGCCGTTCCGGTCGGCCGAGCTTGTCAGCCTGGCAGGCCGGGGACGCCGCGCGTCGTCGAATATTCGAAATGCAGCTCGGTGTCCGGAAACACGATCCGGTGCGCGGCGTGGCAGGCCATCGCCGCTTCGGAAAAGCCCGACAGGATCAACTTGAGCTTGCCGGGATAGCTCGCGATGTCGCCGATGGCGAAGATGCCCGGCACGTTGGTCTCCCCGCTTGCCGGGGCGACCGCGATGCGGTGCACGTCCAGATTGAGGCCCCATTCGGCGATCGGGCCGAGCTCCATCGACAGGCCGTAAAACGGCAGCAGCACGTCGGCGTTCAACATGCGCGGCTCGCCCTTGGGGTCGCCAACCTCGACCGCCGTGAGCCGGCCTTCGTCGCCGTGCAGGCCCTTGAGCTGATAGGGCACAACCAGCTCGATCCGGCCGTCGTCGGCCAGGCGCTGGCGTTGCTTGCGCAGGATCTTGCCGCGCGGGTCGGTAACCGTAATCTCGATCGGGCTGTCCGGCAGTGGCTGCCAGTCATCACGCTTGCTGATCACGGCGACATGGCCGTTTTCACCGGGGCGGTAGATGCCGCGATCACTGATCACCATGGCGCGCAGCGTGCTATCGCCACGGTTGCCGCCGGTATGGATGCCGCCGGTGTCAAAGCGCGAATAGT
>JBDZUN010000212.1:0-6063 GCA_040255145.1 Hyphomicrobiales bacterium | reverse complement strand
GCATGCCGAACGGCAGGCGGAACAGGTCGCCGTCCGGCACCAGGATGAGCTGCCCGGCCTGTCCCAGCGAGGCGGCGATCGGCTTGAACAGCAACTGGTAGAGCCGGTAGGCCTCGGCCGCGTCGAACCCGGTCGCGGCCAGCGAGCCGGTCAGGCTGACGTCGACGCCGTCGCGCAGCCGCTTGACCGCCTTGGCGATTTGCGGCGCGCCGGCCGGAATTTCCGCGAGCGCGGCATGGTCGCGGTCGATCGACCAGACGAAGCTTTCGGTCGGCGCGACCACGAAGCTCACCAGCGTCTCACCCGGCCGCAGCACCTGCTGCAGCTTTGCCGTCGGCACCGGCGTGAAGTGGAACGCTGCGTAATATTGCGGGAAGGCGGTCTTCAGCTTGCTGTCGGCGCTGCGCACGTCGGCGAGCGCCTGCTGCCATGACAGGTAGGCTTCGTGCTCCGCTTCCGCGTTGCGCTGGGCTGGCGGCAGGCTGACCGCCTCGATCAGCCGCTTGTCGAGCGTGCGGGCGCGGTCGAGCGCGGCCTGGTGCGTGCGCACCAGGCCGCCGAGCGCGTCGCCCCGCTGGCTGCCGACCCGCGCCGCGGCCTGCTGCAGCGCGACCGAGGCGGTGCTGACCTGCGCCCATTGGCCGATCTCGAAGGCCTCGTCGCTGGAAATCCCGCCCAGCCTGGCGACGGCCGGATCGGTCATCACCACCAGATAAGCCTCGAATGCATTGCGGTAGCGGCCCAGGCCGCGCCGGCGCTCCTCCGCGGCCATCGAGCCCATCTGGCGATACGCGGCCTGGGCGAGGTGGGCGCCGGTGCGCGCGGCGTCCAGCGCCTCGCGGTAGCGGCCCTGCTCGCGCCATAGCAGCGCGAGCCGCGACAGGGTCTCGATCCGCCACGGATGGTCCGGGCCGAGCGATTTGACGATGATCGCATCGGCCTGGGAAAAGAGCTGCTCCAGCGCCGTGACCTCCTGGGCGCGCTGGGCCGGCGCGACGCCTTGCTCCTTCTGAAAATTGTCGAACAGGAAGCGCCCGACATTCAGCAGGCTGGTCGCCACCGCCGGATGGTCCTTGCCGTAGGCGGCGACACGGATGCGCAGCGCGCGCTCGAACAGCTTGACCGCCTCGGCGCCGCGCTTCTGCGTCAGCAGCAATTCGGCGACGTTGTCCAGTGCGACCGCGACGTCCGGATGGGTCGGGCCTTGGGCGCCGACCATCGCCGTCATGGCCTGCTGAGCATATTCGGCGGCGCGGGCCGGATCGCCGGAGGCGAGATAGATCGAGGACAGGTTGTTCAGCGCGGCGGCGGTCTTGGGATGATCGGCGCCGTAGGCTTTCTGGCGGATGCGCAGGGCGCGCTCGCTCACCTGCAGCGCGTCGTCGAAGCGCGAAGTCTGGGTGTAGACGTCCGACAGGTTGGTCAGCGCGTCGGCCACCTTGGGATGATCCGGCCCCAGCGCCTGTTCCCATTGCGCCAGGGCGGCGCGGAGCTTCTGCTCCGCTTCGGCGAAACGGCCCATCTGCAAATAGATGACGCCGAGGTTGTTGTCGCTTTCGGCGATGAGCTGGGGGTCGGCCTTGGCGGCCTGCTTGAGGCGGAGCGATTCGGTCTCCTCCTTCTCCGCCGCGGCCGCGCGGCCCATGCGCAGGTCGTGCGAGGCACGCTCGGTCAGGTAGATCGCACGGTCGACGCCCTGGACCGCGCGCAGCGCGTCGTCGGCCTGGGCGAACAGGCGGTCGGCGCTCTGGAATGCGCCGCGCCGGCTGTCGAGCGAGGCGAGGTTGGCGAGCAGCCGGCCCCGTTCCAGCGCGTTGTCGCCCGGCTGGTGCTCCGCGACCGAAATGGCACGCTTCAGCGCCGCGTCCGCCTGGTCGTATTCGCCGGCGTCGGCATAGGCGGTCGCCTGATTGGCCAGGACGGGCGCCAGGGCCGGAGCGTTCGGGCCGCCCTGCGCCTCGATCTGCGCGATCACCGCCTGGAACAGCGGGATGGCCTCCTTTGGCCGGCCTGCCGCGTCCAGCGCGACCGCCTGGTCGTGCTTGGCCTGGATGCCTTGGTCGCCTTGCGCGGCAGGGGCGGGCTGCGCCGGCGCCGTGGCTGGCGACTGCGCATGGGCCACGGCGAAGGATAAGGCGGTCAGCACGATGACGATGGAACGCACGGCAAGTGCAACCACGGCGGCCCCCTGCGGATGGCTGGTGTCGGACGCGCCATATTCGAGACCGTAGGGCCGCTTGGCAAATAGTCGGTCAGAGACGCGACGGGACCTCCCACGCCGGGCTGGCCCGCCGATCCGCATTAACGCTCCGACAACGGAATCCTATTAGTATTCCGGTCGAATCCGGGAGCGGCGGCCTGAACAAGGTTGCTCACTGTGGAGGGCCTGGTTCGGGGGGAACGTTGCGATGGGGCTGCGCACCAAGTTCAACCTGGTCTTCGTGATCGTGTTCCTGTTCGGCCTGGCCGGCGCGGGCTTCGTCCTCCAGCGTCTGTTCCAGCGCCACGCACGCAACGAGGTGCTGCAGGAAGCGCGCATCATGCTGGAAGCCGCGAACGCGATCCGCAGCTACACCGCGAATCAGGTCGACCCCCTGGTCATGCCGCTGAACCTGGAAAACTTCCAGCCGGTCTCGGTGCCGGGCTTCGCGGCGCAGACCAACCTGCGCCACCTGCGCAAGAAACATCCGAACTACGTCTACAAGGAAGCCGCGCTCAACCCGACCAACCCGATCGACCGGGCCTCGGACTGGGAGGCGGACATCATCCAGGCGTTCCGCAATACGCCCGACCGCAAGGAGCTGATCGCCGAGCGCAACACGCCGACCGGGCGGTCGCTGGTGCTCGCGCATCCGATCACGATCCGCGACCCGCAATGCCTGACCTGCCACAGCGTGCCGGCCAACGCGCCCGCATCGCTGATCCGCAAATACGGCACCGCCAACGGCTTCGGCTGGCAATTGAACGATACGATCGGCGCGCAGATCGTGTCGGTGCCGATGGCGTTGCCCCTGTCGCACGCGGAGACGGCGTTCCTCACCGTCATGGGCGTCCTGGCGGTGGTATTCGTGGTGATCCTGATCCTGCTCAACGTGCTGCTGCACTACGTCGTCATCCGGCCGGTGGTGCGGATGTCGCGCATCGCCACGGCGGTCAGCCTGGGCGAGGCCGATGTCGAGGATTATGAGCGCAAGGGCAGCGACGAGATCGCCGCGCTCAGCGCCGCCTTCAACCGGATGCGGCGCAGCCTGCAAAGCGCGATGAAGATGCTGGAGGGATGACCGCGAACCTGCCCGATGCCATCGGCCGCTACCGCGTCACCGGCCTGCTCGGCCGCGGCGCGATGGGCACCGTCTATCGCGCACACGACCCGCTGATCGACCGTGCGGTCGCCGTCAAGGTCGTGCTGCCGGAACTGCTCGAAGCCGAGCGCGGGGAGGACTTCCGCGCCCGCTTCCGGCGCGAGGCCCAGGCGGCCGGCCGCTGCGCCCACCCCAATATCGTCGCGGTCCACGATTTCACCGAGGACGGGCCGGCCCCCTTCATCGTCATGGAGCTGGTTGGCGGCAAGACCCTGCACGACGCCTTGCGCGCGCGCGGCGCGCTTGCCCAGAAGGCGGCGCTGGGGATCGCCCTGCAAGTGCTGGATGCGCTCGATTACGCGCATGCGGCCGGAATCACCCACCGTGACATCAAGCCGGCCAATGTCGTGCTGCTGCCCGACGGCCGGGTCAAGGTGATGGATTTCGGCATCGCGCGGCTCAACCGGACTTCGCTGACCCATGACGGCGTCATGATCGGCACGCCGAGCTACATGG
The DNA here is from genome assembly GCA_040255145.1 of Hyphomicrobiales bacterium. Classification (GTDB taxonomy): domain Bacteria; phylum Pseudomonadota; class Alphaproteobacteria; order JBDZUN01; family JBDZUN01; genus JBDZUN01. The sequence continues at coordinate 2,245 of JBDZUN010000212.1, read as the reverse complement.
CGCCGGAGCAGGTGCTGGGCGCCAGTGTCGATCAGCGGGCGGATATTTTCGCGACCGGCATCGTGCTGTACGAAATGCTAGTCGGGCAGACGCCGTTCGCCGGCGCCACGCTGACCCAATTGCTCTACAAGCAGGCCCATCACGACCTGTCGCGGGGCGAAGAGATGGACCGGGTGCCGCCGCCGGTCCACGAGGTGCTGCGGCGGGCGGTGGCGCAGGATCCGGAGGCGCGCTATGCCTCGGCCGGCGCCTTCGCCGCGGACCTGCGGAGATTGGCTGGTCTACCCGCGCCGGTCGCGCCGGCACCGGCCGACGCCACCGTCGTCGTGCCGAAGCGGGAGGCGCCGGCGGTGGTCGGCACCGGCACGCTCGGCACCGGCACGCTCGACCCCGCCTTGCTCGAGCGGGCGGAGCGGGAGCTCGCATCCCATGTCGGGCCGATGGCGCGCGTTTTCGTGCGCCGGGTAGCGCAGTCGGCGACCAGCGTGGACGAGTTCTATCGCGACCTGTCCGTCCATATCCCGCGCGAGGCGGATCGCACGCGCTTCCTCGGCGGCCACGGCAGCGTGCCGGGGGCCAGCGCATCGCGGCCGGGCGGGCAGACCGATGCGGCGGGAATCGCGCCGGCGGCGGTGGACGCGGCACAGGCGGCGCTCGCCTCGTTCGTCGGGCCGATCGCCAAGGTGCTGGCACGCCGGGCGGCGGAGCGGGCGCACAGTCTTGACGACTTCCACGACATGCTGGCCACCGAACTCGGGAGCGAGGACGAGCGTATCGCGTTCCGCCGCAAGTTGCGCACGCGGCGGTAATTCCGCCGCTAGTGTCCCGATTCTGAAATTCGCAGGAGTTCGATATCGCAGGCGATGCGAATTTCAGAATCGAAGGACACTAGCAACTTGTTGTTTCCGGTGTCGGTTTGATTCGAAGTTCGCTCAGAGCGCGATATCGAAATAAGGCGAACTTCGAAATCCTGACACTAGGCCGCGACCGGGTTCAGCGCGACGCCGCCGACCGTCGGCGCCTGGCCCTGGAAGGGCAGACCCAGGCCGCGCGCGGTTGCGCGGACCGCGTCCGGCTCCGTTGCGGCAATGTCGAAGCCGACCACACCGACGGCGCCGTCGCGCCCCGGCGCGACGAAGCGGATCGCGCCGCGCTCCAGCCGGACCTCCGATCCTTGCGGCGTGTCCGAGACCGCCGCTTCCAGAAGCTCGGCCCAGCGCGCGGCGGCCGCCTGCGGCTCGGGATTGGCGATGGTGACGGCGCGGATGCCGTGGACGCCGCCGGGCGCACCACCCGGCTGGTGCGCGCGCCAGTCCGGCCCGGCATAGGGCCAGTCGCTCTGCGGCGCCTGCCAGTCGGCCACACCCTTGATCGTGTCGATCGAGGCGAGCACGCCGGTGAAGTCGGCCGGGTGGTAGTGCGTGTAGGTGAATTCCGCCGTGTCGCCGTGGTCGACGCTGCGCACGCCCATCGCTTCCAGCCGCCGCTTCTGCGCCGCGGCGTCGCCGTCCTGCAGGATCACCATGTAGCCGGCATCGCCGCCCCGGCGCGTGAGATAGCGGGCGGCGGATGCGTCGTCGCGGGTTGGCTGTACCACCTCCAGGAACTCGCCGCCGACCGGCATGACCGCATTGACCAGTCCGTAATGCGCGACCAGCGGGTCACGATAGGCGACCTTCAATCCCAGCAGCTTATTCAGGGCCTCGACCACCGGATCGAGCTTGCCGGCGGCGATCACGACTTGGCGCAGTCTCATGGTTTCCTCCCTCAGCTTCTCGTTGCCTCAAGCTTAACCGCTTCCGTCGCGGCGACGCAGGACTGCTTGATGCGTTCGGCGACGAAGTCGGTGAAGGCGCGGACCTTGGCGGGCCGGCGCCCCGGCGGGCTCAGCGCCCAGATCGCCGCCTCGGCCTGCGACCAGCCCGGCAGTATCGGCACCAGCCGGCCGTCGCGCACTGGCCTGGCGGCCAGGAATTCGGGCAGCATGGCGATGCCGAGGCCGGCGCAGGCCGCCTCGCACAGGATGTCGCCGTTATTGGAGCACAGGGGGCCGCGCGCCTCGATCTCGACCGTGCCGTCGGGTCCGCGCAGGACCCAGCGGTTGCCGGTCGCGAGCTGGCCGTAATGCAGGCAGGCGTGGCGTTTCAGGTCGCGCGGATGGGCCGGCGCGCCGTGGCGTGCCACATAGTCGGGGGCGGCGCAGATCACGCTGGCCATCGCGCCGATGCGCCGCCCGGTCAGGCTG
>JBDZUN010000211.1:0-6106 GCA_040255145.1 Hyphomicrobiales bacterium | reverse complement strand
AGGTGGAGGAATTGCAGGAAGCCCGCAAGGTCTTCGAGGACGTGCGGCCCCACGGCTCGCACGACGCCGAAGCCGCCTACAAGAAGAACCCGGAACTCGCCCAGGAAGCTGCAACGGGCCGGGTCAACCGCGCTATTCGCGCCCTCCAACTCGAAACCGAAATCCGCACCGACCCGGCCCGGCGCGCCGACCGCTTCGTGGACGATTGGCGGAAGCTCACCCGCGCCAGCGAGCGCCAGTATCAGGCGGGCGATATGTCCGGTTACAAGGCCACACGGTCGGCGATGGGCGACATGGCGAAGAGCCTTGAACGCGATCCCCAGCTTGAATCCATCCTTGAGGGTCGCAAGCGCGACCTCGGCATTGGGATCGACTCGGGCCGCAGCCTTGGTCGGGAACTCGCGTTCAGCCACGGCATAGACCTCGGCAGAGGCCGGGGTATCGGACTGTAGAACTATCCTATTCTCCGCCGCCTCTACGCCACACCACTACGATCTCTAAGTATCTATTGCACAACAACAAATCCTCGCTCTGTCTTGTCCCGGAAGCCGTCAGAAACACCCGGCAGGAGGCAACGCGGCCATGCTCGCACCAGACCGTATCGTCCGCATGAAAACCGTTCTCGCCCGCACCGGCCTGTCCCGGTCCACCATCTACCGCAAGATCGCCGAGGGCACGTTCCCGCCCCGAATCAAGATCAGCGTCAACGGTGCGGGATGGAAGGAGTCCGACATCAATCGCTGGGTCGAAAATCCCGTCGCGTGGAGGCCGGAAGAAAAGGTCGATGGTGGTCGGTAAGGCCGCTGAGCACACCCGTTCAGCGCACGAGCGAAGCCTTTTGTCATGGCGTTTGCTTCAGTCGATCAATGCAGTCTGCCCATGCCTGCATCAACTCAATCCGCTCCGGCCAATAGCTCGCCCGATTATAGGCACGCCGGATTTCGTTCTGATCCTGATGCCCGAGCGCAGCCTCGATCACGTCGGGCCGGAAACCCCGTTCGTTCAATATCGAGCTGGCCGCCGCCCGGAAACCATGCGCCGTCATCTCATCCTGCGTAAATCCCATGCGCCGCAGCGCGGCGTTCATGGCGTTCTCCGACAGGGGACGCGCGTTGGAGCGAATAGACGGGAACACGAGCTTGCTTTGGCGGGCCACCTCTTTCACCTCCCGCAGCACATCAAGTGCCTGGCGCGACAGCGGCACGTCATGCGGCCGGCGAACCTTGGTACGGGCGCCGTTGATGCGCCAGACTGGTTCCTCCATGTCTATCTCTGACCATGTGGCGCCGCGGACCTCACCGGGGCGGGCGAACGTCAGCGCCGTGAACTGGAGAGCGCACCGGAGCGTCGGCCAGCCGTCATAGGCGTCTATGGCCGCCAGAAGCGCACCGAGATGCTTTTCGTCTGTAATCGCGGGCCGGTGCTGCACCTTGGGGGCCTTCAGTGCGCCGCGTAGCAAAAGAGTAGGATCGTCTTTGGCCCGCAGCGTGGAGATAGCGAGCCGGAAGACGGTGCCGATCACGCTGCGCAGCCGCCGTGCCGTTTCCCGGCGTCCGCTACGTTCGATCCGTTGCAGCACCGCGAGGATTTCGGCCGGGGTGATATCCGCGATCGGCCGGGCGCCAAGATCGGGGCCGGCAAGATCGACGAGCAGCCATCGGTTCTTCGTGACGGTGGACGCCGCGGCGCCCTCATCCTCAATGCGCTGTAGATATTCCTCGGCGATGCCCCCGAAGGTGTGCGTCGCTGAGATGACGGCGGTCAGCTTCGCGGCCTTCTTGTTGGCCCCAGGATCGGCGCCCGAGGCCAACAGCTTCTTGGCGGCGTCCCGCAGCCGGCGCGCCTCGGCGAGGGATACGGACGGATAGGCGCCGTGGGAGAGCTTCTTCTGTTTCCCGCCGAATCGATACGCTTGGTTCCAGAGCCGTGAGCCGCTTGGCTTCACAAGGAGGTAGAGCCCGCCGCCGTCGGAGAGCTTGTATTCCGTCTCCCGGCCCTTGGCGGCGCGGCACGCCGTATCTGACAAGGCCATCGATCCCTCCTGCTGTTGGCATCGGGCCAGCAGACACCGGTGCAAGGCCAACATCAAGGCCAACAAATCCGTGGGATGCGGTGATATCCGGAGGCGCGGATTGAGACAGCGGAAGGCGGCAGAAATCTGAAATATACAACTATATCAATGCATTATTGCACGGCGCGACACGCCATGAGATGTGGGAAGATACGGGCGATGGTGCCCAGGGGCGGATTCGAACCACCGACACGCGGATTTTCAGTCCGCTGCTCTACCAACTGAGCTACCTGGGCGCCGGCCTGACGGTCCGTGCGGCCGATTATGGCCGTCACGAGCCGGCCTCTTACAGGAGCAGGCCAAGCCTGTCCAGCGGCCCAGCCCGGCGACCCGAGCCGCCGGCACCGGGACCGACGGCGTTCGCCCGCTACCGTTGACGCCAAAAGGGGGCACCGCTATAACCCGCGGCTCTCCCTACTCTGCGTCCGAACCGGCCGCGAACGTGAACGAAAGCATTTCATGGCCCATACGCTGTCCGCGAAGAAGCGCATCCGTCAAACCGCCCGCCGGACCGAGCGGAACAAGGCGCGACGCAGCCGCATACGCACCTTCATCCGCAAGGTGGAGGAGGCGATCGCCAGCGGCAACCCGACGGTGGCGCGCACCGCACTGCAGGCAGCCGAACCGGAGATCGCCCGCGGCGTCACCAAGGGCGTGGTGAAGCGGAACGCCGCGTCCCGCAAGGTTTCGCGACTGGCCCATCGGGTGAACGCCCTCGGCTGAGCGCGCGACGCGGGCGCGCTTGGCGCCCGCAGCCGGATTCTCGCGGCGGCGCAATGCCGCAACGCACAGGAATCGTGCGCGCAGATTTAGTATTGTTTCTTCCCCGAGCTACAATTCGCCATCCCGTTCCGTTCGCTTTTCGATCCGGTTGCCAATACGTGGCGCGCACGGTTTAATAGCGACGCTCTGGCGCGAGCCCTCTCGTGACGCGCGTTCATCGAATACTTTTTCATTTATGAAGTTATTTAAGACCTTTTGCCTTGAGCGGATTTTGTAAATTCTAATTATTGCACTCCATTGTATGAGGAGCGCGATTAGGCCGAGAAGCGGCCATCGAATGCGTGGGTCGGCGACTTTCGCGGTATTTGCCGAATGCATGCGGTCTGGCGGGACAGGAAATGAATCATCCATGAGCGGTTCGGGTTATGCGGGCGACTTGACGCCGGAAGACGCGTGGCGGCTGCTCGCGGCGGAGCCGGGCGCGGTGCTGGTCGACGTCCGCACCGACGCGGAGTGGAATTTCGTCGGGTTGCCCGACCTTGCTACGCTGGGCAAGGAGCCGCTGCTGATTCCCTGGCAGGAATATCCCGAGATGGCGCGCAACCCGCGCTTCCTCGACGTCCTGGCCGGGCAGGTTCCGGACCGACGCGCGCCCGTGATTTTCCTGTGCCGGTCGGGGGCGCGCTCGCGCGCCGCCGCGATCGCGGCGACCCAGGGCGGATTCGCCGCCTGCTATAACCTCGCCGGCGGCTTCGAAGGCGATCCGGACGAACACGGCCGTCGCGGCCGCCGCAACGGATGGAAGGCGGCGGGCCTCGACTGGCGCCAGGGGTAAGCGGCCGATACCGGTGGAGCGGACGGCCGGGACGCGTGTGCAGGTGAGTGTGAGTCAGAAAAAACCGAGTCTAGTCGGTAGCAAACACAGCGGAGCTGGGGAGCGCGATGGGGAACGCGGTCGGGCGACGCGACACCGGGTGGGGGCCGTGAGCGGAACGGACATGCCGGCTGTTGCCCCCGACCCCCAGAACGGGATCGAGGAGCGATGGCTGCGCGTTCGCGGCCGCCTGCGCGCGCAACTGGGCGATGCAACGTTCGATTCGTGGTGCAAGCCGCTGCGGCCGGTTTCGATCGCGGACGACCGGCTGACCCTCGCAGTGCCGACGCGCTTCATGCGCGACTGGCTGATGAACCATTATGCCGAGCAGATCCTGGTCTCCTGGGGCGAGGAAAACCCGGACGCGCGCGGCATCGACATCATCGTCGTGCCCGGCATGCCGACGCACGTGGCCGCGCCGGTCGATGGCGCCAACGGTCTTGGCGGCGCGAAGCCCGGACCGGCCCGGCCGGCCGCCGCCGAGTCGCGTGGCGACGAGCCCAGCGCCGACGCCATCTCGGCGGTGCTCGACGAGCGGTTCACGTTTGAGAACTTCGTGGTCGGCAAGTCGAACGAGTTCGCCCACGCCGCCTCGCGCCGCGTCGCCGAGGCGACGACCGTGCCGTTCAACCCGCTGTTCCTCTATGGCGGCGTCGGGCTCGGCAAGACGCACCTGATGCACGCGATCGGCTGGGAGATTCGCCGGCGCGATCCGGACCGCAAAGTGCTGTACCTGTCGGCCGAAAAGTTCATGTACCAGTTCGTGCGGGCCATTCGCTACAAGGACACGATGGCCTTCAAGTACCTGTTCCGGTCGGTCGACGTGCTGATGATCGACGACGTGCAGTTCATCAGCGGCAAGGATTCGACCCAGGAGGAGTTCTTTCACACATTCAATGCGCTGATCGACCACAACCGGCAGCTGGTGATCTCGGCCGACCGCTCGCCGTCCAGCCTCGACGGCATTGAGGAGCGCATCCGCTCGCGGCTCGGCTGGGGTCTGGCGGCCGACATCCACCCGACCGACTACGAACTGCGCCTCGGCATCCTGCAATCGAAGGCTGAGCTGACGGTGCAGCAATACGGCGCGATCGACCTGCCGCAGCGCGTGCTCGAATTCCTTGCCCACCGCATCAAGTCGAACATCCGGGAGCTGGAGGGTGCGCTGAACCGGGTGGTCGCTTACGCCACGCTGGTCGGGCGCCCGGTCACGCACGAGATGGCGCAGGAAGTGCTGTGCGACCTGCTGCGTGCCAACGAGCGCCGCGTCACCATCGACGAAATTCAGCGCAAGGTGGCGGAATATTACAACATCCGGCTGGCCGACATGGTCTCGGCGCGGCGCGCCCGGGCGGTCGCGCGGCCGCGCCAGATCGCGATGTACTTGGCCAAGCAGCTCACCACGCGCTCGCTGCCCGAGATCGGGCGCAAGTTCGGCGGTCGCGACCACACCACGGTCATGCACGCGGTGCGCAAGATCGACGAACTGCGTGGCACCGACCCCGCGCTGAACGAGGACGTCGTCTCGCTCCTCCGCGTGCTCGAGGACTGACGCTTCGCGCCGGCGGTCGCCGTCACGCGCGAAGGCATACGTGTCGCAACGGCTCTGCTATAATGTTGCCTCCTGATTCCGCCGTGCCTGCCGGCGGCGTCGCCGTGATGCCTGCGCGCCAGTGGGGCGGTGGGCGGACTTCCGCGGAATGTCGCTGATGAAGCTTTCCCTCGATCGTGGCGTGCTTCTCAAGTCGCTCGGCCACGTCCAGAGCGTGGTGGAGCGGCGCAACACCATCCCGATCCTGTCGAACGTCCTGCTGTCGGCGGGCCGCGACCGGCTGGCCTTCGCCGCCACCGACCTCGACATGGAGATGGTCGACGAGGCCGAGGCCCAGGTGAACGTCGAGGGCCAGATCACGGCCCCGGCCCACACCCTGTACGAGATCGTCCGCAAGCTGCCGGACGGCGCCGAGGTCTCGCTCAGCTACTCGGGCGACGATCCGCGCCTGGTGGTCCAGGCCGGCCGTTCGAAGTTCAACCTGCCGGTGCTGCCGGCCGGCGACTTCCCGGTGATGTCGACCGACACCTCGGGAACCCGTTTCACCCTGGCCAAGGAAGACCTGGCCCGGCTGATCGACAAGACCCGCTTCGCCGTCTCGACGGAGGAGACCCGCTACTACCTGAACGGCCTCTACCTCCACACCGTGGCCGAGGCCGGCATCCCGCTGCTGCGCGCCGTGGCCACCGACGGCCACCGCCTGGCCCTGGCCGAGACCCCGGCGCCGGAAGGCGCGGCCGGCGGCCCCGGCGTCATCGTGCCGCGCAAGACGGTGGACCAGGTCCGCCGCCTGCTCGACGACGGCTCCGGCCCGGTCGAGATCATGGTCTCGCCGCAGAAGATCCGCTTCGAGTTCGGCCAGGCCAGCCTTACGTCGAAGGTCATC
>JBDZUN010000210.1:5935-6151 GCA_040255145.1 Hyphomicrobiales bacterium | reverse complement strand
GAGCCCTGCGTCGGCAGCGCGAAGCGGAACAGGCCTTCGGACACCGAAACCAGCCGCGTACCGGCGCCGGCCGGCGACGGATGGAATGCGATCGAGGACGATGGCCCCGCGGCGGCGCGAAGCCCACCGGGGAAGCTGAATTCGGCGGCCGAATGGCCCGTCGCGCGATAGGCCGCGCCCTCGACCACCGGCTGGTTGACCTGGACCGGCGCGGTG
>JBDZUN010000210.1:0-5925 GCA_040255145.1 Hyphomicrobiales bacterium | reverse complement strand
AAGGAATCGAACAGAAACGCGCCGATGGCATAGCCCGCCGCGCCGCCCAGCACCAGGCGCGGTGTTCCGCCCCTCGACGATGTCGACCAGGTTCGCGACCGTGGAGACGATGCCGACGACCTGCTGCGCCGTCGTGGCGAACGTCATCAATAGCGCCAAGGCCGTCACAGTCAGCCGCCTGAACATCGCTATCCCCCTACTCCGGCCCCAGGAACATGAGCGGCGCGCCCCAGCCCGGATACCGGCCCAAGTCCGCCAGCCGCCATTGGCCGGCCAGCGGATCTACAGCCATGCGAAATGCGCGCCCGGACGCGCGCAACCGCTCCCCCGACAAATGGTTGGCAGAAACGGGAACGGAACGCCATACTAATCTGACATCGGAACGATAGGAGAATCCGGCCGAAGCGGCCGGCTGTGGCCGTCGGAACACAGCATCGCGCCGACGCGGTGTGTGGAACCCGGCGAGGCGGGCCGCGGCCATCGTCCGGGCCTGGAAGCGTAGGAGAGGGATCGATGAGAGACGAACACGCACATGCGCCACGAATCGCCCTTGTCGCGGCGGCGGCGCTGGGCTGCGCCTGGCTGCTGGGACATCCGCATGCGGCGTCCGCCCAGGAAACCTATTTCCGCACGGGGCACGCGGAGAAATGCGCCATGGGCGGTTCGCTCGGCGTCGACGTGCCGGGCTGCGCCAAGGCCAATGACAAGAGCGGCGACAGCATCAAGGTCGGCACGCGCGGGCTCGTGATCGGGGACGTCCCGACCCGCCCGACGCACAAGGGCCCGGTCGCCATCCAGTTCCAGTACAATTCGGCCTCGCTGACGCCGGCGGCGACGCGGGACCTCGATCAGCTCGCGCAGGTCATCAAGGCCGGCGAGATCGTCTCGCTGCGCTTCCACATCGAGGGCCATACCGACGCCACGGGCACACCGGAATACAATCAGAAGTTGTCGGAAGAGCGCGCCAAGAGCGTGGTCAGCTATCTGGTCACGCACCATGGCATCGATCCGGGCCGCGTCAGTTGGCAGGGCAAGGGCGAACGCGATCTTTACGATGCAGCGAACCCGGACGATCCGCTGAACCGGCGGGTGACCATCCAGACCGTGACCAACTGAGCCGCGCGGGAACACGGAAGATACGGCCTGCTGGCGCTCTCTTCGCCGAGCCTGCGCGACCGAATCATTGTCCTTCGCCGTGCTGTCGGGCCATACTCGCGCAAACGGGGGCGCCGGCCGCAATGCCTAAGGATTCGATGGACAGCCCCGCGACCGTCATTGACCTCGAGGACGGGCCGCACGCGATCACGGCCGACGTGCCGACCATCGTCGCGGCGGCGCGCGGGTACCATCGGGCGGGCGACCTGGCCGAAGCCGAGATCGGCTACCGCATCGCGCTTGCGCGCGAGCCGGATCATCCCGACGCGCTGCACCTGCTCGGCCTTCTCGCCTGCCAGATCGGCAAGAACGATGTCGGCCTGCCGATGATCCGGCGCGCGATCGAGCGCGCGCCCGACGTCGCCTCCTTCCACGTCAATCTCGGCAACGTGCTGTCGCTGAAGGAGGATGAGGACGAGGCCGAGCAATGCTATCGCCGCGCACTGGCGCTGGAGCCCGACAATGTCGAGGCGCTGATCAACCTCGCCTCGCTCGTGCGGCGGACGGATCTGCCGGGCGCGCTGGCGCTGACCGAGCGTGCGGTGCACGTCGCGCCGGACCGGGGCGAAGTCCATTTCGGGCTGGCCTCGACCTTGCGCCGGCTCAAGCGGCCCGAAGAGGCTGAGCGTCATTACCGCCGGGCACTGGAAATCAACCCGGAATTGCTTCCGGTCTATCATGATCTGGCACGTCTGTTATACGCCCAGTACCGATTCGACGATGCAGCCTCGGTCTATCGCGCCTGGCTGGAGATCAGGCCGGACGACCCGGTGCCCAAGCACAATCTTGCCGCGATCATGGGCGAGGATGTACCGCGCGCCAGCGACGGCTTCATCCGCAAGATATTCGACGGTTTCGCGCCGAGCTTCGATCGCAAGCTCGGTTTCCTGGAATACCGCGCGCCGGGTCTGATCGGCGCCGCCCTGGCGAACATCGCCCCGGCGGAGGCCGCCGCGCTCGACATCCTCGATATCGGCTGCGGCACCGGCTTGTGCGGCGCCGAGATGCGCGGCCGGGCCAGGCGCCTCGACGGCGTCGACCTCTCGGAGGGGATGCTGGCCAAGGCGCGGGAGCGCGGCATCTACGACACGCTCGCGCTGAGCGAGCTGACCGCCTTCCTGATGCAGACGACGGATACCTACGACATCGCCGTCTCGGGCGACACCCTGGTCTATTTCGGCCCGCTGGAGGCCGTGTTCGCCGGCGCGGCGCGCACCGTCCGGCCCGGCGGATACTTCCTGTTCACGCTCGAACGGCTCGATGATCCCGGCGCGGATCATCGGCTGATGCCCTATGGCCGCTACCGCCACGCGCCGGCCTATGTCGCTTCGACGCTGGCGAAGGCCGGCTTCACCTGCGATTTGTCCAACGTCGTCCTGCGCAAGGAGGCGCTGGTCGATGTCGAAGGGCTGCTCGCCGTCGCGCGCAGGCTGGCCGGCTGATCGTCATGGCGGACCACGACCAGCCCCCTTCCGGCCCCGACAGGCCGGCACCGGACGACGAGGCGACCCGGCTGGCCTCCGCGCCGCCGCCCGCCGCCAGGACCGGGCGGCCGCCCGGCGCGCTGACGCCGGGAACCGTCCTCAACCACACCTACCGGATCGAAGGGCTGATCGCGCGCGGCGGCATGGGCGAGATCTACCGCGCCGTCCATACCGATCTCGAGACCGAGCATGCGATCAAGGTGATCCTGCCGGAGCTCGCCGCCGACCCTCGCGTCCTGGAGATGTTCCGGCGTGAGGCGACGAGCCTGCGCAACGTGCGCAACGACGCGATCGTCGCCTATGACGGCGTGTTCCGCGACGAGGACGGCCGGCTCTATTTGGTCATGGAATTCGTCTCCGGCCCGTCGCTGGCGCAGATCGTGCGGCGCGGCCCGCTACCGGCGCCCGAGGTGCGCAACCTGCTCGACCGGCTGGCCGCGGGCCTCGCCGCCGCGCACGACAAGGGCATCGTCCACCGCGACATGTCGCCCGACAACGTGATCCTGCCGGCAGAGCGGCTGGACCGCGCCAAGATCATCGACTTCGGCATCGCCAAGCTGACCGATCCCACCTCGGCCACCGTGATCGGGACCGACTTCGCCGGCAAATATTCGTTCGTTTCGCCGGAGCAGCTCGGCATGTTCGGCGGCAAGGTCGACGAGCGCTCCGATGTCTACAGCCTCGGCCTGGTGCTGGCGGCGGCCGCACTGGGCGGTCCGCTCGACATGGGCGACACCCATGCCAGCGTGATCGAGGCGCGCCGGGCCGTGCCCGACCTGTCGGGAATCCCGGACGAGGTTCTGCGCGCCGAGATCGGGCGCATGGTGGAGCCCGACCCCGCCGCGCGGCCCCAGACGATGGCGTCGCTGATCCGGGCCAGGCCTGCGGCGGCGGCCGACCTCCCCCGGCCAGCCGCGCCGGCCCCGACCGGCGGCCGGACGCGATGGCTTGTCCTCGGTGCCGTCCTGCTGGTGCTGCTGGTCGGCGGCGGCGCATTCGTCTACAGCCGTTTCCAGACGAGGCCGGCCACGGACATTCCGGTGGCTACGCTGACCCCGCCCGCGCCCGCCGCGGACCACCCGGCACCGACACAGCTCACGCCCGCCATTCCCGCCACCGAACGCGCCGCCAATCCGCCGGCCGCGCCGCAGGTGGTCGTGCCGGCGGCGCCGATCCCCGCGCCCGCCCCGACCACCGATCGCGACGCCGTGCTGCGGCAGGCCATGTCCGGGTTTTCCTGCGCATACCTCAAGCTGGTCGGCGCCCCCGGCGACCGCCGGGTGGAGGGCTTCGTCGCGTCCCGCGCCGACCTCGACAGCCTGCGCGCCAAGGTCGCCGACGCCGATCCCACCGCGGCCGTGGCCGCCAATATCCACGAATGGCCCTATTGCGCGGCACTCACCATCGCGATGTCGCGCACGACGACCGAAGGGCCGGACGTTCCGGGGCTGCATCTGAATCGGCCGGACGGCATCTATGCCGGCGGCGACCGGCTGCGCGTCGAGGCCGACACCAGCCCGCGCAGCGCCGGCTATCTCTATGTCACCTACCTGACCAGCGACGGCAATGCCGCCCACTTGCTGCCGATGCCGCTGCGGCCGAGCGCCGCCGTATCGCGCGGCGCGCACGTCGCCCTGGGCGAGGAGCGCGACTACCGGATCGGGCCGCCGTTCGGGCGCGACATGATCCTGGCGATCTGGAGCAGCCGGGCGCTGGCGTTCGGCCAGCGCAAGGAGGTCGAGCCGGCGGACGCCTTCCTCGCCGCGCTCAAGGAAGCGCTCGATCCCGCGCGCATCGGCGACGCCACGGTGACGAGCGCCTATTCCTATCTGATTTCGCACAAATCCCGCTGAGCGGGTGCGTTCCGCGGGCCGACGACATAGACGGCGCACAGAACCGGGCAGCGCATGAAAAGGGGAGCAGTGGTTCGACGATGGCAGCACTGGATCTTACCGGCTTGGCCGAGCCAATCGCCCCGGACCAGCCATCGGGCGAGAACCTGGAATATGATCCGGCCTTTCTCGACCTGGAACGCATAGCGCAAGGCAAGCCGGAGCAGCAGGTCGGCGATACCGTCGTCGCCGCGGAGGAGCCCGACTGGCGCGCAGTCCACGATCAGGCGCTGGCGCTGTTCGACCGCACCAGGGATCTTCGGGTAGCCGTGCATCTCGCCCGCGCGCTGATCCGCACTGACGGGCTGGCCGGCTTCGGTGCCGCGCTTCACCTGATCCGGGCGCTGCTGGAGCAGCAATGGCCGAGCGTCCATCCGCAACTGGACGCCGACGACGACAACGACCCCACGATGCGCATCAACGCGCTGGTCGCCATTCAGGATCCGGATCAGATATTGCGTCCGCTGCGGGAGGCGCCGCTGGTCCACGCGCCGCGGGTCGGCATCGTCAGCCTCCGCGACGCGCTGGTCGCGCGCAACGAGATGGCACCGGCCATGGATGCCGAGCCGGTCACCCAGGCGACGATCGACGCCGCCTTCGCCGACACCGAGTCCGACGTTCTGCAGGCCACGGCGGCCGCAATCGGCGCCGCCGCCGCCGACCTCACCGCGATCGAGGCCGTGGTGCTGGAGAATGTCGGCGCACATCAGGCGCCCGACATGAGCGCCCTGTCCGGCATGCTGCGCGAGATGAACCGTCTGTTCGCACAGCAGATCGAGCGGACCGGGGCCGGCCCGGCCGCGCCCGACGATTCGAATTCCGGCAGCGAGGCGCCGGCCTCCGGCGCCTCCGGCGGCAGGCCGGGCGAAATCCGCAATCGCAATGACGTGGTCCACGCAATCGACCAGATACTGGCCTATTACCGCAACCACGAGCCGTCGAGCCCGGTCCCGCTTCTGCTGCGCCGGGCCCAGCGGCTGGCCCCGATGGACTTCCTGGCGCTGGTCCGGGAACTGGCGCCGGACGGCCTGTCGCAAATCCAGAATATATCCGGCGCCACGGACACGGACGAATAGACGCGGCGGTCGGCGCGCCGACGCAAGTTACAGGTTGTAATTTGCTCCGCACGGCGCATGATGGCGCGGTCGACGGTCTGGGGGTGGAAATGGCGCAGAGCAGTCAGAAATTCATTGCGCGGAACCGCGCACCGCGGGTTCAGATCGAGTACGACGTCGAGGTCTACGGCGCGCAGAAGAAGGTGCAACTGCCCTTCGTGATGGGCGTGCTGGCGGACCTGTCGGGCAAGCCGGCGGAACCGCTGGCTGCGGTGGGCGACCGCAAGTTCCTGGAGATCGACGTCGACAATTTCGACGACCGGCTCAAGGCGATGAAGC
>JBDZUN010000209.1:0-6153 GCA_040255145.1 Hyphomicrobiales bacterium | reverse complement strand
CCAAGATGGTCCACAACGGCATCGAGTACGGAATGATGCAGGCCTACGCCGAGGGCTTCTCGATCCTGCAGCACAAGCGGGAATTCGCGCTCGACCTGCACCAGGTCGCGGAGATCTGGCGCCGCGGGAGCGTGGTGCGCTCATGGCTGCTCGACCTGACCGCCGATGCGCTGGCGAAGAATCCGTCAATGGACGGCATCGCGCCCTGGGTCGCCGATTCCGGCGAGGGCCGCTGGACGCTGCAGGAAGCGATCGACCTCGACGTGCCGGCGCCGGTGATCGCGCTGTCGCTGATCGCACGGCTGCGTTCGCGCGACGCCGATTCGTTCGCCGACAAGCTGCTCGCCGCCATGCGCAACGAGTTCGGCGGGCACGCGATCAGGCACGAATAGGCGCGGCGCCCGGCTTCGCCGTCACGGCCGCGGCGCCAGCAGGCCGAGCGCGCGCCGGCAGACTTCCGCGGCGGTGAAGCCGTAGCGCGCCATGACCTCGTCGCCGGGCGCGGACGCCCCATAGCGATCCACGCCGAGCACCGCGCCGCGGTCGCCGACGTAGCGCTCCCAGCCCTGCGGCACCCCCGCCTCCACCGCCAGGCGCGCGGTGACGTCCGGCGGCAGCACGCTGTCGCGATAGTCCCGCGGCTGCGCATCGAACAGCTCCCAGCTCGGCATGGACACGCAGCGCACGCGCAGGCCGCGCTCGCGCAGCAGGCGCGCGGCTTCGACCACCAGGTGCACTTCGGAGCCGCTGGCCAGCAGCAGCAGGCGATCGCCTCCATCGCCGCCGGCAGCCGCCGCGCCGGCGAAACCTGCGTCGTCGAGCACGTAGGCGCCGCGGCGCAGGCCGTCGGCGGGCGCCAGCCGCTTGCGATCGAGCGTCGGCACCGCCTGGCGGCTCAGCACCAGCGTGACCGGCGCGTCACGCGTTTCCAGCGCGACCCTCCACGCTTCCGCCGTCTCGTTGGCATCGGCCGGGCGGATCAGCGTCAGGTTCGGGATCGCGCGCAGCGCGGCGAGATGCTCGACCGGCTCGTGCGTGGGTCCGTCCTCGCCGACGGCGATGCTGTCGTGCGTGAACACGTGCACGACGTGCAGGCACGACAGCGCCGCCAACCGCATCGGCGGCCGCATGTAATCGGAGAACACCAGGAACGTCGCGGTGTACGGCAGGCATCCGCCGTGCGCGGCCATGCCGTTCGCGATCGCGCCCATCGCGTGCTCGCGCACGCCGAAATGCAGGTTGCGGCCGGCGTAACTCCAGCCGCCGCCATCGGAGCCCTGCTCGTCGGTAGCGGGACCCGCGGGCGGATCGAAGTCGCCGAGACCCTTCAGCGCGGTCTTGGTGGACGGGTCCAGGTCGGCCGAGCCGCCGGTGAGTTGCGGCAGCCGCGGCGCGATCGCGTTCAGCACCTTGCCCGAGGCCTCGCGCGTGGCCATGCCCTTCGCGTCCGGCGGGAACACGGGCACTTCGGCATCCCAGCCGTCGGGCAGGCCGCCGTGGAGGCTGCGCTCGAACTCGGCGGCGAGGTCGCCGTGCGCCCGCGCATGGGCGCGGAAGCGCGCCTCCCACGCCGCTTCCGCCGAGGCGCCGCGCGCGATCGCCTCGCGCATCCGCTGCGCAGCTTCATCGGGCACCAGGAATGCCGGCTCCAGCGGCCAGCCGAGCGCTTCCTTCGTCCTGCGCACGCCCTCCTCGCCCAGCGGCGAGCCATGCGCCTTGAAGCTGTCCTGCTCCGGCGAGCCGTAGCCGATGTGCGTGCGCACGACGACCAGCGACGGCCGCCGCGTCTCGGCGCAGGCAGCGCGCAGCGCGGCATCGATCGCCGCGAGGTCGTTGCCGTCGGCGACGTGCTGCACGTGCCAGCCGTAGGCCTCGAAGCGCTTGCCGCGGTCCTCGGTGAAGGTGATGTCGGTACCCGCGGCGAGCGTGACGTGGTTGTCGTCGTACAGGCAGCACAGCTTGCCGAGGCCGAGGTGCCCGGCGAGCGAGGCCGCTTCCGATGCGACGCCTTCCATCAGGTCGCCATCGCTGACCAGCGCCCAGGTGCGGTGGTCGACGACGCGGGCGGCGGCACCGGCTTCGCCGTCGCGGTTGTAGCGCGCGGCAAGCTGCGCCTCCGCCATCGCCAGGCCGACGGCATTCGCCATGCCCTGCCCCAGCGGACCCGTCGTGACTTCCACGCCCGGCGTGTGGTTGCGCTCCGGATGGCCGGGCGTGCGGCTCTGCCACTGGCGGAACGCGCGCAGATCGTCGAGCGACAGGTCGTAGCCGGACATGTGCAGCAACGCGTACAGCAGCGCCGAGCCATGGCCCGCGGACAGCACGAACCGGTCGCGGTCGGCCCACGCCGGATTGCGCGGGTTGTGCTTGAGGTGGCGCTGCCACAGCACGTAGGCCATCGGCGCGGCGCCCAGCGGCAGTCCCGGATGGCCGCTGTCGGCGCGCTGCACCATGTCCACCGCGAGGAACCGCAGGGTATCGACGCAACGCTGGTCGACGGCATCGAACGGCGTGCGCCCGGAAGACGTGGGATCGGACATGCGGACCTCCTTGCTCGTGCGGCCGTGCAACGCGGCCGCGTTCAGCCTCCCCGGCGTTGTCGGTAGCGGCGGATCAGGGTGCGGGTCGAACTGTCGTGCGCGGCCGCCGCGTCTTCGACCGCGCCCGGCGCGGCGAGTTCGGCTTCCGTCGCCTTCGCCAGTTGCTTGCCCAGCTCCACCCCCCACTGGTCGAAGCTGTCGATGTTCCAGATCGTGCCCTGCACGAACACGGCGTGTTCGTACAGCGCGACGAGCGCGCCGAGGCTGTGCGGCGTCAGCCGGTCGGCCAGC
Organism: Hyphomicrobiales bacterium; assembly: GCA_040255145.1. Taxonomy (GTDB): domain Bacteria; phylum Pseudomonadota; class Alphaproteobacteria; order JBDZUN01; family JBDZUN01; genus JBDZUN01. Next base: position 3,322 of record JBDZUN010000209.1, on the reverse strand, counting down.
AGCGTGCTGCTCGGGCGGTCGCCGGGACAGGTCTTGTGCGGGACGAGCGCGTCCGGCGTGCCTTCCGCGCGCAGCTTCGCCGCATCGCGGCCGAAGGCCAGCGCCTCGCCCTGCGCGAACAGGTTGGCCATCAGCAGGTCGTGGCGCCCGCGCACGCCGGCGGCATCCTCGCCCGGCGCCACCAGCGCCTGGCAGAAGCCGATGAAGTCGCAGGGCACCAGGCGCGTGCCCTGGTGCAGCAGCTGGTAGAACGAATGCTGGCCGTTGGTGCCCGGCTCGCCCCAGTAGATGGGGCACGTCTGCACCTCGACGCGCTCGCCGCCAACGGTGACGCGCTTGCCGTTGCTCTCCATCGCCAGCTGCTGCAGGTAGGCCGGGAAGCGCGCGAGGTCCTCCGCATACGGCAGCACCGCCATCGTCTGCGCGCCGAGGAAATCGTTGTTCCAGATCGAGAGCAGCGCCATCAGCACCGGCAGGTTGGCTTCCGGCGGCGCGGCGCGGAAATGCTCGTCCATCGCGTGGAAGCCGGCCAGCAGCTCGCGGAAACGCGCGGGGCCGATCGCCAGCATCGTCGAGAGCCCGATCGCCGAATCCATCGAGTAGCGGCCGCCCACCCAGTCCCAGAAGCCGAACATGTGCGCGGGTGCGATGCCGAACGCGCGAACGCCTTCCTCGTTGGTGGAGACCGCGGCGAAATGGCGGGCGACCGCGTCCTCGCCCAGCGCGCCGACGCACCAGGCACGAGCGGCAGCGGCGTTGACCAGCGTTTCCTGCGTCGTGAAGGTCTTGGAGCAGACGATGAACAGCGTCTCCGCCGGATCGAGGCCGTCGAGCGCTTCGCGCAACGCCGCCGGATCGACGTTGGAGACGAAGCGCGCCCGGGGGCCGTCGCTGTAATGGCGAAGCGCGCGTGCCGCCATTGCGGGACCGAGGTCGGAGCCGCCGATGCCGATGTTGACGACATGGCGCACCGGGCGACCGGTCGCGCCGGTCCAGCGACCCGCGCGCACGTCGGCGGCGAAGCCCTCCATGCGCGCGAGCACGGCCTGCACGTCCGGCACCACGTCGGCGCCGTCCGCCAGGAAGCGGGCATTGGCCGGCGCGCGCAGCGCGACGTGGAGCGCCGGCCGGTCCTCGGTGGCGTTGACGTGCGCGCCCGCGAACATCGCCTCCGTGCGCGCGCGCACGCCGCAGGCCTCGGCGAGGTCCAGCAGCAGGCGCAGCGTGTCGTCGTCGACGCGCTGCTTCGAATAGTCGAGGTACCAGCCGGCACCTTCGGCGGCCATGCGCTCGCCGCGGCGCGGATCGGCTGCGAAGCGTTGGCGCAGGGTGCGCCCCACCTGTGCGCGCGCATGCGCGGCCAGCGCCTGCCATTGCGGCCGTTGCGTCAACGGCACCGCGGATCCGGCCCGGGTCATGACAGCGCACCCGCTTTCGCCGCGATGCGATCGAGCAGCTGGTTCCAGGACTTGACGAAGGCCTCGGCGCCCTCCTCCTGCAACCGCTGCGCGAGCGCGGCGACGTCGATGCCGGCGGCCGCGTAGCGCTGCAGGCGGGCGTCGGCATCGCCCCCGTCCGGGTCCATCGGCGCCCCGGCCCTGCCGTTGTCGGCGAAGGCCTCGAGCGTCTTCGCGGGGAGCGTGTCGATCGTGTCCGGCGCGGCGAGCGCCTCGGCGTACAACGTTTCCGGCGCCGAAGGGTCCTTGGTGCTGGTGCTCGCCCACAGCAGCCGCTGCGGGCGCGCGCCCGCAGCCTCCAGCGCGCGCCATCGCGGCGAGGCGAGCAGCTCGCGATACGCGCGGTAGCACTGCATCCCGACCGCGATGCCGAGCCCGTTGCGCAGCGGCTCCGGCGCCGTTTCCGCGATCGCCTTGTCCCAGCGGCTCACGAAGACCGACGCGACCGAGGCGACGACGGGGTCGAGGCCGGCCTCGAGGCGGCGCTCGATGCCGCGCAGGTAGGCCGCGGCGGCCGCACGGTATTGCGACGCCGAGAACAGCAGCGTCACGTTGATCGGGACGCCGCGGAAGATGGATTCCTCGATCGCGCCGACGCCCGCGGGCGTGCCCGGGATCTTGACGAACAGGTTGTGGCAGCCCGCCTGGTCGTGGATCCGCTTCGCCGCCTCCACGCTGCCGGCGGTGTCGCCGGCGAGCAGCGGCGAGAGCTCCATCGAGACCCAGCCGTCCACGCCGCCGGTCGCCTGGTGCGCCGGCTCGAACAGCCTGGCGGCGCGGCGCAGGTCTTCCAGCGCGAGCTCGACGAACAACGCCTCCCCGGAGAGCCCGGCGCGCGACTTCTCCAGGATGGCGGCGTCGTAGGCGTCGCTGCCGCCGATCGCCTCGTCGAAGATGGTCGGGTTCGAGGTCAGGCCGGTCAGGCCGTATTCCCCGATCCAGCGCGCCAGCGTCCCGTCGTCCAGGAGCTCGCGGGTGATGTTGTCCAGCCAGAGGCTCTGGCCCATGGCGCGCAGCGCCTGCAGATTCGAGTTCATCCTCTTCCTTTCGTCATGGCACGCCCGCCCCGGATCGCCGTCAGCATGGCGCGCTGTCCTCGGCATGCGGATCGTGCCAGGCGTCGCCTTCGACCATCGTCCGCGCCGACGCCGGGCCCCAGCTCCCCGACTCGTAGGATTGCACCGGTTCCGGCAGGTCGAGCACGGGATCGACCACGCGCCACGCTTCCTCCACCGCTTCGTCGCGGGTGAACAGCGCGGCGTCGCCGCGCAGCGCATCGCCGAGCAGCCGCTCGTACGGCGGCGCGTCGCTGCCGTGCTGGTGGCGCGCGACGAGCTCCACGTCCTCGCCGCGCATCGCTTCGCCCGCGTGCTTGACCCGTGCGCCGGCGGCGATCACCACCTCCGGCCCGAGCCGGAACCGGAAGTAGTTGGCCCGGTTCGCGCCGTTGCCCGCGACGCCGGCGCCGGCGTTGTCGAACAGCGCCAGCGGCGGGCGCTTGAGCTCCACCCGCACCTCCGTCGCGGTGATCGGCATGCGCTTGCCGGCGCGGATGTAGAACGGCACGCCCGCCCAGCGCCAGGTATCGATCTCGAGCCGCAGCGCGGCGTAGGTCTCGATGTTGGAGTCGGGCGCCACGCCGGCCTCGTCGCGGTAACCGCGGAACTGCCCGCGTACCAGGTGCGCGGGATCGAGCGGGCGCATCGCGCGGAACACGCGCAGCTTCTCCGCGTGGATCGCCGCCGCGCTGTCGCCGACCGGCGCGTCCATGGCGAGCAGCGACACCACCTGCAGCAGGTGGTTCTGGACCACGTCGCGGATCGCGCCGACGTCGTCGTAGAAGGCGCCGCGCCCCTGCACGCCGA
>JBDZUN010000208.1:0-6160 GCA_040255145.1 Hyphomicrobiales bacterium | reverse complement strand
GATGCGCATCCGCCCGCGCCTGCATGCCGTGCGTCTGGAGGCGCGCAGCTTCGCCGAATTCATCGAGGCCACCTTCCGCACGTTCCTGGAGGACGTCGCCGCCGACGGGCAGATGTTCGCAATCATGCGGCGCAATTCGGGCTGCCTGCGCGTGCGCATGGATTCGGCCGAGATTTCGGCGGCGCTGGAAGAGTTGCGCCAGGACATCGAGCAGGCGATCGCCCAGGGGCTCGCGCCCGCGCTCGACGTCGACTACCTGACCGGCGCCATCGTCGGCGTCGCATTCGAGACGGCCGACCGCATGATGCAGCGCCAGCCCGCCGCGGTCGACGAGGCGGTGCGGTTCGCTACCGCGATGATCAACGGCGGCGTCGCCGCCTTGTCGTCAAAGCAGCGGCGCGGCCCGGCCCTGCGCGCCGCCGGCTGACGCCTTCCAGCCGTCCATTGATCTTGCCACAGCGGAGAATACGATGCGTGCACTGATGGTCCGTGAGCTGTCGGACGATATCGGCGTTCTGGCGCTGGAGGAACGCGACTTGCCCGATCCCGGGCCGGGCGAGGTCAAGATCCGCCTGCGCGCCTGCGCCGTCAACTTCCCGGACATCCTGATGATCCAGGGCAAGTATCAGTTCAAGCCGGAGCTGCCATTCTCCCCCGGCATGGAAGGCGCCGGCGACGTCATCGCCGTCGGCGACGGGGTGGAGCACGTGCAGCCGGGCGACCCCGTGGTCGCCAACTTCCGCTGCGGCGGCCTCGCCGAGGAGGTGATCGCGCGCGCCGCCGACGTGCGCCTGATGCCACGCGGGCTCGACTACAACCAGGCGGCGTCCTACCGCGTCGCCTATCTAACCGCCTATGTCGCGCTGATGCTGCGCGGCGACCTGCAGGGCGGCGAGACACTCCTGGTCCACGGCGCGACCGGCGGCGTCGGCCTCGCCGCCGTCGAGGTCGGCAAGCTTCTCGACGCCACCGTGATCGGGACCGGCGGCTCCGACGAGAAGCTCGCCGCCGTCACAAAAATGGGCGCCGACCACGTCATCAATTATCAGCAGGCGGACTGCAAGCTCGGCGGTTTTCGCGAACAGGTACTGGCGATCACCGAGGGTCGCGGCGCGGACGTGATCTACGATCCGGTCGGCGGCGACGTGTTCGATGAATCGATCCGCTGCATCGCCTGGGGCGGCCGGCTTCTGGTCATCGGCTTCACCAGCGGCCGGATTCCTTCCGCGCCCGCCAACCTGGTGCTGATCAAGAACTTCTCGGTCGTGGGCGTCCGCGCCGGCGAAATCGGCCGGCGCGACCCGAAGCTCGGCCACCACAATATCGAGACGATCGACCGTTGGGCCAGCGACGGGCGGATCAATCCTTACGTCCACGCCGCGATCCCGCTGGAACGCGGGGTGGAGGCGCTGCGCATGCTTCAGGATCGCAAGGTAATCGGCAAGGTGGTCGTCACGATGTGACGCGGCTTGTCAGAAGCGTCGCAACGACACAGCCCTCGAATAAGGAGCGGACATGGCCCTCGAAATGCTGAACGACACAACCCTGCGCAAGCTGCCGGACGAGGGGCCGGTGGTGATGGTCAACCTGCTCCGCTTCCGCGAGCAGTCACTCGACGGCGACGGCACCGGCTGGGACGCCTATCGGCGCTACAGCAAGGCGGTGGTGCCGATGATCCAGAAGCGCGGCGGCGCCGTCCTGTGGGCCGGCAACGGCGAGGCGGTCGCACTCGGCATCGTCGAGGGCAACCACTGGGACTATGTCGTGCTGGTGCGTTATCCCTCACGCGCCGCATTCCTGGACATGATGGAATCGGCCGAATATGCCGAGGCCAACATCCACCGCATCAACGCCGCCGCCGACCACGTGATCCTCGCGACCCGCGAGGCCTACAGCAAATTCACGGAACGATAATGGGCGCCGTCACGCGCCCTTGACGTAGCCCATGACCTCAGCGGCGGACCTAAGCTCCGACGTCATCCCCGCGAAAGCGGGGATCCAGTAAATCTCGGCTAACGAAGAGCGCCCGCAGAGTCGGCCCTCTACTGGATTCCGGCGCGCGCGCAGCCTGCCGCGCTTAGCCGGGATGACAACGAAGGATTCCGAAATCGTCCTTAGCCTGCGCCTTCAGCGCAGGTATGCCTCGCTCGCGTAGCGGCGCATCATGCGCTGGCTGTTGAAGTAATAGCCGATCTTGCTGATCGCCTGCTTCATCATCCAGATCCAGCGATCGCGGTCCTCGTAATAGAGCGGCAGCACCACCGATTCGAGCTTGGCGTACAACTCCTCGGCGTGGGTGTCGGCGTCCGCGTGCTCCTCGTCCTCGCCTATACCCCAGCCGGTCGTGCCCTCGATCCAGGCTTCCACCCACCAGCCGTCGATGGTGCTGAGATTGAGCCCGCCATTCAGCGCCGCCTTCATGCCGCTGGTGCCCGACGCCTCCAGCGGCGGTACCGGCGTGTTCAGCCAGACGTCGGCGCCGGCGACCAGCACGCGGGCGACGTCCATGTTGTAGTTGGGCAGGAACGCGACCGGCACGGCGTCGCCGAGTTCCCGGGCGAATTGGTGCAGCTTGTGGATCGCCTCCTGACCCGGGGCATCGTGGGTATGCGCCTTGCCGGCCAGCACGACCTGGAAAGGACGTTCGGCCGCGATCGCGCGCAACCGGTCGAGGTCGCTGAACAACAATTCCGGCCGCTTGTAGCCGGTCATGCGCCGGGCGAAACCGAGCACCGGGACATCCGGGTCGAATTCGACCCGACATTTCTGCCGGACCACGGTGACCAGGTCGGCCTTCGCCTCCTGGTGCGCCTGCCGGATCGCCGCGCCGTCGATCTGGTCCGCGCGCACCAGCACCTCCGGCTCGTGTCCCCAATAGGGGAAGTGCGCCTGGTACAAGGCGGCGAAGGACGGGTGAACCCAGGTCTGCGGGTGCACCCCGTTGGTGACGGAATGGACGCGATAGCCGGGAAACATGCGCGTCGTCGTCTCGGCATGCCGCCGCGCCACGCCGTTGAAATAGCTGCTGAGGCCCAGCGCCAGCGAGGTCATGTTGAGCTCGTCGTGACCGGCGAGCCGCTTGAGCTGATCCAGGTCGAAATAGTCATCCAGGACCTGCGCCACCAGGCCGTAGTCGAAACGGTCGTGGCCGGCCGCGACCGGCGTATGGGTGGTGAAGATGCACTTCTCGCGCACGCCGGCGAAGTCATAGGCGCTGTCGGCGTCGTGGTCGTTGCCGCCATTACGTCGGGTCCGCCGCAGCAATTCGAGCGGCAGGAGGGCCGCGTGGCCCTCGTTCAGGTGGTAGGTGCGGATTTCAAAGCCGAGCGCCTGCAGGATGCGCAGGCCGCCAATGCCGAGCACCACCTCCTGCTTCAGGCGATAGGCGCGATCACCGCCATAGAGATGATCGGTCAGGGCGCGGTCTTCCGGCTCGTTCTCCTCGAGGTCCGAATCGAGCAGCAATACCGGAACCTCCGGCCCCAGCGCCGAGCGGTGGACATAGAGCCACGGACGCAGCCACACCGCGCGCCCTTCGATCTGGACCGACACCTTAGCGTCGAGCGGCTGGGTCCATTGGTCGGGCGACCAGGGGTCGGGATGCGCAACCTGGCGGCCGTCGGCGTCGATCTCCTGGCGCAGGTAGCCCTTGCGGCAGATCAGCGTGACGAAGACCATCGGCAGGTCGAGGTCGGCGCTGGACCGCACCGTGTCGCCGGCCAGCACGCCGAGGCCGCCGCTATAGGTATGAATCTCCGTCCGCAGCGCGATTTCCATCGACAGATAGGCGATGCTGGTACGGCCGAGAAATGCTTCGAGCTGCTTCATGGGCAATGCTGACTCCGGTGGCACGGGGTTGGCCTTCCCGCGGACCTCGCTGCGTTGGATGATGACGGCGTTGGGCTAATGCCGGATTAAACAGTCGCGATCAAGCCTTGAAGGGTTAACCGAAGCGGTGGCGGTCCTGTTCGGCATCCCGCCGCAAGATCCATTCCAGGCTGTCGAGCCGGTCGGCCTCCGCGGGCGGCTTGTCCCAGCGGATGCGGTGTACCCTGGGAAAGCGCATCGCGATGCCCGAACGGTGGCGGCCCGACACCTGCAATCCTTCGAACGCAATTTCAAGAACGAGGCCGCGCACCTTTTCATGCGCCACCTCGCGCACCGGGCCGAAACGATTGACCGTGTTGTCGCGCACAAAGCGGTCGAGCGCACGCAATTCCTCGTCTGTGAATCCGAAATAGGCCTTGCCCACCGGCACGAGCTGGTCGTCCTTCCACACCCCGAACGTGTAGTCCGAATAATAGGACGACCGCTTGCCGTGGCCACGCTGCGCGTACATCAGCACCGCGTCGACGAGGTGCGGGTCACGCTTCCACTTGAACCACGGCCCCTTGGGCCGGCCGGGTAAATAGGCGCTGTCGCGCCGCTTCAACATCAGGCCCTCGATGCTGGGGCGCACGGTTTCCGCACGCAGCCGGGCCAGTTCCGGCCAGTCCGCGAACGCGACCAGCGGCGACAGCACGCAGCGCGGGCGCCCGCGCTGTGCGAACCACGCTTCGAGCCGCGCGCGGCGGGTTGCGAACGGTAGGCCGCGCAGGTCCGCGCCGTCCTCCGCCAGCAAATCGTAGGCGACGATCCCTGCCGGAAAGTCCCGCAGCATTGCGGCAGTCACGGTCTTGCGATTCAGGCGCTGCTGCAGGTCGTTGAACGGGGCGATGGCGGGCGCGCCGTCTTCCAGGCGCATGACCAGCAATTCGCCGTCGATCGCGGCGTCGAAATCCATCGCCTCGATCAAGTCGGGGAATGCGCCGGATATATCCTCGCCGGTGCGGCTGTAGAGGCGGCGCGTCCCGCCTTCGGCCGCCGCCTGAACCCGGATGCCGTCCCACTTCCACTCGGCGGCGTAGGCGGCCGCATCGAGCGTCGCCAATTCCGCCTCATCCAGCGGCTGGGCCAGCATGACCGGGCGGAACGGCGCCGCCATGCCCGGCGCCGGCCGCGCCGCGCGCCCCTCCAGCCAGGCGAACAGGTCAGCGTAGGGCGGCGTCAGGCCGTGCCAGACCTCCTCGATCTCCTGGATCGGCACCCCGCCCCATTCGGCCAAAGCGACCTTGGCCAGCCGGGCCGAGACGCCGACCCGCGCGCCGCCCGTGATCAGCTTCAGGAAGGCCCAGCGTGCCGTGGCGTCGAGCCCGTCGAGGTAGCCGGCGATCACCTTGGGCAGGGTCGCCTTGCCGCTTTGCGCCAAGGTCTCGACCACCGCCGCCAAGCCGGGCGGCTCGCCTTCGGCCGATGCCGGCCAGATCAGCGCCACGGTCTCGGCCAGGTCGCCGACATAATCGTGGGACAGCCGGAACAATTCGTCGTCGGTTCGCTCCGCCGCCAGCGCGCGAACCAAAGCCGGCTTGGCGTGCCGGAAGGTCAGCGCGCCGGTCAGGACCGCCAGCGCGTAGCCGCGGTCCGGGTCGCCCGCTTCGGTGAAATAGTCCTGGAGCAGGCGGATTTTGGCATTGCGCTGCGGCTCGAAATAGAGCCGGTCCAGAAGCTGGGCGAACCGGCGCATCAGTCCTCTTCCGCGCCGGCATCCTCGTCATAGCCGACGAGGTGGAGCGGCCGCGCGTTCAGGCCGTTGAGCTCGGCGAAGCGCACCAGCCCCTCCTCGCGGCCATGGGTGACCCAGACCTCGCCGGGCGACAGCTCCAGCAGCGTCGCGGTCAGCTCGTCCCAATCCGCGTGGTCGGAGATCACCAGCGGCAACTCGGCGGCGCGCTGGCGCGCCCGCGCCCGGACCCGCATCCAGCCGGAGGCGAAGGCGCTGACCGGCTCCGGGAACCGGCGCGACCAGCGTTCGGCGACGGCAGAAGGCGGCGCCAGCACGATGGCGCCGGGCAGATCCTCCTTGGCCGCGTCGGTCGCCGACACCAGCGGGCCGAGCGCGACGCCGGATCGCTCATAGAGGTCGCACAGCGCCTTCAGCGCGCCGTGGATATGGATCGGCTTATCCCAGCCGGCATGGCGCAACAGCGCGATCACACGCTGCGCCTTGCCCAACGCATAGACCCCGACGACATGCGCCCGCTCCGGAAACACCGAGACCGAATGCAGGAGCTTGGCGATCTCCTCCTCCGCCGGTGGGTGGCGGAACACCGGCAGGCCGAAG
>JBDZUN010000207.1:0-6164 GCA_040255145.1 Hyphomicrobiales bacterium | reverse complement strand
TTCAAAATGAACGCCTTCTGCGCGTCCGAAAACTTCGATGCCTTCATCGCCTTCCACTCCTCCCAGCCAAGGGAAATTAGAGCGGAAAACTCCAACTCAAAACGATCCAGCTTTCGGGGATCAGATCAGTGAAAAACCCCGCCGGAGGGAACTGGACGGGCGGACGACGGGTGGCTATCGTCGGCGGCATGAACCTGCCACCGGAAAACATCTTCGGCCACACGCAAAAGCTGCGGTGGATGAGGAGCCGACTTGCATCTCTGCGCTGCGAATTGGGTCGCCCAATCTCAATTCTAGACCTCGGCTGCGGCAACGGTTGGGCCGTCACCCGATTTCTAGGCGAGGATGGCGACGAGGTGTTGGGCGTCGATTTTCATAGCCCGTCCATTGAATATGCGCAGCGATCCTTCGGCCGCCCCGGCTTGGCATTCCGTTGCGGCGATGCGTTGTCCATGGAACCCCGACCGGGCGGTTGGGACGCCATCGTTATCGCTGACGTGCTGGAGCATCTTGACGACCCCGCAACCCTGCTTTCGTCCTGCGCGAACTCGTTGGCGCGGGGCGGACGGATTCTGGTGTCGATGCCCAACGGCAGAGGTTGTTTTGAGCTGGAAAGCGCGCTTTCACGCGTGAAGATCATTGGGCCTGTGCTGTTGAGGGCAACCGGCTTGTTCAGAGGGGTTCTGAACAGGACCATTCTTCACGGAGTCTGGACACGCGCCGCAGCGATAGTGCCAGCCGACATCCCCTACAATCTCGACTCGCCCCATGTTCAATTCAAGTCGCGCGGCGAATGGCTACGTCTGTTTGCCGAAACCGGCATGGAGACTACCGGCGAATGCGGCCTTTCGGTAATAGGCGGTCCCTTCACGCATTATCTGTTCGGCGCTAGCTCGGCGCTATGCCGTTTCAATTCAACCGCTGCCACCCATATCCCTGCCGCGGTGGCGAACAATTGGGCTTTCGAGCTTGCGCCGAAAGCATTTTAGGCCGGATCGGTGACGCTGGTCAGACGGCCGGCGAACACTGCTATCGTAAATGTCCGATCGGTCCCGGTGTTGTTCTTGATACTCACCACACCGCTGCTAGATGTTTGGTCCTGGCATTTGCTGGAGCGGGTTGAGTTTGAATCGGGTGGGCTGGGAAGCCCACGTCTTGCAGATGAACTCGTAGGGCGTGAGGCCCTTGAGGGTCTTGAGCCTGCGGCCGAAGTTATAGGCTGCGACGAAGTCGGCGAGGTGCTGGCGGAGTTGGTGGTGGCTTTCGTAGTAGAAGCGCTTGGCGGTGGCGTCCTTGATGGTGCGGTTCATCCTCTCGACCTGGCCATTGGTCCATGGGTGCTTGGCCCTAGTCGTGCGATGCTCGATGTCATTCGTGGCGCAGGCGTATTCGAAGGCGTGGGCGCGGAAGAGCTCGCCATTGGCGATTGCCTCCCTGATCAGCGGCACGGCCGAGCCTCCGGCGCCGGGGGTGGTGAACTGGATGCCATTGTCGGTCAGCACGGTGTGGATCTTGTAGGGAACCGCCTCGATCAACCGTATCAGGAACTCCCCTGAGACGGCGGTGGTGGCCTTCTCGTGCAGTTCGACGAAGACGAACTTCGATGTGCGGTCGATAGCGACGAACATGTGCAGCTTGCCTTGTTCGGTGCCCACCTCGGCGATGTCGATATGGAAGTAGCCGATCGGATAGCTTTTGAACGTCTTCTTCGCCGGCCTGTCGCCCTCGACATCGGGCAGGCGGCCGATGCCGTGGCGCTGCAGGCAGCGGTGCAATGACGAGCGCGTCAGATGCGGAATGGTCGGCTGAAGCGCATAAAGACAGTCATCGAGCGGCAGCAAAGTGTAGCGCCGGAAGGCGACGATGACCGCCTCCTCCTCGACCGAGAGCACCGTCGAGCGCGGCTGCTTCGGGCCGGTAGGAAGATCAGCTGTCGATGTCCGCGTCTTCCATTTGGCGACGGTCTTCTGGTTGATGCCGTGGCGCTTGGCCAGCGCCCTCAAGCTCTCTTGACTATGTTGTATCGCTCGACGGACCGCCTCTGTCGTCGTGGCGCTCCCATGCAGAACCTGGCCCATAGCGCATCCTTCGATTCGGACGATAAGGATGCCCCATCAAAGCCTGGGATCAAACATCTAGGCGTTGCCACCTTCAAACCAGCAGATGAACCTGCCGATGTGCAGGGCGCGCAGCAGACCATAGCGCAGCTCGACCTTGCGCGCCTCGGCCGCCGCACCATCCGCCGGCCAACGGGCGGCGGCGGCGCGCAGACGCTTCATGTCAAGGATGTGCGATGCCAGCGGCGACCGGGCGATCCGCTCAATATCGCGCAGAACCGCGTCGCGTTGCGGCGCCAGCCGGTCGAACCATTCGGGGCATTGCTCGCCGTGCTTATAGTTGTCGCGGATTTCCGACGGCACGCGGTCGGCGATCACGTCGCGCTGCAGCGCGCGGGGCCGGCCGCTGCGCAGAAAATGCTTCTCGGGCACGTTGAGGCAAAACTCGACGATCCTGGGATCGCCGAGCGGATCGCGCATCTCGAAGCCCCACAGCGCAACCGCCTGGCCGCCCCAGTCCCGGCTGAATTCATGAGCCCGGACCAGCCAGCGCGCGCGACGGTCGAACGAATCGCCGCGCCGGAGCGCCTGTTCCCAACCCCCACTGCTCGCGATGCGCTCAGCCAGCCCGTGCGCCCGCGCGAAGGTGGGCTCGACGAAGCCGACATGTTCCTGGGCCATGCCAAGGTCCTGTGCCCGACGCCTGGCGCGGCGCAACCAGGACGGCTCCAGGGGGCCGAGGATCTGGTCGCGCAGGACGGACGGCGTCGATCGCCCGGTCACCCTGCCGAGCGCGCGCGTCTCGCGAAACGCCGGCCCGAAGCGACCGCTGCACAAGAGTTGATGGACAAGGTTGTCGCCGCGCCAGCCGAGCGAATAATTGCCCCACGCGCCGGTCAGGTGGACGCGGTGGCCGTCTGCTGCGACGTGGTCGTAGAGTTGGCCGAACCAGCCGAGATTGGCAGGCGTGCCGAGCGCAAACCCGGTCGTCGCGAACATGCGGGCGGGCTCTTCATCGAACGGATGCGGACCATCGGCATCCACGAAATGCGTCTGCATGTTGGGATGCAGGGCTGCGAGTGCCGTCACCCTGGGGCGTTCGTCGAAATAAGCTCGATCGGTTTCGGTTCGGACGAAACCGGGTGGCGGAACGCGCGTGTAGACGGCGAGCGGCCCGGGCGCCAGCAGGCGCGCCGCGGTCGCAGCCACGCCGGCGGAATCGAGGCCGCCGCTGACCGACGCCGAAACCGGCCCATCGCTACGCAAGCAGGCAGTGACCACGCGGTCGAGAAGTTCACGCGCCGCATCGACATAATCCGTGTGCTGTCGGAGGCCGAGCGGTCGACGTTGGGGCCGCCAATATTCGCGGATCGCCACGCCCGAGCGGTCGCAGACCGCGAAAGCGCCGCTGGGCACGCGCTCGATGCCGCGATAGAAGGTTCGGCGCGGCTCGAAGAGGTTGACCACGAGCAGGTCGCCCAGGCTGCGCTCGTCGAGGGTACGCGGGACTTCGGGATGCGCGAGAAGCGGCGGGAGCGAGGTGGCGAAAACCAGCAGCGCGTGGCCGTGATGCAGAAACAGCGGCCGCCCGCCCATCGGATCGCGGCACAGAATGACACGGCGCGCATCCTGGTCGAACAGCGCGAACGCGAAGCCGCCGATCAGTCGCGCGGGCGCGTCCAGGTCCCAGCGTTCGAGCGCGGCAAGGCAGAGCGCGCCGTCGGACATCGTGCCCAGCGTGGCGCGCGGGAGCGCCAGCATGCAGGCTAGGTCGTCGCGGTTGTCGAGCCGGCCGGCGAAGACGAGACAACGCCTGCCGGCCCGGCACAGGAAGGGCTGGCGATCGTGGCGATCTTCCGGCGTTATCCGGTACGGGCGATAGGCGATGCCGGCCGGCCCGGACGCCCAGACCGCCGGCCGCGCACCATCGAACGCAGGCAGCGCGCGCGCCAGGCGCTCTATATCGCGACGATCCGCCAGCCGACCGTCATGCCGCAACAGGCCGACAAATGCGCTCACCCGAATGCCGCCTGGCCGACCGTAGAACCCGGCATATGGCGCGATTTAGGAATGATTGGCCGTGTTCAGGCCGGCGCCGTCGCTGCCGGTAAACCACAGGCCGCCCGTATCGTCGTTTACCGTGGCGAAGGTCAGCTTGGGCGGATGCCAGGGCTTGCGCGGCTCGCCGGTCGTTCCGGCGCGGCGCCGACCTTCTTCGTCCTTGCGGTCGCTGTTCATGTCCCCTGTCCCCTATCGACGCCGCGTCGCGGCGATCAACCTATTCTAGCAACGTCGAAACGGCCGGCGGCAGTAAAATTGCCCTGCGCGACCGCCGGGATCGGCACGCCATCGGGCTACGCCGAGGTGAAAGTCGCCGGCAGGCATTACATTCATATAAAAATGTCAAAATCAAACATATAAAAATGTCAATATCGAAATTACATTATCGGGCCTCGCATCGCATTTATTAGTTGTCTTCGTGGCGATGCCGCTTAATCTCTTCTGGCTAGCGTCTATCGAATTCCCAGCGAATAAGCAGGGCCGCCCGGAGGAGCCGCTATGGATTATTACCTCGGCCAGATCGGCCTATACGGTTTCAACTTCGCGCCGCGCGGCTGGGCGCTCTGCAACGGTGCCATTCTGCCGATTGCACAGAACACCGCGTTGTTCTCGCTGGTCGGCACAACCTATGGCGGCAACGGGACGACGACATTCGCCCTGCCGGACCTGCGCTCGCGCACGCCGATCGGGCCCGGCCCCCAGACGGTGATCGGTCAAATGAGTGGGACGGAAAACGTCACGCTGATCGCCCCGCAGATGCCGGCGCACACGCATGCGATGGCCGCCAACGACACGCTGGCGACTCAGCCGGCGTCCGTCGGCGCATTCTTCGCACAGGGTGCGACGTCGCCCTCGACCGGGCCGGCGTTGCCGGCCTACGTCGCGCCCGCCGGAAACGTCACCCTGGCCCCCCGGACGGTGTCGATGGTCGGCGGCGGTACGCCGCACGGCAACATCCAACCCAGCCTCGCGGTCAGTTTCTGCATCGCGACGACCGGCATCTATCCCACGCGGAACTAGGGCAGACACAAACGGTCAGAGGACGGCGCCATGAGCGAACCCTATCTCGGCGAAATCCGCATGTTCGCCGGCAATTTCGCCCCTCGGGGCAACGCCTATTGCTCCGGCCAGCTTCTGAGCATCGCGCAGAATTCGGCCTTGTTTTCGCTTCTCGGCGTTGCCTATGGCGGCGACGGGCAGACGACCTTCGGCCTGCCGGACCTGCGTGGGCGCCTGCCTGTCTGCGTCGGACAGGGACCGGGCTTGTCCGACTATAATATCGGCCAACAGGTCGGCACCGAGAGTGTCACCCTGACGACGGCGCAGATGCCGATGCACAACCACCTGATGATCGCCTCGAGCAATGCCGCCGACCAGCCGGCGCCGACCGGGAACATGCCGGCAGCCTTGAACGCGCCCTATCGGGGATTGTGGGTCAATCCCAGCAAGGCGACCGGCACGCCATTACAGATGAACGCAAAAGCGCTGACTTCGGTAGGCGGCAGCCAACCGCATGAAAACCGGATGCCGGCCGTGGCGATCGGCATGATCATCGCGCTGGAAGGCATCTTCCCGAGCCGCAACTGAAGCAGACCCGCAGGCGTCGATCCCCACCATTGGCGAGAACCGGAAAATGTCAGAACCCTATGTCGCGCAGGTCATGGTCTTCGCGTTCAATTTCGCACCCCGCAACTGGGCGTTCTGCAACGGTGCGGTGCTGCCGATAATGCAGAACCAGGCCCTTTTCTCGCTGGTCGGGACCACCTATGGCGGCAATGGGACGACGACGTTCGCGTTGCCTAATCTCCAGGACAGCGGCGTGATGAATTTCGGGCAGGCCCCCGGTCTGTCCAACTACACACTCGGCGAGCATTCCGGCGCGCCGACAGTCACCCTGACGGCCGATCAGCTACCTGCGCACAGTCACATGGTCAATGTCACCGCCGCCCTGACGCGGGCGGACTACGAACTGGCGCCGGCGAACGGATACTGGATCGGGAATCGTGCGGATAGCGGCGAATTGTTCGCAACCGCACCCGGAACCGC
>JBDZUN010000206.1:2744-6218 GCA_040255145.1 Hyphomicrobiales bacterium | reverse complement strand
GGGTCTCTTCGAGCGCGGCGATGCCGTCGTGATCCTGGGCCCGGACGGCCGCGCCGTGGCCCGCGGCCTCGCCGGCTATTCGGCCGAGGACGCGCGCGCGATCCGCGGCCGCCGCACCGGCGAGGTCGAGGCGATCCTGGGCCACCCGCCGCGCAGTGCGATGGTGCACCGAGACGACCTCGTGCTGTTCCAGGCCACGGCGCGGGGCTAGATTACCGGCGGGCAATGAATCGGAACGGGAGGATGCGATGGCCAAATCCGTGCACATCAAGGACGTGAAGGGATTCGTCGGACAGGAGATCGGCCAGTCCGACTGGGTCGCGGTCGACCAGGACCGCATCAACAAGTTCGCCGACGCGACCGGCGATCACCAATGGATCCACATCGACGTGGAGCGCGCGAAGAAAGAGATGCCGGGCGGCCAGACCATCGCCCACGGCTTCCTGACCCTGTCGCTGATCCCGATGCTGCTCGGCCAGATCGTCCGCTATGACGGCGTCAGCCGCGGCATCAATTACGGCTCCGACAAGGTGCGCTTCACCAACCCGGTGCCGGCCGGCTCGCGCGTGCGCGCCCGGCTCACGCTCAAGAACGCGGAGGACGTGAAGGGCAACGGGGTCAAGCTGACCAACGAGGTCACGGTCGACATCGACGGCCAGGAGCGTCCGGCGCTGGTGGCGGAGCAGATCAGCATCATCTACGGGTGAGGGCAGCGGGATGGGCATGTCGGGCATCTACGACTATCTGCCGCTCGAGCGTGTGGTGTTCGGCACCCGCGCGGCGGAGGCGGTCCGCGCCGAGGTGGAGCGGCTGAACGCGACGCGCGTCTTCATCGTCGCGTCGAAGACGCTGAGCCGCCATACCGAGGAGGTGGCCGAGATCGTCGCCGCGCTCGGCAACCACCATGCCGGCACGTTCGACGACATGCTGCCCCATGTCCCGCGCGAAAAGGTCATGCTGGCGATGGAGGCGGTACGATCGGCCAAGCCCGACCTGTTCATCACCATCGGCGGCGGTTCGCCGATCGATCTGGCCAAGATGCTGCAGATCTGCATGGCCGAGGACATTACTGAGCCGAGCCAGCTCGACCCGTTCCGCATGGGCGCGCAGAAGACGCTCGACAAGCTTTCGCCCACGCGCCAGATCGTCGTGCCGACCACGCTGTCGGGCGGCGAATTCTCCAACATCGCGGGCTGCACCGACACGCAGCGCAACGTGAAGGAAGGCTATCTCGGCCTCGACATCATCCCCAAGGTCGTCGTCTACGATCCGGCGGCGACCGTCCACACCCCCGACTGGTTGTGGCTGTCGACCGGCATCCGCGCCGTCGACCACGCCTGCGAGGGTTTCTGCGCGGTCGATTCCTATTCGTTCATCGACGGCGGCCACCTGCACGCGCTGCGGGTCTTCGCCCGCTCCCTGCGGCGCAACAAAGCGGCGCCGGAGGACCTGGAGGCGCGGCTGGAGAGCCAGCAGGCGGTGTGGCTGGCGACCGTCGGGCTGACCCGCGTGCCCTATGGCGGCAGCCATGCGATCGGACACGCGCTCGGCGGCACCGCCGGCGTGCCGCACGGCTACACCTCGTGCTGCATGCTGCCGGTCGTGCTGAAGTGGAACGAGAGCGTCAACGGCGAACGCCAGAAGCACATCGCCGAGGCGCTGGGCCGGCCCGGCATGCCGGCGTGGGAGGCGGTCGCCGAACTGATCGCCGATCTCGGCCTGCCCGGCCGCCTGCGCGACGCCGGCGTCACGCACGAGCAGTTGCCGGAGGTCGCCGAAGCGGCGATGCACGATTTCTGGATCGGCTGCAATCCGCGCCCGATCCGGGACAAGGACGACGTGCTGGAACTGCTCGAAGCGGCCTACTGACAGCGGTCGCCCGCGAGGCCGTCCGGCGCCGGCGTTCCGCGCGCCCGACGAATGGATTATGCTTTCGGACTACGCGTTCCGCCCGCCGTATCGGCGGGCGGCGACCGTTGACTTTGGAAGGTAACGAAATCAGTGAGCGACATCGGCGAAGCACCGGCGAAGATGACGGCGCCCAAGCGCGCCACGCGGGCGCGCCCGCAATTTACCGAGCAGGAGGCCCTGCTGTTCCATTCCGAGGGACGGCCGGGCAAGCTCGAGATTGTGCCCACCAAACCGATGGCGACCCAGCGCGACCTGTCGCTGGCCTATTCGCCGGGCGTCGCGGTGCCGGTGCTGGCGATCGCCGAAAATCCGGACACGTCCTATGACTACACCGCGCGCGGCAACGTCGTCGCGGTGATCTCCAACGGTACGGCGATCCTCGGCCTCGGCAATCTCGGCGCGTTGGCGGCGAAGCCGGTGATGGAGGGCAAGTCGGTCCTGTTCAAGCGCTTCGCCGACGTCGATTCGATCGACATCGAGGTCGACACGACCGACGTCGAGGCGTTCATCAACTGCGTCCGCTATCTCGGCCCCAGCTTCGGCGGCATCAACCTCGAGGACATCAAGGCGCCCGATTGCTTCGTCATCGAGGATCGGCTGCGCGAGATGATGGACATCCCGGTCTTCCACGACGACCAGCACGGCACGGCGATCATCACCGCCGCCGGGCTGCTCAACGCGCTCGACCTCACCGGCCGCTCGATCAAGGACATCAAGGTCGTCTGCAACGGCGCCGGCTCGGCCGGCATCGCGTGCCTGGAGCTGATCAAGGCGATGGGCCTGCCGCACGATCACGCGATCCTGTGCGACACCAAGGGCGTGGTCTATGCCGGGCGCGCGGAGGGCATGAACCAGTGGAAGTCGGCCCACGCGGTGCCGACCGACGCGCGCACGCTGGAGGACGCGATGCGCGGCGCCGATGTGTTCCTCGGCCTGTCGGCCAAGGGCGCGGTGACGGCGGAAATGGTCCTGTCGATGGCCGACCGGCCGATCATCTTTGCGATGGCCAACCCCGATCCGGAGATCACGCCGGAGGAGGTCGCGGCCCTGCGCGAGGACGCGATCGTCGCGACCGGTCGCTCGGACTATGCCAACCAGATCAACAACGTGCTCGGCTTCCCGTACATCTTCCGCGGCGCGCTGGACGTGCGGGCGCGCACCATCAACGACGCGATGAAGATCGCGGCGGCCGAGGCGCTGGCGCGGCTTGCCCGCGAGGACGTGCCGGACGAGGTTGCGGCCGCCTATGCCGGCGAACGGCCGCGCTATGGCCCCGACTACATCATCCCGGTGCCGTTCGATCCGCGGCTGATCAGCACCGTGCCGGTGGCGGTGGCTCAGGCGGCGATGGATTCGGGCGTCGCGCGCAAGCCGATCGTCGACATGGACGCCTATCGGCACACGCTGTCGGCGCGGCTCGACCCGCGGGTCGGCTCGCTCCAGATCATCCTCGACCATGTGCGGGCCGAGCCGAAGCGGACGGTGTTCGCCGAGGGCGAGGAGGAGCAGACGGTCCGCGCCGCGGTCGCCTACCTCAATAGCGGCTTCGGCACGCCGGTCCTG
>JBDZUN010000206.1:0-2734 GCA_040255145.1 Hyphomicrobiales bacterium | reverse complement strand
CTGATCGGCCGCGTCGACCAGGTGCGCGAGACGATGGAGCGCGTCGGCATCGAACCGCCCGAGGGCCTGGAAATCCACAATGCCCGGCTGTCGGACCAGAACGCGCGCTATACCGAATACCTATACGGCCGGCTGCGGCGCCGGGGCTATCTGCTGCGCGACTGCCAGCGCATGGTCAACAACGATCGCAACGTGTTTGGCGCCTGCATGGTGGCGCTGGGCGACGCGGACGGCATGGTCACCGGCCTGACGCGCAACTACGCCGTCGCGTTCGAGGAAGTCCTGCTGGCGATCGACGCGAAGCCGGCCCAGCGGGTGTTCGGCCTGTCGATGGTGCTGACGCGCAATCGCACCGTCTTCGTGTCCGACACCAGCATCCACCAGGAGCCGGACCCGGAGGCGCTGGCCGAGATCGCGGTCGCCAGCGCGCACGTCGTGCGCCGGCTGGGGCACGAGCCGCGCGTCGCTCTTTTGTCGCACGCCACGTTCGGCAACCCGGTCGGGCCGCGCTCGCAGAAGGTGCGCGAGGCGATCGCGATCCTCGACAAGCGCCGGGTCGATTTCGAGTATGACGGCGAGATGGCGGCGGACGTAGCACTCGACCGCGACCTGATGAAGCGGCTCTACCCGTTCAGCCGGTTGTCGGAGGCGGCCAACGTGCTGATCATGCCGAGCATCGACAGCGCCAATATCAGCACCACGCTGCTGCAGGAAATGGGCGGATCGACGGTGGTCGGACCGATCCTGATCGGGCTGGAACGGCCGGTGCAGATCGCCTCGCTGGGCGCCACGGTGTCCGACCTGGTCAACCTGGCCGCCATCGCCGCCTTCGACCCGTCGGCCTAGGGCGTTCGGAGTCCTGTGGCGGCGTGAAGCGGCCGCCGCGCCGCGCCGGATTCCCGCGCAGCGGTGGGAAGGGCCTTATCCCTCCCCGGCGACGCGCAGCGGCGACAGGCGGTCGCCGACCGCAGCGGTCCGGTCGAAATGGCTGAGGTATTTCTCGCCGATGCGGCCTACCGGCAGCAGGATGAAGACGTCGGTGGTGCCGAATTGCGGGTCGATCACCGCACCGTTGCCGATATAGCAGCCGAGACGGAGATAGCCCTTGATCAGCGGCGGCAGGCTGCGCAGCGCGGCGCGCCGGTCGATCCGGTCCGCGGGGATGCGGTCCATCGCGATATAGCGCTCGGGCAGCGCGCGGACGCGAATCTCCTCCGGCGCCAGGAAGTTGGCGTGCAGGAACGATAACGGCACCGCCAGCGGCGCCGGGTCGGTGCCGGGCAGGCTGGCGCAGCCGAACATGAAGCTCAGGCGGTGGCGCGCGGTATAGATCGTGATGCCGCGCCACAGAAGCAGGATCGTGCCCTGGGTGCGATAGTCGGGATGCACGCAGGACCGGCCGAGCTCGAGAAAGCGGCGCTCGCCTTCGGCGACATTGGACAAGGGCGAAAGGTCGAACTCGCTCGACGAATAGAAGCCGCCGGCGCGCTCGGCCACGTCGTGGCGCAGCAGGCGATAGGTGCCGACCACCGCCTCGTCGGCCGGCTTGGCGTGGTCGATGACCAGGAGGTGGTCGCAATGCTCGTCGAGCGCGTCGAAATCACGCCGCGCCGCCTGCATGGCGGCCGTTGGCACCGCGCTCATCTCCTCATAGAACACGCGATAACGCAGCCGCTGCGAGGCCGCGATCTCCTCGGGTCCACCGGCCAGGCGGACTTCGAGGGTCCCGGCGGAGACGAGCGTATTCGGCGCGAACGGACTCTGCGCCAGCACGCTGTGAGTGGGTTTCATCGGTGAGCCTGTTTCGGTTCTGGACGGCCGTGGCTTCGCAGCAACGTAGGCGTGGTCGGTCGGGTCGGGCGATGCGCGTCGGACAGGTGACGCCGCGTGCCCGCACCGCATGGTTTGCTGGCCAGCTTGCGCATCCCGCGCGGCGGACGCAAGCCCGGCCATCGCAACGGCGGCGTCTCGACGACGGGCCGGACTGCCTTGGAGACGGGCGCCGGCGCGGTTCGGCGCGGCCGGTTGGGGGTCATCGGACATCCTCCTCGGAGACCAGGTGCCGGTGGGCCGCCTGCAGGGCGGCCTCATTCTCCGTGTCGAATGCGATAAACAAGATACGGTCGGGCGCGCCCGGTTTATCCACGATATCCAGCGTCTCGCGCAAGGCGAGATCGGCCGCCCGCCGCTTCGGAAAGCCGTAGATGCCGGTCGAGATCGCCGGGAACGCGATCGAGCGGCAATCGTGCCGCGCGGCCAGGGCGAAGCAATGGCGGTAGCAGGAGGCCAGCGCCTCGTCCTCGCCCGCGTCGCCGCCGCGCCAGACCGGGCCGACCGCGTGGATGACGTAGCGGGCCGGCAGGTCGAAGCCCGGCGTGATTCGCGCCTCGCCCGTCGGGCACCCGCCGATCGCCCGGCACGCCGCCATCAGGGCGGGGCCGGCGGCGCGGTGGATCGCGCCGTCGACGCCCCCGCCGCCGCGCAAGCCCGAATTCGCGGCGTTGACGATGGCGTCCACCGCCAGCCGGGTGATGTCGCCCTGAAGGATTTCGACGCGGCCCATCAATACCGATCATATCGCCTTTGCGGCCGATGCGTCAGTCGGCTGAGCATCAGCCGCGCGCCGACCGGGACACTGTTGCCGCCGCGCCTCGCGCCGCGCGGTCGAGGGGCGCGCGGGGGTAGGACAGGGCTTCGGCGATGTGGACGCGGCGCACCGCGTCCGCGCCTTCCA
>JBDZUN010000205.1:0-6219 GCA_040255145.1 Hyphomicrobiales bacterium | reverse complement strand
ATCTGTGCGCCCAGCGCAAACAGCGTCTCGATCAGCACGGCGGTCTGGATCGTCATGTGCAGGCAGCCGGCGATGCGTGCGCCGGCCAGCGGCCGTTCCGCGCCATGGCGCTCGCGCAGGGCCATCAGGCCCGGCATCTCGGTCTCGGCGATCGCGATCTCGCGGCGACCCCAGTCAGCCAGGCCGAGATCGGCCACCTTGTAATCGGCGAAATCGACGGTCGTCATGGGAACGCTCCCGAAGAATCGAGGGAAAGCCGGGCTCGGCGACCCGGCTGTATATCAACCGGCGGCCGATACCGCAACCGACATATAAGGAAATCTTTATATCTCGGCGCCGGCTGATGTCATTCCTCGTCAAATTTCGCCCGGATCAGCGCGACCAACGCGTCGAGCGCCTGCGGCGCTTCCGGCCCCGACGCTGCGATCTCAATGCGCGCACCGAGCGGAGCGGCCAGCATCATCAGTCCCATGATCGAGGTCGCCGGAACGCTGGTGCCGTCGCGGCTGACGCGGATGTCGGCGTCGAAGCGGGAGGCGCGATCGACGAACCGGACCGAGGCGCGGGCATGCAGGCCCTTCTTGTTGCAGATCTCGACCGTGCGGGTCAGCCAGTCCGCCGGTGCCTCGCCCGCAGCACTCATTCGGGCTCCCCCGCCAGCACGCGGGACGCGACGCTGATATACTTGCGCCCGGCTTCCTGCGCGCGCAGCACGGCCTCGGCCAGATCGCAGCGCGCCCGCACGCCGGCGAGCTTGATCAGCATCGGCAGGTTGACGCCGGCGATCACCTCGATGTCGGATGTGTTCATGACCGAGATCGACAGGTTGGACGGCGTTCCGCCGAACATGTCGGTCAGCAGGATGACGCCAGAGCCGGAATCCACCGCAGCCACCGCTTCGATGATGTCGGCGCGGCGCCGCTCCATATCGTCGTTGGGCCCGATACAGACGGTCCGCACGTTCTCCTGCGGGCCCACCACATGCTGCATGGCGTCGAGGAATTCCTCCGCCAGACGTCCATGGGTCACGATCACAAGTCCGATCATCGGAACGTATCCCGGCGTCGGGCGCTATCGCATCCGCCCGATCGCACCAAAAAGAAGACACAACCCCCAGCACGGCACGTGGCCGTTCCGCCTCCACGCGCGGGCGCCGATCACGTGCCAGCTTTACGTGGTGGCGCTTCCCGGCGAATTGACCCCATCGCCTCAGAAATTGCTAGGGCGCTGTGCCAAGATGCATATCCCTATGTTGCAAACGCGGCGTTAAGCCATCCTCGACCAGGGCGGCCGCGATCCGCTCCGCCACATAGACCGAGCGGTGCCGGCCGCCGGTGCAGCCAACGGCGATGGTCAGGTAGCTCTTGCCTTCGGCCCGATAGGCGGGGATCAGCAGGCGCAGCAAGCCCAGGATCGCGTCCAGCGCCCTGTCGAAATTCACATCCTGCGCGATGTAGTCACCGACCGCGGCGTCCTGGCCGGTGCCGCGCCGCAGCGCCTCGACATAATGCGGGTTGCGCAGGAAGCGCATATCGAACACCAGGTCGGCCTCGCGCGGCAGCCCCTGGCGATAGGAGAACGACAGCACCGAGACCGCGAGCCGCGTCTCGCCCTCGGCCAGGATATGCCCCGCCAGGATGTCGCGCAGTTCCGCCGTCGTCAGCCGGCTGGTGTCGAGAAACAGCCACGCCCGCTGGCGCAGCGGCTCCAGCACCGCACGCTCCAGCGCGATGCCCGTGGCGATCGGCCCCGCCGGCGCCAGCGGGTGCCGGCGGCGCGTCTCGGTGAAACGCCGTGCGAGCACCGTGTCCTCGCAATCGAGGAAGACCAGCCGCACCTCCAGCGCCGGGTCCGCCTTCAGCGCGTCGACGTGGCTGGCCAGGCCCTCGTGGAAGCCACGGGTCCGGCTGTCGATGCCGACCGCGAGCGGCGGCCGTTTGCCCGCCTGGGGCATGCCCGTGCCACTCACGATCGCCGGCAGCAAGTTGACCGGCGCGTTGTCGATCGCCTCATAGCCGAAATCCTCGAGGACGCGCAGCGCCGACGACTTGCCCGCCCCGGACATGCCGGTGACCAGGACGACCTGCTGACGCGGCTTGGTATCCGGGCCGGCGTTCATCGGAATCCATCGGTGAACAGGGAATCGGGCGCGGGCGCGGTGCCGGCGGTGCGCGCCGCCGCCAGGTCGAGCCCGGCGTGCACCTTGGCCGGTGCCGACGCTTCGAATGGCGCGAGGTCGAAACGCGACAGCACGACGCCGGCGATCACGGCGGTTTCGTGCTCCGGCAGCCGGTCGATAGCGTCCGCCGCGACCAGGTCGAATACCGCAACAACCCGCGCAGCCCGGACCCAGGGGACCGCAACGATGCCGATGCCGCGAACCTCGATGCGGCCAGCGAGTGCGGCGGGCGGCGCCGCCCAGAGCACGGCGCCGCGCCGGGTCAGGACCACCTGGTCGTCCGCCACCAGGTTCGCGCCGCCGTCGATCAGCCGCAGCGCGAGATCCGACTTGCCGCTACCGGACGGGCCGCGCAGCAGCGCCCCGCCGCGCGCGCCGCACAGGATGCAGGTCGCGTGGGCCAGCACCGAGGACGGACGGGCGATGCCGGACACCCCGCTCATCGCACCGGCAACCGCACGATGAAGCGGGCGCCGCGAACACGGCCGCCGCCGGGCGCGCGGCGATTTTCGGCGATGATGCTGCCGTCGTGCGCCTCGACAATCTGCTTGGAGATGTTGAGCCCGAGTCCGGAATGGGTGCCGAACGGCTCGCTGCTCGGGCGCTCGGAATAGAATCGGCGGAAGATCGCCTCCATGCTCTCCTCGGGGATGCCGGGGCCCTCGTCCTCGACGATCAGCAGCACATCGCGCCCCGCGCGTACCGCGCGAAGCATGACGGCGCCGCCGGGCGGGCTGAACGACACGGCATTGTCCAGGAGATTGCGCACCACCTGGCCGAGCCGGCTTTCCAGGCCGTGGACCAGGAACGCCCGATCGCCGGCGCCGCCGTCATCGCGCGTGAAGTTGAAGCGGATCGCCTTGCCGGAGCCTTCGGCGGTAACCCGGTAGATGTCGACCATGGTTTCCATCAGCGCGGCCAGGTCGACCGGCACCGCCTCGGCGCGCGACAGCTCGGAATCCAGGCGCGAGGCGTTCGAAATGTCGGTCAGCAGCCGGTCGAGTCGGCGCACGTCGTCGGCGATGATGGCGAGCAGGCGTTCCTGGTGCCGGGGGTCGCGCGTCCGGCTCAGGCTTTCCACCGCGCTGCGCACGCTGGTCAGCGGGTTCTTGAGCTCGTGCGAGACGTCGGCGGCGAAGCTCTCGATCGCATCCATGCGGGCATAGAGCGCCTCGGTCATTTCGCGCAGCACGGCCGCAAGCTCGCCGATTTCATCGCCGCGGCCGGAGAGGCCGGGAATCATCGCCCGGCCGGCGCCGTGGCCGGAACGGACGCGCTCGGCGGCGGCGGCGAGGCGGCGGAGCGGCCGCGCGATGGTCCGGGCCAGCACCAGCGACAGCAGGGTCGTCACGCTGAGCGCGACCAGGAACACCTGCAGGATCGCCATGCGCTCGGCGCGCACGACCTTGTCGATGTCGCCGGCCTCGGTCGCCAGCATCAAAGCGCCGAGCACGACCTTGAACCGCTGGACCGGCACCGCGATGCTGACGATCAGCTCGTCCTCCGAATTGGTGCGGACCGCGCTGACCTTCTGGCCCGCCAGCGCCGCCCGCACCTCGCGATAGTGCCGCCCGCGCTGACCCGGCGCCTCGCGATAGAGCGGCAGCCGCTCGCCGGGGAACAGCCGCGCCATGGTCCAATGGTAGAATGTGTGCGCCCATAAATGCAGCGTCGTGCGCCAGCCGGGCGGCGGCAGGTCGACCACGCGCACCTTCTCGCGACCGAGCAGGTGGCGGGTATCGGCGATCACGCTGCCGCCGGGCACGAACAGGCGGGCGCGCGTGTTGGTCGGCAGGACCAGACGGCGCAGGATGGTGCTGGCCTCGCCGGGGTCGAGCGTGGTGGCCTCCGGCCCCGTGGTGGCGGATTCGCCGATCGCGTTGGCGATGATCTCGCCCTGCGTCAGCAAGGCGCGGACGCGCATGTCGATCAGCCCCGACCGGAATTGGTTCAGGTAGAGCACGCCCCCGACCAGCGTGCCCAGGGCCACGCTGTTCAGGAGCAGGATGCGGCTGGTGACGGAAAGGAACGGCCAGCGCCGCCGGCGCAATCTGCGCCGGGGCATGGCGCCCGAGAACGCCGGCCGCGCCCGCATCTCGGTCTCCGCCTCGGGGACGGGCGGCGCGAAGTCGCGATTCGCTACCGGCTCGGCGTCTTCCTCGCGGACAGCCATCGCACCTCATCAATCCTCGGCATAGCGGTAGCCGATGCCGTACAGGGTCTCGATCGCGGCGAAGTCGGGGTCGGCCAGCTTGAATTTCTTGCGCAGACGCTTGATGTGGCTATCGATGGTGCGGTCGTCGACGTAGACCTCCTCATTATAAGCCGCGTCCATCAGCTGGTCGCGGTTCTTGACGAAGCCGGGCCGCTGCGCAAGCGCTTGGAGGATCAGAAATTCCGTCACCGTCAGGGTGACGGGCGCGCCGTCCCAGGTGCAGGTGTGGCGCAGCGGGTCCAGCGACAGCTTGCCGCGCACCAGGATCTGCTTCTCCTCGCCGCCGGTCGGGCCGCGCACCGCCTCACTGCGCCGCAGCACGGTCCGGATGCGCTCGATCAGCAGCCGCTGCGAGAACGGCTTCCGGATATAATCGTCGGCGCCCATCTTGAGGCCGAGCACCTCGTCCACCTCCTCGTCCTTCGACGTCAGGAAGATCACCGGCAGGTCGCTGGCCTGGCGCAGGCGGCGCAGCAGCTCGAAGCCGTCCATGCGCGGCATCTTGATGTCGAGTACCGCAAGGTCCGGCAGCCTGGCCGAGAAGGCGTTGAAGGCGGACGCGCCGTCAGTGAACGTCTTGACCTCGTAGCCCTCCGCCTCCAGCGCGATGCTTACCGAGGTAAGGATATTGCGGTCATCGTCGACCAACGCGATGGTCGGCATGGAAGGCCCCCAATAGCTCCGCCCGGCCGCAGCCCATCCGCGACCCTCTCCCTTGCGTCGCAACGCCCGCCGGGCACTATAGCGAGGTTCCGCGAGCGCGGGTAACTCTTGGCTTAAGACCAATTCCCAATCACGCGGGCGGCGGGTGAAACATTGCGCGCCAGAACCCCGCTGCATATCTTGCAGTGGACTCATGTTGCCGGAACGGAAGGGTCTGACCCGGTGCACCGTTCTCACCCGGAAGGGTACGGCGGGATCAACCAACAGGGGCGATAAACGTGACCGCTTCCAACAGTTCCGATCAATCGAGCCGCCTTAAGCGCCTGGAGAGCCTGGGATTGCACCACCCATCGACGGTGCATTGGAACAATTCGGCGACAGAGCTTTACCAGATGGCAGCGGCGCGCGGCGAAGGCCTGATCGCCGAGGGCGGACCTCTGGTAGTGACGACCGGACAGCACACCGGTCGGTCGGCCCAGGACAAGTTCATCGTCCGCGACGCCGTGACCCGCGACACCGTATGGTGGGACAACAACAAGGCGATGGAGCCCGGGCAGTTCGAGGCCCTGTACGGCGCGATGCTAGCCTATGCGCAGGGGCGCGAACTGTTCGTGCAGGACCTGTTCGGCGGCGCCTCGCGCGCCCACCGGCTGCCGGTCCGAATCGTCGCTATGCACGCCTGGCACGCGCTGTTCATCCGCCACCTGCTGATCGAGCCCGAGAGCGCGTCGCTCGATGACTTCGCCCCGCAATTCACCATCCTGCACCTGCCCGACTTCAGGGCGGACCCGGCGCGGCACGGCTGCAGCAGCGAAACTGTGATTGCCGTCGATTTCTCCAAGCGGCTCGTGCTGATCGCCGGCACTTCCTATGCCGGCGAGATCAAGAAGTCGGTGTTCTCGATCCTGAACTACCTGCTGCCGGAAAAGCGGGTCATGCCGATGCACTGCTCCGCCAATGTCGGGGCAGCGGGCGATTCCGCGATCTTCTTCGGGCTGTCGGGCACCGGCAAGACCACCCTGTCGGCCGATCCGGACCGCACCCTGATCGGCGACGACGAGCACGGCTGGGACGAGGAGGGCATCTTCAATTTCGAGGGCGGCTGCTACGCCAAGATGATCCGCCTGTCGGCCGAGGCGGAGCCGGAGATCTACGCCACGAC
>JBDZUN010000204.1:0-6229 GCA_040255145.1 Hyphomicrobiales bacterium | reverse complement strand
CCGGAGGTCAAGCGCGTCGACGCCTATCTGAACAACATCCACTCGCTGATGGCGCGTTTCGAGCAGGTCGCGCCCGACGGCACGATCAGCACCGGCGACTTCTTCCTGAGCCGGCCGGGCCGCCTGCGCTTCCAGTACGACACCGCGCCGCTCCTGGTCGTCGCCGACGGCGAATGGGTCATCGTCTACGACAAGAAGCTGCACACCTACGACCGCTATTCGATCAAGCAGACGCCGATCGACGTGCTGCTGGACCCGGCCATCGACCTGACCCGCGACCTGTGGGTCACGGACGTCAAGTCGAGCGGCGGCGTCCTGCGCGTCACCGCACGCCATCCGCGCGCGCCGCAGCGCGGCGAAATCACGCTGATCTTCAGCGAGCAGCCGTTCCAGTTGCGCCAATGGGTGGTGATCGACGCGCAGGGCCTGACCACCGAGGTCACGCTGTCGGACCTCCAACCCAACGTGAAGCTCAACCCCGCGATGTTCGCGGTGCCGCAGCCGGCCGCAGGCCAGACGACGATCCGCACCGAATAGGCGGCCCGGCGCGGCGCGGTCCGACGCGCGTTTTCCTTTGACAGACCGGCCGCCCGGCGGCTTGATGCGCCCAGGGGAAATGGGCTGTCGGGCGGGGCATCGCATGCGTCATTGGCTTGGCCGCGCGTCCGGCGCCGCCTTGGTCGCGGCCGCCCTTCTGGCCGGGCCGGCGGCGCGCGCGGGCGACCAGAAGACGGTCAACGTCTACAACTGGTCGGACTACGTCGCCAAGGACACGATCGCCGGTTTCGAGAAGCAGACCGGCATCCACGTCAACTACGACGTCTACGATTCCAACGAGACGCTGGAGGCCAAGCTGATGGCCGGCCACAGCGGCTACGACGTCGTGGTGCCGACCGCCGCCTTCATCGCGCGCCGCATCCAGGCCGGCACGTTCCTGCCGCTGGACAAGGCGAAGCTGCCCAATTGGTCGAACCTCGATCCCGGCATCCTGAAGCGGCTGGCCGAGGCGGACCCCGGCAATCGCTATGCCGTGCCCTACATGTGGGGCACGCAGGGCCTCGGCTACAACGCCGCCGCGATCGAGGCGCGCATGCCGAACGCGCCGACCGACAGCTGGGATTTGCTGTTCAAGCCGGACATCGTGGCCAAGTTCGCCGATTGCGGCGTCGCGATGCTGGATTCGCCGAGCGAGATCTTTCCGATCGCGCTGAATTATCTGGGCCTCGACCGCTACAGCACCAAGCCGGAAGATTACGCCAAGGTCGAGGCGATGCTGACCGCGATCCGGCCTTCCATCCGCTATTTCAATTCGTCGCAATATATCGACGACCTCGCCAACGGCGAAATCTGCCTGGCCTTCGGCTATAACGGCGACATCTATCAGGCGCGCCGGCGCGCCAAGGCGGGCGTCGATATCCGCTATTCGACGCCCAAGGAAGGCACGACCGTGTCGTTCGACGTGATGGCGATCCCGGCCGACGCGCCGCATCCCGACGCCGCCCTCGCCTTCATCAACTACATCCTGACGCCGCAGGTCGCCGCCGACATCACCGACACGGTCTACTACGCCAACCCCAACGCCAAGGCGACGCTGCTGGTCAAGGCGGACATCCGCGACGATCCCGGCATCTACCCGCCGGCGGCGATGATGGGGCGGCTGTTCATCGAAAAGCGGCCCGACCATCGAACCGACCAGACGAGGACCCGCATCTGGACCCGCGTCAAAACCGGCGAGTGACCGCGGCCGGGCGTTCGCCGGAACGGCCGAATCCGGCCGTCGCCCAGCCGTGGCGCGACCCGGGGGCTGTGCCGTTCATCCGCATCGAGCACGTCGACAAGGCGTTCGGCGCGGTCGGCGCCCTGCGCGATGTGAGCCTCGACATCCATCGCGGCGAGCTGTTCACCCTGCTCGGCCCGTCGGGCAGCGGCAAAACCACGCTGTTGCGCATCCTGGCCGGGTTCGAGACGCCGTCGTCCGGGCGCGTCCTGATCGACGGCGTCGATATCGGGCCGATCCCGCCCTGGCGGCGGCCGGTCAACATGATGTTCCAGTCCTACGCGCTGTTCCCGCACATGAATGTGGCGCGCAACGTGGCGTTCGGCTTGCGCCAGGAGCGCCTGAAGCGGCCCGCGATCGCCGAGCGGGTGCGCGCGATCCTGCGCCTGGTGCGGCTCGACGGACTGGAGGAACGCCGGCCCGACCAGCTTTCGGGCGGCCAGCGCCAGCGCGTCGCCTTGGCCCGTGCTTTGGTCAAGGAACCCAAGGTGCTGCTGCTGGACGAGCCGCTGGGCGCGCTGGACCGCCGGCTGCGCGAGGAGATGCAGTTCGAGCTGATGCGCATCCAGGACGCGCTGGGCGTCACCTTCGTGATCGTGACGCACGATCAGGAGGAGGCGATGATCCTGTCGACCCGGATCGGCGTCATGGACGACGGCCGGCTTCTGCAGACCGGCACGCCGAACGAAATCTACGAATTCCCGGCGAACCGGGCGGTGGCGCGCTTCGTCGGCGCGGTCAACCTGTTCGACGGCCGGATCGCCGGCTTCGGCCCCGACCATACCGTGCTCACCGCTGACGGCCTTTCCTGTCCAATCCGGGTCGACCACGTCGTCGCCGCGCCCGCCGGCACGCCCTGCACCATCGCGCTGCGACCGGAGAAGATCGCGCTGACGCCGGCTGCCGCGCCCGGCGAGGCGGATGATGTGGGCGAAGCCAATACGGTGCAGGGCCGGGTCGAGGAGATCGCCTATACCGGCATGCAGTCGACCTACCAGATCGTGCTGGACGGCGGGCGGGCGATGCGCGTGACCCAGGCCAATCCGCACCGGCGCGGCGCCGACCAGCCGCGCTGGGACGACACGGTCCGGCTGCATTGGCCGCCGTCGGCCCCGGTGGTGCTGCTGTCGTGACCGGGCGGGACCGTCCCCGTTCGCCGCGCCGGCTGCTGGTGCTGGCGCCCCCCTATCTGTGGCTTACGCTGTTCTTCCTGGCGCCGTTCGCCATCGTGCTGAAGATCGCGCTGGCCCAGTTCAGCGAGAGCGTGCCGCCCTTCACCCCGCTGATCGCCCATGACGGGCCGCTCGGCCTCGCCGTCCGGGTGCATCTCGACAATTTCGCCGCACTGGCCCTGGACCCGCTCTACGTCAAGGCGCTGATCGGCTCGGTACGTATCGCGGCGGTGTCGACGCTGCTCTGCCTCCTGATCGGCTATCCGATGGCCTATGCCATCGCGCGCGCGCCGGCGCGCTGGCGCGGCATCCTGGTGCTGCTGGTGATGCTGCCGTTCTGGACCTCGTTCCTGATCCGCGTCTATGCCTGGAAAGTGATCCTGCAGGGCGACGGCGTGATCAACGCCGCGCTGGTCGGCCTCGGCTTTATCGACCGCCCGCTGCCGCTGCTCTACAGCCCGTTCGCGGTACATCTCGGCATCGTCTATTCCTATCTGCCGTTCATGGTCCTGCCGCTCTATGCGAGCCTGGAGCGCATGGACCTCAGTCTGCTCGAGGCCGCCGCCGACCTGGGCGCGCGGCCATGGCGGGCCTTCCTCGCCATCACCCTGCCGCTGTCGCTGCCGGGCGTGCTGGCCGGCACGCTGCTGGTCTTCATCCCGGCGGTCGGCGAGTTCGTGATTCCCGAGCTGCTGGGCGGGTCCGACACGCTGATGATCGGCAGCGTGCTGTGGAATGAATTCTTCCTGAACCGCGACTGGCCGCGGGCGTCGGCCGTCGCCGTGGGGCTTCTGGTCGTGCTGTTGGCGCCGATCGTGCTGTTCCAGCGCGCCGAGGCGCGCGCCGCCGGCGAGGCGGGGCCGCCGTGACCGGCCATCGCCGCTTCGCCCGCGCGGTCCTGGTCGCGGGCTTCGCCTTCCTTTACGCGCCGATCGTTGCCCTGATCGCCTATTCGTTCAACGCCTCGGAGCGGGTAACCGTGTGGCAGGGCTTCTCGACGCGCTGGTATGGCGCGCTGGCGCACGATTCCCAGATTCTGTCGGCGGCGTGGCTGAGCCTGCGCATCGCCCTGGCCAGCGCCACGATCGGCTTGGCGCTGGGCGCGCTCGCCGGCTTCGCCCTGGCGCGGTTCGGCCGCTTTCGCGGGCGCACGCTGTTTTCCGGCCTGGTTGCGGCGCCGCTGGTCATGCCCGACGTGATCATCGGGCTGTCGCTGCTTCTGCTGTTCGTGACGATGGAGGCAGCCCTGGGCTGGCCGCGTGGCCGCGGGGCCGGCACCATCATCCTGGCGCACGCCACCTTCGCCACCGCCTATGTCGCGGTCGTGGTCCAGGCGCGCCTTGCGAGCTTCGACCGCCGGTTGGAGGAAGCGGCGCTCGACCTCGGCGCGCCGCCGTGGCGGGCCTTCGCCGGCGTGACCCTGCCGCTGATCGCACCGGCGCTGGCGGCGGCGTGGCTGCTGGCGTTCACGCTGTCGCTCGACGACGTGGTGATCGCGAGCTTCGTGTCCGGGCCGGGTGCGAGCACCCTGCCGATGGTCGTGTTCTCGAAAGTCCGGCTCGGCCTGAACCCGGAGGTCAATGCGCTGGCGGCACTGATTGTCGCGGCGGTCGGAGTTGCGCTGGGCGCGGTCATGCTGTCCCGCGGCCGGCCCCGACCTGAACAGCGCGACCCAACCCATTGACTTGCAAGCGTAAAGGCCTTCGGCGAGGCGCGTTGCAAAACCGTCACGCACAAGAAAAAATTATGCCGAGAAAAAATCCGTTTCCGCGAGCGATTTTTTTGCAACAGAGCCCATTGACCTTCGCTTGCCCATGGTCCATTTCATTGAGCGAACGGTCGGGTCAAAAAGGGTCAGCGTTGCCCCCCCGCTAGCAGACCCGCACCCGACCTGGCGCCGGAATATCCCCTCCCGGTGCTCACGCGCGAAAGCGCAAACGGCGCCCGGCCTACCCCGCACAGGCCGGGCGCTTTTTTATCCTCCAGACGCTTCCGATCGCAGGCGCTGGGCGTCATCTTGGCGACATGACGATGTGGGATGACGACGACGAGCCGGCGGAACCGACACCTGAGCCCGCGCTGACGCTGCTGCAGCGCTTCAGCCGTGCGACCGAGCACGTGCGCTGGTTCGCCGGGGTCGGCACGCCATTCGGCCCCGAGATTCGCGCAGCCGCCAGGGCCTATCTCGACACGCTGGGCTTTCCCGATGCCGAGGTCGCGCCGGTCCCCGATTTCGCCGAAGCCGCCGTCGCGGCCGAGAGCCTGGATTGGGACAGTCCCGCCTGGGAGGTCGAGGAAAGCCTGCGCGCCGACCTGACCGAACAGGCCGCCGTCATCTTTGGCGAGGACATCGTGACCGACGTGCTGCTGGAGGTCCGGGCGCGCGCCGGGGCCGCCGCGCGGATCGGCGCCGACGAGGCCGCCGCCCTGTTCGGCGAATCCGACGAGACGCTGATCAATGCCGCCGTCGGCGCGGCGATCCAGGCGTGCCATCAGGCCGCCCTGGTACTGGCCGCGGGCGCGGACGGCGACCATCCCTTCGTCCACAAATTCCGCCTGTTCGAGGCCGGACGCTGGCCGGTCAGCCTGATCGGGACCAGCCTCAACCTGTTCTGACCGTCGCCGCGCCGCATCCGGTCAGAACCTCGGCCCCCCGCCCAGTACGACGGTGCCTCCCACTCCCACCCGGCTGCTGCCGGGCTGGGCATTGACTCCCGCATCTCAATAAGAACAAATAAAGAACAAACGAGATAACCCCTTCTGGACGCGCCATGAACCGGAATCAGGTCCTCGCCGACCTGCGCATACGCATCGCCGCGGCGGAGCGGCACGGCGCCCGCCCAGCAGGCGGCCGCGCCGTGCTGCCATTCGGCCTTGCGCCGCTGGACCGGCACCTGCCGGACGGCGGGCTGGTCCTGGGCGCGCTGCACGAATTCGCCGGCGGCGACGCCGATGCCGACCGCGCCGCGGCGGCAACCCTGTTCCTGGCAGGCATCCTGGCCAGGCTGTCCGGCCCGGTCCTGTGGGTGTTGAAGGCGCGCGACCTGTTCGCGCCCGGCCTGGCCGGCGTCGGCCTGCACCCCGACCGGGTGATCTATGCCGAGACCGGGGGCCAGGACGCCGACATCCTGCGCGCGATGGAGGAAGGCTTGCGGTACGGCGGCCCCAAGGAGGGCGGCTTGGCCGCCGTGGTCGGCGAGTTGGCGCGGCTGCCGCTCATCGCCTCGCGCCGGCTGCACCTGGCCGCGGCGCGCTACTTCGAGTCGCTGGACGACGAGGA
>JBDZUN010000203.1:0-6304 GCA_040255145.1 Hyphomicrobiales bacterium | reverse complement strand
CATGCAGATCTTGGCGCGTGGCGTTGCGGCGCGCACGAAGAACGGAATGTATTCCTCCGCCGCGCCGGCCGGATCGCGCAGGCGGACGGCATACACGCCGCTTTTCAGGTCCGCCGGCACGGTGAAGTCGAAGGCCGGCTCCCATTTGCAATCGGTCAAGGCGTCGTCATGGAACTCGACGCCGCCATATTCCTGCGGCGCCAGTCGGTAGTGATCGTTCAAGCCGGCCCAGTTCCACCCGGTCTGGCCGCGCACCGGGCGGTTGACGCCCTCCGCGTCCAGGCCGTGCGGCCCGGCATCGGTGATGCGGTCGCCGACGACGCCGCGGTCGGTATAGCCCGTGGCCGTGTCCCACCAGGCGATCGTGCCTTGCGCCGCCGGCGCCTTGCCGGCGCGCAGCGAGTCCAGCACCGTGTCCGCCGCCACACCGCCCTGGACGCCCGGCCGGTCGACCTTGCCGTTGAGGCAGTGCGTGACGAAGGGCCCGCGGCCTGCCCCGGCATGCGATGCACCGCCGATCAGGAACGGCGTGTCGGCATCCATGCGCGGGTGGACGTCCAGCGCCCGCTCGACGCGGGCGGCATAGTCGAACGGGACGATCTTGGACAACAGGCTGTTGTAGCGGTTCAGCGCCCCGTCCTGGCAGATCGTGGCGTGACCGGTGGCCGGATCGTAGCTGGCGGAGACGAAATACCAGACTTGGCCGACCAGCGGCTTGCCGGTCGTCACTGCCGCGACCCGCGCGCCGTCGCCGACGCGGAATTCCAGCGTCCCGGTCTCGTCGATCGAGAGGCAATAGCCGGCGTTGGCGTCCTCCGCCCACCGGCCCATGATCGCCTGCCGGCCCAGGGCCGGCGCGTTCGGGAACAGAAAGGTATGGAGCGTGAAGGCGCCATCGGGCGCCAGCCGATTCTGCGGATCGGCCACCGTCAGGAAGCTGCCATTCTGCACCGGCTGATGGCAGACCGGCCAGGCGCGATTGAGGGCCGCGTCGCATTCCTTTTCGATGAAGCCGGGGCCGTCCGGGTGCTGATCGCCGTGGATCAGCCGGACCAGTTGCGCCTGCGCCTGATCGGTCCCCTCGGCGCTGACCATGAAGCGGATCGTGTCGCCGGCCTTGACGCTGATCTTGTCGGAATAGCCGTGAATACGGGTCTTGGGCATGTCTCGTCCCCGATGGTCTTATGATTATGATTTGACGGATCGCGCGAGGCGCGCGCGTCACGACGCCAGCAGATCGTCGACCCGCTTGAGGAACACGGCGTGATAGGCCTCGTCGGGCGAGGCATAGGTCGCATTGCCGACCAGCTTCGGCGCCTCACCCCGCCGGCCCGACAGCCTGACGACGCGATATTCGGCGAACGGCTTGGCCGCGACGATGGCGTATTTGCCGGACGCGGAGGCGCGCCGGAAGTAATGCAGCACGCGTTGCAGCGGGTCACTGTGCGGGCCGGTGGGCGCGCGGCGATGCTCCTCGATCAGGTCGTCGTTGATCAGCGTCTTGAGCTGTTGCCGGAGCCGCGCATCGAATTGCTGCATGCACAGCTTTTGCCGATCCCCGCCCTGCGCCCCACCCGCTTCCGCCATGTCGTTCTCCTCCCGATATTATTTATTTCCGTCGTCGTTGCGAGCACGACGTCGCTGCGCTCGCAGCGACGGTTCATCAGCCTCCCCCTCACGTCGGCGAATAGAACGTCTTCTCGCTGATCGACCAGCCGTCTTCGCGCCGGATCATCGCCAGATAATCTGTATACCGCCTTCCGTTCCACAGAATGGCGACCTTGGCGATGGCGGCGCCGCCGGCCCGGTCGATCGAAATGATCTGCATGTCGTAGGCCTCGCCGGCCACCGGGCGGCTGCCGACCGAGGCGACGTAATCGACGAATTCGTCGCAGGCCAGGCTGCGCTGTTCGGCGCCACGCACGCCCTGGATGCGCGCGGTCGGATGGAACGCCGCGCGCAGCCTGGCGGCGTCGCCGTTGTGCATGCCCTCGAAATAGAGCTGCACGATGCGATGGATCGCGGCGAGGTCCTCATCCATGCAAATCACCCGGCATTGGCGGTCGGGCGAGGATAGCACCCGATCCCGTCCTGCCAAGCGCCCGCCGGCTAGCCGGCCAATCCCAGGAACACGAGGATAGCGCGGTTCAGGCGCGTCAGGTCGGCGGCACCGAGCCGGCCGACGCGGCGGCCGAGCCTGACCTTGCGGATCGTGACCAGCTTGTCGACCATCAGGCGCGACGGAACCTGAAGCCCATTTTCCGCATTCGGCGCGACGACCGGGCGGAACAGCGGCGCGTCGGTCGGGTCGCTGGTGAACAGACAGACCGTGATCGAATCGGTTTCGCCGAAGCGGTCATCCTGGACCAGCAAGACCGGGCGCGGCTTGCCCGCATAGTCGCCGGCGCCGGTCGCGGTCCAAATCTCGCCGCGGATCAATCGTCCCACGCCTCGGCAATCGCGTCGACGAAGGCCTGGTCCTCGGCCGCATGCGGACTGGCGGCGACGGCGGCGGACTGACGCCGCGCCTCCTCCCGGAAGGCGGCTGTGCGGGTCTCGGGCACCCAAAGCTGGACCGGACGCAGACCCTGGGCGCGCAGACGCTGCCTGTGCGACCGCACCTTGTCGCACGATGACCGGAATGTCGGAGCCATGGCCTCTTCCTGTGGTTACATGTAACCATAGGCACCGAGCCGAGTGCTTGCAAGCCATCCCTCAGCCGATTGCCGCTTCCCATCGCTGGCCGCAGCAACCACAATTCCCGCCAACGAGGGAGGATTCCACATGCAAGTCAAGGCCGCGGTGCTGCGCGAAACCAATCAGCCGCTGACCATCGAGTCCATCGACATCGACGATCCCCGTCCCGACGAGGTGCTGGTCCGTACCGTCGCCTGCGGCGTCTGCCACAGCGACCTGCATTATGTGCATGGCCTTTTGAACGTCGAGCGGCCGGCCGTCCTGGGCCACGAGCCGGCCGGCATCGTCGAGGCGGTCGGGTCCGCCGTTACCTCGGTCAAGCCGGGCGACCGCGTCATCTGCTGCACCACCATCCATTGCGGGCGCTGCGTCCAGTGCCTGAGCGGCCGGCCGCATCTGTGCGTCAACCTGGCCGCCTGTCGGCGCGACGCGGAGGCAAAGCCGCGCCTGTCGCAGGGCGGCAACCGGCTGCACCAGTTCGTCGACCTGGCGGCCTTCGCCGAGGCGATGCTGGTCCACGAATCGGCGGTGGTGAAGATCGGCGACGACATCCCGCTCGACCGCGCCGCCCTGCTCGGCTGCGCCGTGATGACCGGCGTCGGCGCCGCGCTCAACACGGCGAAGGTCACGCCGGGCTCGACGGTCGCGGTGTTCGGCGCCGGCGGCATCGGTATCTCGATCATCCAGGGCGCACGCATTGCCG
The DNA here is from genome assembly GCA_040255145.1 of Hyphomicrobiales bacterium. Classification (GTDB taxonomy): domain Bacteria; phylum Pseudomonadota; class Alphaproteobacteria; order JBDZUN01; family JBDZUN01; genus JBDZUN01. The sequence goes on along the minus strand of JBDZUN010000203.1, from coordinate 2,904 downwards.
GCGCGAAGCAGATCATCGCCATCGACCTGCTCGACTCGAAGCTGGAGACCGCCAGGAAATTCGGCGCGACCGACACCCTGAATCCCAAGGACATCGACGTGGTGCGCACGGTGAAGCGCATGACCGGTGGCGGCGTCGATTTCGCGTTTGAAGCGGTCGGCAACACCAAGCTGGTCGAGCAGGCGTTCTACGCCCTGGCGCCGCACGGCACGGCCACCATGGTCGGCGCGCCGCCCAGCGGCCAGAAGCTGGAGGTCAATCCCGGCCACTTCTTCCAGGAGAAGAAGATCCAGGGCTGCTACATGGGCTCGACCCGCTTCCAGATCGACGCGCCCAATTTCCTGGAACTCTACCGCCAGGGGCGGCTCAACCTCGACGACATGGTCAGCCGGACCCTGCCGCTGGAGGAGGTCAACGAATCCTTCCGCGCCATGGAGGCCGGCGAAGTCACGCGCAGCGTGCTGACCTTCGCCTGATCGGGGCATCCGGCGATGAATGACAACGACGCGCCGGGCGGCCCGCCCGGCCTGACCGTCAGCGACGCGCATTTCGACGAGCAGTTCCCGCTCAGCCCGCTTGACGACTACATGATCCACCAGACGCCGGACCCGGTGCGGATCATGTGGACGAGCGATCCGCGCGTCTACGACCGGCACTGGATGGTCGCCCATGACGACGCGGGCGAGGTGCTGGTCGCCACCGGCGGCAGCTTCTATCCCAACCTCGACACGGCCGAAGCCTGGGCCATCGTCAACGTCGCCGGCCAGCACCGCTCCGTCCGCGCCTTCCGGCGCCTGGGCGCGGACCGGATGGACATGGCGATCGGCCCGATTCGCCCGACCATCGTGCAGGGCCTGCGCGAATGGCGCTTCGTGCTGGCCGAGAACGAATGGGGCATCGCCTACGACCTGACCTGGCGCGACACCAGGCGCCAGATCTATCACGCGTCGGAGACGCCGGCGGCCTCGGCCTATCCGCGCGGCCGGCGCGGCGACGTGACGGCGGGGTTCGAGGGCTTCGGCACGGTCGAGGGCTGGGTCGAGGCCGGGGGCCGGCGCATCGCGCTCGCCCCCGAAACCTGCCACGGCTCGCGCGACCGCCACTGGGGGGTCGGGCGCGGCGTCGGCGGACCCAACCTGCATGTCGGCCGGCCGATGCGTCCTGGCTGGATCGGCGGCAACTGGATCGAGTTCAACGATTTCGCCATCTGGGGCAACGTCGTGCTCTACAAGTTCGGCGATGCGCGCCCCGGCATGGGCCGCGTGGTCAAGGCCGACCGCCGGCTGAAATTCGAGCCGGACACCCACGTCTTCCTGGAAGGCATCATCGACTACTCGCTCGACGACGGCAGCGTGAAGCAGGTGCACTTCCGCCGGCTGGGCTATCAGACCGCCTACCTGCGCTGCGGCATGTATGGCGGCACGCCGGATAAGGGCATCTTCCAGGGCCAGTATGTCGGCGACGACGTGGTCGAGGGCGACCATTACGACGTCACCCTGCCGGAAAATCGGATTCGCCTGCGCGGGCTAGACCAGCACCATTGCGTCATCACCTGCGACGGCGAGACCACGACCGGCATCCTCCAGCCGGTCGAGCCCGACGCCTACGAACAATGTCGCCAGGGCAAAAGGGGCTGGAGCCTGCTGGAATGAAGGCGGCGGACGACTTGGCCGCGCGCCTGCCCGGATTCCTCCAGGCGCAGATGCCGGATGCGCGCGACATCCGCATCGTCAGCCTTGCACCCATCTCGGGCGGCAATGCGCGGCGCGCCTGGTCGTTCGACGGAAGTTGGACCGAGGGCGGAGCGCGCCGGGAGGTCGGCTGCGTCATGCTGTGCAAGGCCGAGGCCGGGCAGCTCGAAACCGACCTCGTGCCGGAATTCCGCACCCTCGCCGCGCTCGACGGCACCGACGTGCCGGCGCCGCGCGCCCTGTGGCTGGACGCGGATGGCCGATGGCTGGGCAGCCCCGGCTTCGTCATGGAACGCGTCGAGGGGCTGAGCGACATCGTCGCGCTGCTGCGCCCGGAAAACCCCGCCACCAGCCGCGCGGTCGCCGAGCACCTGGCGGATGCGACGGCCCGGCTGCATGCGGTCGACTGGCGCGCCCGCGGCGTCAATTTCCTGCCTGTGCCGGCGACGGAATCGGTTGCCCGCGAGCAGGTCGCCTATTGGCACGACCTCTACCTGCGGCACCGGATGGAGCCGCTGCCGGTCATGGCGCACACCTTCCGTTGGCTGACCGATCACGCGCCGGCGGCCGAACGCATCGTGCTGGTGCACGGCGACATGCGCTTCGGCAATTTCCTCTATCGCGGCACCGAGATCACCGCCCTGCTGGACTGGGAGATGGCGCATCTGGGCGATCCGGCCGAGGACGTCGCCTGGATCTACCACCCGCTATGGAGCCCGGAGCCGCACCTGCCGCTAGCGGACTTCGTCACGCGTTACCGTGCGGCCGGCGGCGCGCCGATCGCGCCTGAGACCCTGCTGTTCTACCGCCTGTTCGGCCTGGTCAAGCATTCGGTGATCTCGCTGACCGGCGCCCGGTCGTGGCGCGATGGACGGACACGCAACCTGCGCATGGCCGACCGCATGACGCTGGTCACCGACTGCCTGCTCGATTTCCTGGATTGGCTGCCGGATGAGGCGGCGGCGTGATCGAGCCGGACCCGGACACCCTGCTCGTCGGGGTCGCCGACAGCCTGGAGCAGACGGTTCTGCCCGACCTCGCCTCCGGCCCGTTGCGCCGGCAGGTGCGCGAGGCGATCCGCGTGATCCGGCGGGTCGCGCTGGTGCTGGACCGGATCGCGCCAGCGCTGCACGAGGATATCGCCGATATCGAGGGAACGCTGGCGACAATCCTGGCGCAAGGTGAAGGGGGGCCGGTTTGGCCGGACCTGCGC
>JBDZUN010000202.1:0-6305 GCA_040255145.1 Hyphomicrobiales bacterium | reverse complement strand
TTCGCCGATACCGACCTGGCCGGCAACGGCACCTCGCCGGTCGAATTGCTGCGGCGCGACCGCGATGCGGTGTTCACCTACCCGGACAATACCCGCAACCGCTATGGCCACGTCGCGCTGACCGGCAGCTATGATCTGGACAGGCTGACCTCGCTGCAGGCCAACGTGTACTATACGCGCCTGTCGCAGCGGACCAAGAACGGCGACGCGGCCGAGGCCGAGCCGTGCGACGACGACGCGACCCTGGTGTGTACGGAGGACGGCGATCCGTATACCGACCGGGCGGGCGCGCCGATCCCGAATTTCGTCACCGGCAGCCGCTATGTCGCGCAATTCCCGGAATTCGCCGAAGGCGGCCCCTATGCGTTCATGAACCGCACAGCGTCGGACACGGACGGGTTCGGTGCGACGGTCCAAGCGACGCGGCTCGGCCGGGTGTTCGGGCGACCGAACCACCTGGTCGTCGGCGCCAGCTATGACGGCGGGCGGACGAAATTCTCGGCGTCGAGCGAACTGGGCGCGCTGACCCTGAAGCGCGGCTTCGGCGGACCCGGAATCGTGGTCGACCAGGCCGACGGTTCGATCAGCCCGGTGCGGGTGGACGCGGCACAGGATTATTACGGCCTGTTCCTGGCCGACACGCTGGACGTGACCTCGGCCCTGTCGGTCACGGCGTCGGGCCGCTTCAACCTGGCGCGGATCGAGCTGAAGGACCGGCTCGGTACCGCGCTCAACGGCGACCATACCTTCCATCGCTTCAATCCGGGGATCGGGCTGACCTATCGTTTCGCGCCGGCGCTGACCGCCTATGCCGGCTATGCGGAAGCCAACCGCGCGCCGACGCCGGCCGAACTGTCCTGCGCCGACGCCGCGGCGCCGTGCAGCCTGACCAACTTCTTCGTCGGCGACCCGCCGCTGAAGCAGATGGTCGCCCATACGTTCGAGGCCGGGTTGCGCGGGCGCCTGCCGGTCGCCGCGCCGGCCCTGGGCGCAGCCTCAGGGCGGCTCGACTGGCACGCCGGGCTGTTCCGCACGACGAGCGACGACGACATCCAGTTCGTGTCGAGCCCGACCATCGGCCGCGCCTTCTTCCGCAATGTGGGCAAGACGCGGCGCCAGGGGGTGGAGGCGGGCGTGCGCCTCGATGCCGGGCGGCTGACCGCCTATGCCGAATACGCCTTCACCGACGCGACCTTCCGTACGCCGCTGACCCTGAGCAGCGAGGATAACCCGGCCGCCGACGCCGACGGCGAGATCCGCGTCCGTAGTGGCGACCGCCTGCCCGGCATCCCGCGCCACACGCTGAAATTCGGCGCTGATTATGCGGTGTCCGACCGCTGGAGCGTCGGCGCCAGCGCGCGGGTCGCCAGCGGCCAGGTGCTGTTCGGCGACGAGGCCAACCAGAATCCGAAGACCGACCCTTACGTCGTGCTCAATCTGCACACGGCGTTCTGGATCACGCCGCGCGTGCAGGTGTTCGGCCTGGTCGAGAACGTGTTCAACAACCGGTACGAGACCTACGGCACGTTCTCGCCGACCTCCGACGTGCCGATGACCGAGGTGCCGGGCGCCGGCAACCCGCGCAGCCTCAGCCCGGCGCCGCCGATCGCCGGCTTCGGCGGGCTGCGCGTACTGTTTTAACCGGCCGAGACCTCATGCTGAGGTGCGAGCGCAAGCGAGCCGCGAAGCATCCTTCGGGACGCGCCTGACGGCGCTCCTCAGGATGAGGATTTCCGGATTGCGCGCGCTCAGCCGGCGGCGAGTTGGGCCGTGTCGTCGCTGCTCTCGCTCGGGCGCAGGACGACAGGGCGCAGCAGGAAGGACGGGACGTGATCGCCCAGGGCGACCACGGGCGTGTCGTCGTCGTGGTGGTGATGGTCGCGCCCGCGCCCGCCGCGCCGATGGTCGCGCGGCTGCCGGCTGCGCTCATTGGCGTGGGTGGCGTTTGCGGGCGCGGTGTTCGCGTGCGCGGCTTGACGGACCGGCGCGGGCCGTTCCGCGCGCGGCGGCGCCGGCGGCGTTTCCGTCCGCTCGGCCGGCGCTTCCGCCTGCGCCGTCACGGTTGGCGTTGCTTCGGCTGCTGCCCGGGCCGGCGCCCGCTTCGCGGCGGGTGCGGCGGCGCGTCCGTTGCGGCCGCGGCGCCGGCGGCCCTCGTCGCTGGTCCAGTCGAGCGCGGCGATGCCTTCGATCTCCAGCCGCTCGATGTCGCGGCCGAGCATCCTGGCGATCGGGTCCCAGTAGCGGATGTCCTCCGGTGTGGCGAGGGTGATCGAAACGCCCTTGTTGCCGGCCCGGCCGGTGCGGCCGATGCGATGGATATAGTCCTCGGCGTGGCTCGGCACGTCGAAATTGAAGACGTGCGAGACCTTGGGGATGTCCAGCCCGCGCGCCGCCACGTCGCTGGCGACCAGGATCTGCACGCCGCCCTGGCGGAAGCTGTCGAGCACCTGGAGCCGCTGATGCTGGTCGAGGTCGCCGTGCAGCGCCGCGGCGTTGAAGCCGTGCCGTTCCAGCGAGCGCGCCAGCACGCCGACGGCGCGCTTGGTGTTGCAGAACACGATGGCGTTGGTGACCGCATCGGTGCGCAGCAGGCGGCACAGCGCCTCGCGCTTCTCGCCGCCGTCGATGACGGCCAGCCGCTGTTCGACCAGGACGGCGGGCGAGGCCGGCGGCGCGACCGCGACCTGTTCCGGATTGTCGAGGAAGCGGTCGACCAGGTTCTTGATCTCGCCCGGCATGGTGGCGGAGAAGAACAGCGTCTGCCGGCGCGGCGGCAGCAGCGAGCAGATGCGCTCGACATCCGGGATGAAGCCCATGTCGAGCATGCGGTCGGCTTCGTCGACGACCAGGACCTGCACGCCGTGCAGCATCAGCTTGCCGCGCTCGAAATGGTCGAGCAGCCGGCCCGGCGTCGCGATCAGGACGTCGACGCCGCGATCGATCAGCTTGGCCTGCTCGCCGAACGAGACGCCGCCGATCAGCAGCGCCATCGACAGCTTGTGGTATTTGCCGTGGATCGTGAAATTGTCGGCGACCTGGGAGGCGAGCTCGCGCGTCGGCTCCAGGATCAGCGAGCGCGGCATCCGCGCCTTCGCCCGACCCTGGGTCAGGATGTCGATCATCGGCAATGTGAAGGACGCCGTCTTGCCGGTGCCCGTCTGGGCCAGGCCCAGGACGTCGCGTCCCTGGAGGACCAACGGAATCGCCTGCTCCTGGATGGGAGTGGGCGTTTGGTAGCCGGCGTCTTCCACCGCCCGTAAAACCTCGGCGCTCAGGCCGAGTTCGGAAAATGTCATGGGCTTTACTGTGACCCTTCGGGTATGTCTTCAGGTGGTCGAAATCACCCAGGCGCGCGCCGTGCTGCGGCGTCCTCGCCGGGCTCACGCGCGCGAATGGCTCACGAGCGCGGTCGCCGCGAATGCGGCCTAGGCCGGAAGCTGATGTCGTTGCCCGGCAAAATCAAGTCGCATCGGGGCGTTCATCGTGTCCGGGCGCGGCTTTATTGCGGAATCGGGGCCGAAAATCTGCAATTGTGTCTTCCGCCCCACACTATCGACCTGCGCCAAGGCCGCCGCAATGCTTGCCGCACGGCCCTCCACGACTGGCGTTCCCGGCTGAAAGGGAGACGATGACCATGCCCGACCGGATACCGCTGATCCTGGCGCCCGGATTGCTGTGCACCGCGCGGCTGTTCCAGCCGCAGGCCAGCGGCCTGGCCGACATCGCGTCGGTCGCGGTCGCCGACACGACGCCGTTCGACAATGTCGGCGACGCGGCGGCGGCGATCCTGGCGGCCGCGCCGCCGCGTTTCGCGCTGGGCGGCCTGTCGATGGGCGGCTACGTCGCGTTCGAGGTGCTGCGCCGCGCGCCGGAACGGGTGCGCGGCCTGGCGCTGATCGACACCTCGGCGCGCCCCGACACGCCGGAACAGATCGCGCGGCGCACCGACCTGATCGCGCTGGCCCAGCGCGGCACGTTCAAGGGCGTGACCGCACAGCTCCTACCGATGCTGATCCATCCCGACCGGCTGGAGGACGACGCCCTGACCGGCATCATCTTCGAAATGGCCGAGGCGGTCGGGCAGGCGGCCTTCGTCCGCCAGCAGCAGGCGATCATGGCGCGGCCGGACAGCCGGCCGGACCTGCCCGGCATCCGCTGCCCGACCCTGGTCCTGGTCGGCGAAGACGACCGGCTGACGCCGCCGGCCATCGCCCGCGAAATGGCCGACGCCATCCCCGGCGCGATCCTGGAGACCATTCCGGATTGCGGCCACGTCGCGAGCCTGGAGCGGCCGGAGGCGGTCAACGCCGCGCTGCGCCGCTGGCTCTGCGCCGTGTAGACACCGGGCCCCCGCGCATGATCTCCTGACCCGAAGGCCGATCGGTCAAGAAAAAAACGGGAGGAACGATCATGAAGCCGGTCTTCGATCTCGAAGGCGTGTACGCCATCCGCTATCCCGGCGCGGTCGACGCCGACGGCCACGTGCTGGAACCGGCCAATGTCTGGGAAGACTATATCGAGGCGCGGTATCGCGACCGGGCGCTGCGCTTCCGCACCGACGCGGACGGGCTCGAATATCTGGAGATCGCGGGCGCGCCCTCACGCATGACCGCGCGCGGCTTTCCGGCGACGCTGGGCCGCATGGGGCAGACCGAGCTCGAGCTGTTCGAGCCGCACCCCGACCGCACCTATATGAAGGAGGCGCCCTACGGCTCGATGGACGCGGATGAGCGGCTCAAGCTGCTCGACGCCGAGGGGCTGGAGGCCGCGGTGCTCTATCCGACGCTCGGCATCCTGTGGGAGGCCGAATGCGACGACATCGAACTCAGCCAGGCCTATTGCCGCGCCTATAACCGCTGGATCGCCGATTTCTGCCGGCCGACCGGCGGCCGGCTGATCCCGATCGCGCACCTTTCGCTGGCCGACCCGGAGGCCGCGGCCGCCGAACTGCGCCGCGCGGTCCAGGACGGCTGCCGCGGCGCCTTCGTCGTGCCGTTCACCATCCAGCGCCGCGCCCACGGCGATCCGTTCCACGACCCGGACTATCGGGCGGCGCAGGACCTCGACGTGCCGATCGCGCTGCACCCGGCGTTCGAGCCGTTCGCGCTGCAGTCGCGCCGGTTCGAGAACCGCGAGAAGGGCAAGAACATGTGGGAGGCGCCGCAGCGCCTGCTGATGGCCGTGACCGCGGCGGAGGGCGTGCGCCACGCCTTCACCACCTTCTTCGACTACGCCACCTTCGACCGCTTCCCGAAGCTGAAGCTGGTGGTGCTCGAATCCGGCGCCGGCTGGATCGGCTATTGGCTCAACCGGATCGACGCGGCCTATGCCGCCACCGTGCTGGGCAAGAGCCTGGGCCTCAGCGCGCGGCCGTCGGACTATTTCATGCGCCAGTGCTGGATTTCCGCCGACCCGGACGAGACCATGATCCCGGCTCTGGCCGCGCAATACGGCGTCGACCGCTTCTTCTGGGCCAGCGACTATCCGCATGCGGACCATACCGCAGAATACCTGCCGGAACTGGAAAAGATGGTGGGCCAGTTTTCCGATGCGGACCGCGCCAAGCTGATCGGCGGCAACGTGCGGGCGGTATACGGATTTTAGATGTGGGCCGTCGGCGCGAGGGGGCGTGCACTGCGAAGGTGGATTCTTCGGCTTCCGTCCGCGATGACGGTGGATCGCTGTGGCCTATGCGTTACCTCCCTGGTAATCGACTTGCCGCCGCACGCGCGTAGAAAGGAGGCGGTACGGACGACAGCCAGGGAGTGCGTGATGAGCAGGTTCGACGGCAGAGTCGCGGTGGTGACCGGGGCGACCAGCGGCATCGGCCAAGCCTGCGCCGAGGCGTTCGCGCGCGAAGGCGCATCCGTGGTGCTGGTCGGCCGCCGGCGCGAGCGCGGCGAGGCGGTGGCGACGGCCCTGGGCGGCGGCGCGGTGTTCGTGCCGGCCGACGTCACGCGGGAGGACGACATCCGATCCCTGTTCGACGCCGTGTTGAGCCGCTTCGGCCGGATCGACTGCGTCGTCAACAATGCCGGCAGCGCATCGGCGACGACCGCGATCTGCGATACCGTGTCGGGCGATTTCCAGCGTGACCTGGCCCTGCATGCCGGGGCGGCGTTCCTGGCGATGAAATACGCCGCGCCGGCGATGATCCGGCAGGGCGCGGGCTGCTTCGTCAACATGTCCAGCATCAGCGGCCACCGCGCCGGCTTCAACACCTTCGGCTACGAGGTCGCCAAGGCGGCGGTCGAGCACCTGACCCGCTGTGCGGCGCTGGAGTTGGGCGAAAGCGGGGTGCGCGT
>JBDZUN010000201.1:0-6305 GCA_040255145.1 Hyphomicrobiales bacterium | reverse complement strand
CAGCCGATTCGCGGCGCTGGCCGAACCGTCAGCGCGGCGGGACGAACGAATCGCCGCCCTGGCCGCCGACGGGCTGGTCGCGCGTGAAGGCGACCGGCTCAGCGCCACCGCGCGCGGCCGCCTGGTCCTGAACGCCGTATTGGCCGAATTGCTGTCCGGCTGACCCGGTGCCCAGGCCACTGCCCGGCAGCCCTGCCGATGGCCCGGGCCCGAACGCCGTGGGCGCCGGATCGACCACCTGGAAGGAATCGCCCCGGACCTCCAGCACCGCCAGTCCCCGCTGCGGCAGGCCGGTGGGCTGCAGGCGGAACAGGCCGTCGATCCCGGCGAAGCCACGCGGGTCGGTCAGCGCAGCGGCGGAAAAGCGCTGGCCGGGCGGCCCGTTGCGCGCCAGCACGGCGGCAAGCGCGGTGGCGTCATAGCCCAGGCTGGCGATGCGCGGCGGGGCGGCGCCGAACGCATCCTGATAGCGTCCCGCGAAATGCTCGAACCCGGCCTGGGGCGGCCCGGCGAACCAGCCGCCGACCAGCGCCGATTCGGACTGGACGCCCGGATCGTCCCACAGGCCGGTGCCGAGCAGCCGGATATTCGCCGCGTTAATGCCGTAGAAGGTCAGGATCGGCGCCAGCGTATGCAGCCCGTCGCCGCCTTCGGCGATCAGCAGCGCGTCGAAGCCCAGCGCGTCGGCGGTGGCCGGCGGCGCGGGCTGGGCCGAGAGGTCGGGGACGTTCGCGTCGGATGCCGTGCTGGCGGCAGCGGCGGAGCCGGATTGGCCGGCCGGCGGTGGCGGCGACGCCCGCGCGGTCAGCGCCTTCACCGCGTCGGTCATGGATTGCGGATTGGTCGGGTCGTAGGTCTGGATCGGGCCGAGCCTCGCCCCGTTCGCGGAAACGGCGGCGCGCAGGATGTTGCCCACGCGCTGTCCGTAGCCGGTATTCGGCAACAATGCGGCGAACCGATGCGCGCCGGCATGCGCGGCATAGCTCACGACGCGCTTGACCTCGTCGTCGGGCAGGAAGCCGATCAGGTAGACGTTGCCGCCGGCAACCTGGCTGTCGGTGGAGAACGCGATCTCGTTGATGCCGGCGCCCGCGGCGATCGGCGCCGCGGCGCGCGCATCCGCCGCGAAGAGCGGGCCGAGGATCAGCTCCGCGCCGTCCGCCACCGCCTGCCGCGCCGCGGCGGCCGCGCCGGGCGGCGTACCGTGGGTATCCTGCGGCATGAGGGTCAGGTGCGCGTCGGGAAAGTCGAACACCGCGATTTGGGCGGCGTTGAGCAGGGCCCGGCCCGCCTCGGCGCCCTGGCCCGACAGGGGCAGCAGCAAGGCCACCTTCGCCGGCGGTACCTCGGGCGGGGTCATCGACGGCGGCGGCTGCAGGTTGGGTGGCGGCGCGAGCACCGGCTGGGCCGAGGCCGAAGGCTGCTGGACCGGCGGCGGGGTCGAGACCGGCGCTTCCGGCTTCGACGTGGTGCCGCAGCCGGCGAGCGCGCCCAGTGATAGGATCGCGGCGGCGATCGCGGCGACGCGGAAGCTGCGGACGGGAACAGGAGGCACGATGGCCCTCGCACGCGGCAGGGAGCAGGCCCGCGACCCTAACGGCGCAGGCGCATCAAGTAAACCGAGCGAACCAGCGGATTCGGGGCCACTGGCGGCGGGCCTGTACCTGGTCGCGACGCCGATCGGCAACCTGGGCGACATCACGCTGCGGGCGCTCGACACGCTGCGCGGCTGCGACGCGATCGCCTGCGAGGATACGCGCGTCACCGCCAAGCTTTTGGCGCGTCACGACGTGCGCCGGCCGCTGGTCGCCTATCACGAGCACAACGCCGATCGCGCGCGCCCCCGGCTTCTGGGGCGCATCGCCGGCGGCGAGGCCATCGCCCTGGTCAGCGACGCCGGCACGCCGCTGGTATCCGACCCCGGCTACAAGCTGGTGCGGGCGGCGGGCGAACGCGGGCTCGCCGTCACCGCGCTGCCCGGTCCGTCGGCGGCGCTGACCGCGCTGATCCTGTCGGGCCTGCCGAGCGACCGCTTCCTGTTCCTGGGCTTCCTGCCGCCGCGCCAGGCCGCGCGGCGCAAGGCGCTGGAAGAAGTGGCCGCGGTGCGCGCCAGCCTGATCCTGTTCGAGGCGGCCGGGCGCCTGGCCGCCCTGCTCGACGACCTGGCGGCGACTTTGGGCGCGCGCGACGCCGCTGTGGCACGCGAGCTGACCAAGCGTTTCGAGGAGGTGCGACGCGGCGGCCTGGCCGATCTTGCGGCACATTACCGCGCGGCCGGCGCGCCCAGGGGCGAAATCGTGGTGGTGGTCGGGCCGCCGCCGGCCGTCGCCGCGCCCCCCGACGATCCGGAGATCGACGCGCTGCTGCGCGAGGCGCTCCGCAATGGCTCGGTGCGCGAGGCGACCGCGTCGGTGGCGGCACAGACCGGGATGCCGCGGCGCGCGGTGTACCGGCGCGCGCTCGACCTCAAGGATCGGACGTGACGGCCCCGGGTGGCGCCGCCACTGCGCGGCGGCGCGCCAGCGAGCGGGCCGGGCGGCGCGCGGAAAGCCTGTGCGCGCTGGCCCTGCGCCTGAAAGGCTACCGGATTCTGGCGCGGCGCATGCGCAACCCAGTCGGCGAGGTCGATATCCTGGCGCTCCGTGGTCGCACCCTGGTCGCGATCGAGGTCAAGGCTCGCGCCGACCGCGCCGTCGCCGCCTATGCGCTTACCCCGCGTCAGCGCGCACGGATCGAACGCGCGGCGATCCTGTTCGCCGCGCAGCGGGGCCTCGCGCAATGCGACCTGCGCTTCGACGTGATGCTCGCCGGCGGCCGGCGCTGGCCACGTCACATCGTCAACGCTTGGACGCCGTGACCGGGGCCACTACGATGCGCCGCACGCCGGCCATACGAGGGAATCCATCATGCGCCTGACGCCCGTTCGTTTCGCCGCTTTCGGCACGGCCCTCATGACCCTGCCGCTGCTGCAGGGCTGCGTGTTGTTCGCCGCCGGCGCCGCCGGCGCCGGCGGGTCGGCCGCCTATACCGCCAGCCAGGAACGCACGGTCGGCAACGCGATCGACGACACGACGACGACCACCAAGATCAACGCCGACCTGATCGCGGCCAGCGCCACGCTGTTCACCTCGGTCGACGTGAACTGTGTCAACGGCCGCGTCATGCTGACCGGCGTCGTCTCGACCCCGGAGCAGCGCGAGCAGGCCGGCCAGGTCGCGCGCAACGTGCGCGGAGTGCGCGAGGTGATCAACGAGATCCAGATCGGCGGCGGCGGCATCCTGCGCAGCGCCGACGACGCCTTGATCACCAGCAAGCTGCGCGCGAAGCTGATCGGCGACAAGGAAGTCGCCAGCCGCAACTACGACATCAGCACGGTGAACGGCGTGATCTATGTCTTCGGCATCGCCCGCAACCAGCCCGAACTCGACCGCGTGCTGAACTATGCGCGCAGCATCTCGAGCGTGCAGCGGGTGGTGAACCACGCGGTCCTGGCGGAAGAACGGGGCCGCATGTGAGCGAGGAGGTTGGCGGCGCCACGGCCTCGGTCGCGCGGATGCGCGCGCGACTCGGGCTCGACCCCGAACCGAATGTGGACGCGGACGCGGCGATCGACCTCGCCGAGACGGGGCTGCGGCTTGCCGCGCTCGACCATCCCGAGCAGGCGCTCGAACCCTATCTGGACCACCTGGGCGCCCTGGCCGCCGACCTGGCCGCTGCGGCGGGCGATGCCGCACCGGGCACCGACGCCGCGGCCCTGCTGGCGCGGGTGATGGCCGAGCGGCACGGCTATGCCGGCGATTTGGAAAGCTATGACGACCCGCACAACGCCGACCTGATGCGCGTGATCGACCGCCGCCGCGGTCTGCCGGTGGCGCTGGGCATCCTGTACATCCAGGCGGCACGGACACGCGGCTGGGCCGCCGAGGGGGTCAATTTCCCGTCGCACTTCCTGATCCGGGTTGGCGCCGGCGGCCAGCGCGCGATCATCGACCCGTTCGACCGCGGCCGCGCCCTGGACAGCGCGGACCTGCGCGACCTGCTCAAGCGCATGACCGGCGGCCAGACCGAGCTGAAGCCCGAATTCTTCGCGTCGGTGTCCGACCGCGGCGTGCTGCTGCGACTGCTGAACAACATCAAGAGCCGCGCGCTGCGCGAACGCGACATGGAGCGCGCGCTGACGGTCGCCGAGCGCATGGTCGCGGTGGAGCCTGGCGCCGCCGAGCTGTGGTACCAGTTCGGCGTGCTGAGCGCCCATCAGGGCAACCTGGTCAATGCGCGCGAGGCGCTGGAGACCTGCATGCTGCACGCGGCCGACGTGCACCTGCGGGACGAGGCGGCGGCCGCGATCGCCCGCCTGCGCCGCACGCTGAACTGACCCGGAGCCCGGACCCGCCCATGAGCCTCGCTGTCGCGATTCAGATGGACCCGATCCAGGGGATCAACATCTCGGCCGATTCGACCTTCGCGCTGGCGCTGGAGGCGCAGGCACGCAATCACGGCCTGCACTATTACCAGCCGCGCAGCCTGACGCTGATCGACGGCCGGGTCACGGCCGAGGCCTGGCCGCTCCAGGTCCGGCGGGCGGAGGGCGATCACTTCACCCTGGGAACGCCCTCGCGCATCGACCTCGCCGCCTTCGACGTGATCCTGATGCGCCAGGACCCGCCGTTCGACATGGCCTACATCACGGCGACGCATCTTCTGGAGCATGTCGGGCCGCGCACGCTGGTGGTCAACGACCCCGTGCAGGTGCGCAACGCGCCGGAAAAGCTGTTCGTCACGCATTTCGCCGATCTGATGCCGCCGACGCTGATCGCCAGCGACCCGGAAATGATCCGCGCATTCCGCGCCACCCACGGCGACATCATCCTGAAGCCGCTGTTCGGCAATGGCGGCGCCGGGGTGTTCCACCTGCGCCCGGACGACGACAACCTCAACGCGCTTCTGGAAACCTTCACCCAGCTCTACCGCGAGCCGATCGTGGTGCAGCGCTACCTGCCGGAGGTGCGCAACGGCGACAAGCGCATCATCCTGGTCGACGGCGAGCCGGCCGGCGCCGTCAACCGCGTTCCGGCGGCCGGCGAGGCGCGCTCCAACCTGCATGTCGGCGGCCGGGCCGAGGCCTCCAGCCTGACCGAGCGCGAGCGCGCCATCTGCGCCGCGATCGGCCCTTCGTTGCGCGAGCGCGGGCTGATCTTCGTCGGCATCGACGTGATCGGCGGCTACCTGACCGAGATCAACGTCACCTCGCCGACCGGCATCCAGGAGATCGACCTGTTCTCCGGCACCGACATTTCCGGCCTGATCTGGGACGCGATCGAGCGCCGCCTGCGCGAGCGGCGCGCGGGTACGGCCGAAGAATGAAACGCTGAAAGCGTTGCGCCGCGGGGCGGCGCGCCCTTACCCTGTCGCGACCGATCGGAGGGGCCCCATGAGCGTCCAGGCATTCCTGCTGCGCGCCTATCTGCGCCATCAGTTCAAGAGCAAGTCGGCCGCGGTCACGCTGGAGCAGGCGCGCGCCAATCTGGAAATGTTGGCCGGCAAGACCCCGCCGCCGGCGCGCATCCGCACCACGACCTGCGAGATCGCGGCCGTCCGGTGCGATTCGATCGAGGGCCGCACCACCGATGCGGGGCGCGTTCTGCTCTACCTGCACGGCGGCGGCTATTGCATGGGCTCACCACACAGCCACAGCGACCTGACCTGGCGGCTGGGCGAGGCGTCCGGCGCGCGCGTCGTGGTGCCCGACTACGCGCTGGCGCCGGAGCACCCATTCCCCGCTGCGCTCGACCAGGCCGTGGCGATCTACAAGGCCCTGCTGGATGACGGAATCCAGCCCGAAAACCTCGCCGTCGGCGGCGATTCGGCCGGCGGCGGCCTGGCCTTCGCCACGCTGGTCGCGGCGCGCGACAAGGGCCTGCCGATGCCGGCCGCGGCCGTCACCCTGTCGCCGTGGACCGACCTGGCCGGTACCGGGCGCAGCATGACCACCAACGCCAAGGCCGACGCGATGATCCGCGCCGACCAGATCGGCCGCATCGTACCGCTCTACACCCGCGGCCGCGAAGCGACCGACCCGCTGGTCTCGCCGCTTTACGCCGATCTGCAAGGCCTGCCGGCCACGCTGATCCAGGTCGGCTCGACCGAGGTGCTGCTCGACGATTCGACGCGCATCGCCCAGAAGCTGGAGCAGGCGGGCGTGCCGGTCACGCTCGACGTCTGGGCCAGCATGCCGCATGTCTGGCAGCTTTTCGCCGGCCGCCTGCCCGAGGGGCGCGAGGCGATCGTCAAGATCGGCGCCTTCC
>JBDZUN010000200.1:0-6347 GCA_040255145.1 Hyphomicrobiales bacterium | reverse complement strand
GCCGTCGCCTGAACATGCTTAAACCCCGCCACACACGAAATTCCTGACACTCCCGGCTCACGTCAATATTCAGGCTGCGCGCCCCACCGCTCTTGAGCGAGCGCTCGCGCTTTCGATCTCCTGTCAGATCCGGCGGCACTACAGCAATTGGCGCAACACCATATAAAGCCCGCCAGCCAGCAGGATCGCCGCCGGCAGCGTGAGCACCCAGGCGAGCAGCAGGTTGCGCACCGTGCTCATCTGCAGGCCGGAACCATTGGCCGCCATTGTGCCGGCGACACCGGACGACAGAACATGGGTGGTCGACACCGGCAGCCCGAACACATCCGCCGCGCCGATCGTAGCCATCGCCACGAGTTCGGCCGATGCACCCTGCGCATAGGTCAGGTGCTGCTTGCCGATCTTCTCGCCGACCGTCACAACGATACGCTTCCAGCCAACCATCGTGCCGAGTCCGAGCGCAATCGCGACCGAGACCTTGACCCAGTCCGGAATATATTTGGTTGCGTCGTCGAGCCGCTGGTGAAACGCGGTCAGCGCATTGCCAGTTGCGGCATCGAACGGCACCGCGTTGGACTTCTCCAGGCGCCGTAGCGTTTCGGAAGCGAGATACATGTCGTTGCGCACGTTCTGCACCGCCTGAGCGGGGACGGCTTGGAGCGAGCCGTACTCTTGCACTTGTTTGCCGATGACGCCCGCCATCGCGCCCAAAGCTGGCAAGGTCTGGCTGTCCAGCGTGCGCTCGCGCAGATAGCGTTCGAGTATGGCGTGCGGATCGGCCGGTGCCTGCACCCCACCGTCATAGGCTTTCAGCGCCGTCTGCGCTGCCATTGCATCCGCGTGGAACGCCGCGACCTGGTTGTCCGCCATGGCGCGATTCAGCGCATAGGCGGTCGGGACGATGCCGATCAGGATCAGCATGATCAGGCCCATGCCCTTCTGGCCGTCATTCGAACCATGGGCGAAGCTGACACCCGTGCAGGTTAGTACGAGCAGACCGCGGATCCAGAATGGCGGCGCCTTGCTATCCTTGGGCTCCCGGTACAGTTCGGGCCTGCGCATAAGCAACTTCAGTACGATCAGCAGCAAGGCTGCCGCTGCGAAGCCGACAAGCGGCGACACCAGCAGCGATTTGCCGACGTTGAGCGCTTGAACCCAGTCGACACCGCTGGCCGCGCCGTGATTGGCCATCAGTTGGTTGGCCAAGCCGACGCCGATGATGGAGCCGATCAGGGTGTGTGAGCTGGATGCCGGCAGGCCGAAATACCAGGTGCCGAGGTTCCATATGATCGCCGCGATCAGCAATGCGAACACCATGGCGAAGCCGGCACCGGATCCGACCTGCAGGATCAACTCGACCGGCAGCAGCGAGACGATGCCGAAGGCGACGGCACCGGTCGAGAACAGCACCCCGAGGAAGTTCCATAGGCCTGACCAGAAAACGGCCGCGAGCGGCGGCAGGGAATGCGTGTAGATGACGGTGGCGACCGCGTTGGCCGTATCGTGAAAGCCGTTGACGAATTCGAAGCCCAGGGCGATGAGCAGCGCCAGCCCAAGCAGCAAGAACGGCAACATTGTCCGGGTTTGGACGTGCGCCTGGCTGACGTCCGACCACAGATGATAGGCGGTGAAGGCGACCCCGATCGCAAGCAATAGCAGGAACGTGATCGCGGTCGCAGGATGGGTACGGTCGTCGAGTGCCGGTCGTGGCGCACGTGACTGGCCGTCGGCCCCCAAAGTGATGTCAGTCATTTTGACCCAGGGATTCTGGATGCGGAGGCCCATAGCAAAGCACCGGGGCGTGACGGATACATGACGATGATCTCGCCTCGATGACACGGATGAGTCATAGGGTCGGCCTGGCGATGGTCGACAGCGGCACGAAGATCACGCCGGTGCCGACCTACAGCAGGCCCGGCCAAATGGCCGCCATGCGTCGATGTCGAGTTCGCCACCGCTGCCCACGCCATCATCCTGTCATCACTTGGCGCTAGCCTCCGATGCGTCACCGCTGGCAGGAAGCCGAGCATGAGAATTCATTTCCTGACGGATCATCATAAGGGCGGCGCGCTCACATCCATGCGGTTCGGCATCGACGTAACGTTCGCGGTCGAAGGGCCAACCCAACCGGAATGCACGCGCTTTCTGCAATCCTGGCGCGCCGATCGCCACGGGACCGGTCCGTGGCCCGGCCGGCCGCTCGATCCGGCTGAGGCCCTCTCGCTGCTGCCCCAGACGTTCCTGATCGAACGGGCCGGGCCAAGCTGGCGCTACAAGCTGTTCGGGAGCGCCTTGGTCAAAAACCTAAGCGTGGATCTGACCGGCCGGCTGGTGCCCGACATATTCGCTCCGGCGGCAGCGGATGCAATGAGTCACCTTCTGCAGAAGGTGGCATGGCGGGGCGCACCCATCGGCATTGTTGGGCAATGGTCGACACATACCGGGTTGGAGCACGAATTCGAGTGTATCCACGCGCCCCTGACTTGCCGCGGCCGTTCGGCCTCGGCGATTCTCGGCTGCTTGTCGGTACGCAAGCAAAACTCCGCTGCGTAAGCCCCGCGATCGTCACGAATCCGCCTCGCTTCCGACATCGGGCAGTTACCGATCTCCGTTAAGCAAAAGCCCGTGATGAGGCAGGCAACAGACATGTCGAGCCGACACGAGGCCCCTACTGCCGGCGGCGAGGCCCATTATTGTCCGGAAACCTCTCGCCTTTGCCGGTTCGGCATCACGGCGCGAATCGGATATTCGAAGCAATCGCTAGATATCCGCCTTCGTGAAACCATCGGCGCTCCGCCCTTAGGCCGCAGCCCACCGGCGGCCGGCCCAACGCCGCGGCGCTATCGCACGATCTGGCTATCCGACATCCATCTGGGCACCCGCGGCTGCCGTGCGGAAGATTTGCTTGCCTTCCTGCGGGCAAGCGAATCCGACACGCTCTACCTGGTCGGCGACATCGTCGATTGCTGGCGCCTGCGCCGCTCCTGGTACTGGCCGCAGGCCCATAACGACGTGGTGCAGAAGCTTTTGCGCAAGGTGCGGAAGGGAACGCGGGTCGTCTACGTCACCGGCAATCACGACGAGGTGCTGCGCGCCTATGCCGGCCTGCAATTCGGCGGTGTCCTGATCGAAACGGAGTGTATTCACCGTACCGCAGACGGACGGCGGCTTCTGGTCATGCACGGGGACCAGTTCGACGGCATCATCCATCACGCGCGTTGGCTCGCCTTCGTCGGGGATTGGGGCTATCACGCGGCGCTGGCCGTCAACCGCTGGTTCAATTCCGGACGGCGAAGGCTCGGCCTGCCCTATTGGTCGCTTTCGGCTTATCTGAAGCACCGGGTCAAGAACGCGGTCGCCTTCATCTGCCGCTACGAGGACGCAATTGCCTACGAAGCGCAGCGGCGCGGCGTCGACGGAATTGTCTGCGGCCATATCCATCATGCCGAGATCCGCGCGATCGGCGGCGTGCTCTACTGCAACGACGGCGACTGGGTCGAAAGCTGCACCGCGTTAGTTGAGCATGATGACAGCCGGCTGGAACTGCTGCGCTGGACTGACCAGGCGGCGGTCGAAACAGACTTGCGTGAAGCCGCGCTGGCCTAATTCGGATACATGGAAACCGACCAGCAGCCGATGCGCATCACGATCGTCACCGATGCTTGGCACCCGCAGACGAATGGTGTAGTGCGAACGCTGGAGATGCTGGTCGCACACTTGGCTGCGCGCGGCCATGCCGTCGACATGGTGACGCCCGCCGACTTTCCGACCTTCCCGTGTCCGACCTATCCCGAAATCCGCCTGGCCCTGTGCACGGCTAGAACGTTCGGCCGCCGCATCGCCCGGTTCTCGCCGGATTCGCTGCACATCGCGACGGAAGGACCCCTCGGTTTTGCAGCACGACGCCTCTGTCTACGGAACGATTACCGGTTTACCACGGCCTTCCACACCAAATTTCCCGATTATCTGTATGCGCGCGCACGCGTGCCGCTGAACTGGTCCTATGCCGCGCTGCGCCGCTTCCATGCGCCCTCCGCGGGAATCATGGTTGCAGCCGCCTCGATCCGCTCCGAACTGGCCGAACGCGGCTTTGGCAATCTCAAACCGTGGTCGCGTGGCGTGGATGCCAGTCTGTTCCGGCCGTACGACAAGGATGGCTTACCCTATCCGCGGCCGATCTTCGTCGCGCTCGGCCGGCTTGCAGTGGAAAAGAATGTCGACGCCTTTCTCAGCCTCGACCTGCCGGGAACCAAGCTCGTGATTGGCGACGGACCCGCAGCGGCGGGTCTGCGCGCGCACTATTCGGACGCGGTGTTCGTCGGGCGCCAAACCGGTGAACAGCTAGCCCGCATGCTCGGGGCGGCCGACGTCCTGGTGTTCCCCAGCTTGACCGATACGTTCGGCCTGGTTTTGCTGGAGGCGCTGGCGTGCGGGGTGCCCGTCGCGGCCTATCCGGTGCCGGGGCCGCTCGACATCGTGGTGGATGCGCCCATCGGCTGTCTCGACTGGGATTTGGGCCGTGCAGCGCGCGGTGCACTTGGCTTGCCTCCTGAGGCATGTCGCGCCCACGCGCTCGAATTTACCTGGGAGAAGACTTGCGCGCTGTTTCTGAGCCACCTGGTTCCGATGCGTGGCGTCAAGCGCTTCGGTCACACGACAGTCCGTCCTCTGACACTGCCCTGATCTGTCATCGAAGCGTGGTATTGGCAAAAGGCATGTGACGCTGTGGCAGGGCGCCATGACCGCGGCAATGGGAACATGACAATGACAATCCTAAGACAAGCGCGGCGCGGATTTCTCAAGTCCGTTGCCGCCGCCGGCACGGCCGCGCTGCTTGAGACGCGCTTCTCGCCGCTCGCATGGTCGGCATCGCCGATCAGCGCCGATCTTCCGGGCTTGCGCGCAAAGATCGACCATATCGTCGTGATCTTTCAGGAAAACCGCAGCTTCGACCATTATTTCGGCACCTACCGCTCGCTGCATGGCGCGACAGTGAGCGGGCTGCTCGATAGCAAAGGGCGGATCGATGCTCGCTTCACCGGGCTGCAGAAGAACGCGGCCGGCGCGCCCTACACCTATTTGCCGGTGCCCTACCAGATACCCGGCTTCGCCAACGCGGTACTTGGAAACCGGCCGTTTCCCCTGGCGTCATACATTCCGCCTGACACCAATGTGCCCTGGGATCCGCTGCACCATTTCAACCGCATGTTTGCGCAGATCGATCACGGGAAAATGGATTTCTTCGTGGCGCTCGCCGCGTCGGGGAAGAACCTCTTCTTCGACAAGGGACCGGGGCAAAATCCCGTGAATATGATGCTCGCTGAATCGACCCCGTCAGGGGCTGTGTTGGGATTCTACACGCGCGAGGATCTGCCCGATTACTACCATCTGGCGGACGAGTATGTGCTGTTCGACCGGTTCTTCCAGGCAATGTCTGGCGGCTCGACCGGCAATGCGCTCTACCTTGTCGCAGCGCGCTCGGCCGTCTCCTCGAAGGCGCCGCAAAACAAGGTCGGAGGCGTGAACCTGCCCGTCTTCGACCGGCCTTACGACCGGAACGGTATCCTGATCAACGACCTGCCGCCGATCGCCGGCCCGACCGAGACCTTCATGGGTTCGATCGACATGTCGCCGCCGCCTGAGGAGCAGACCTACCCGACCATCGCCGACCGGCTCGATGCCGCCGCGCTGTCCTGGGCCTGGTATAATGAGGGCTGGCACGCGGTGAAGCCCTGGGCGCTGAAGACGGCGTTCGACGCCGGCGACGGTTCGGTGGTAGTCGACACGCCCGAAACCTACCTGCCGCATCACAATCCGTTCCAATACCTTCCGACCTGGTCGCAAAACGTCCGGGCCGGCCGCATCCGCGACAGCGCGGATTTTCTCGAGGACCTCAAGACCGGCAAGCTGCCGCATGTGTCATTCCTGAAGGCCACCGGCGCGCGCGACGAGCATCCGGCGAATTCCGCACCACGGTGGGGCGAGCGGTGGGTGATGGGCCTGCTCAAGGCGCTCGGCCAAAGCCGCGCGTGGGAGAAGACCGCCGTCATCATCACTTATGACGAAGGCGGCGGGTTCTGGGATCATGTGGCACCTCCGACGCCCGACGCCTATGGCTGCGGCACGCGCATACCGGCGCTGCTAGTCAGCCCTTGGGCACGGCGCGGCTACGTCGATCACCGCGTCGCCGACACGACCTCGATTCTGGCGCTGATCGAAGTGCGGTTCGGGCTCAAGCCGCTCCAGACGCGCGATGCCAATGCCTACAGTCTGCTCGACGGATTCGACTTCGCGCAAAAGCCGCGCGCGCCATCTTTTGGATGATCCGGCGAACGCTGGCGCCGACA
>JBDZUN010000199.1:0-6364 GCA_040255145.1 Hyphomicrobiales bacterium | reverse complement strand
CCGGGCGGCTTCATCATCACGATCCTGCTGGGCATCGCCGGCGCATTCATCGCCACCTATCTCGGCAAGGCGGTCGGCTGGTATCAGCCGGGGCAGAGCGCCGGCTTCATCGGCGCCGTCGTCGGGGCGGTCATCCTGCTCGTCGCCTATCGCTTGATCGCCGGCCGCCGCGCCGCCTGATCTGGGACGCCGGTCGATCATTCGCACCACCCGCTCGTTCCCGCTTTCGCGGGGATGGGCGGGCGAAGCGATGCCAACCCCAGGCGCGTTTGCCGCGCCCTGTGCTACGCTTCGGGCATGAGCTTCCCGCCTAGCTTCCTGGACGAGTTGCGCGCCCGCGTCTCGCTGGTCGACGTGGTCGGCCGCCACGTTCAGTGGGATCGGCGCAAGTCCAATCCAGGCCGCAACGATTTCTGGGCCTGCTGCCCGTTCCACTCGGAAAAGACCCCGTCCTTCCACGTCGACGGACGGCGCGGCTTCTATCATTGCTTCGGCTGCGGCGTGAAAGGCGACGCCGTCGGCTTTCTGATGGAAACTGAGCGACTCAGCTTCCGCGAGGCGATCGAGGCTCTGGCGCAAGAAGCCGGCATGGCGTTGCCGGCGCCGAGCCCGCAGGCGCGGCAGGCGGAGCAGACCCGGCGCACCCTGCACGACCTGGTCGAGGTAGCGGCCAAGTTCTTCGAGGCCGCGCTGGCCGCGCCCGGCGGCGCGACGGCGCGCGACTACATCGCCCGGCGCGGCCTGACGCCGGAGACGGTGCGCCGCTTCCGCCTCGGCTTCGCGCCCGCCTCGCGCACCGCGCTGCGCGACCATCTGGCCAAGGCCGGCGCGACACCGGCCGAGATGGCCGAAGCCGGCCTCGTCATCCATCCCGACGACGGCGGCGCCCCCTATGATCGCTTCCGCGACCGCCTGATCTTTCCGATCCTCGATGCGCGCGGGCGGCCGATCGCCTTCGGCGGCCGCGCGTTCAGCCCGGATGCGCAAGCCAAGTACCTGAACTCGCCGGAAGGGCCACTCTTCCGCAAGAGCGGCGTGCTCTACAACCTGGCCAACGCCCGGCGCGAGGTGCGGGCCGACGACACGCTGGTCGTGGTCGAAGGCTATATGGACGTCATCGCGCTCGACCAGGCCGGGCTGCGCAACGCCGTCGCCCCGCTCGGCACCGCCCTGACAGAGGAGCACCTGGCCCTACTGTGGCGCGTCACGGCCGAGCCGATCCTGTGCTTCGACGGCGACGAGGCCGGCCAGCGCGCCGCCCGCCACGCCATGGCGCGCGCCCTGCCGCTGTTGCAGCCGGGGCGTTCGCTGCGCGTCGCGTTCCTGCCGAACGGCATGGATCCCGACGACCTGGTGCGCGCCCAGGGCCGCGCCGGGATCGACGGGGTGCTCACGGCGGCGATGCCTCTTGCCGAGATGGTCTGGCGCAGCGCGATCGATGCCGGCCCTGTGGATACGCCGGAACGCCGCGCCGCGCTGGAAAAGACCCTGCTGCAACAGGTCGGCGGCATCGCCGAACCGACGGTGCGCGGCCACTATCTCGCCGACATGCGCGACCGCCTCGACCGGTTGTTCAGCCGCGGCGGACCACCAAAGCCGGCGCAGCGCGCGCAGCCGGCGCGGGCGCGGCGCGACGGCCGCTTCGCCCCGCCCCCCGACCTGCCGGCCAGCGCCGGCGTGCGCCGCCACGCCTTGGCGCGCGCGGACGCGCCCCTTACCACCACCATGCCCGTTGAGCGGCTTCTGGTGCTGACCGCCTTGCTCCACCCTGAGTTGTTGCTGACCGAAGCCGAGGCCCTTGCCGAATGCCCCTTTGCCGACCCTGAACTCGACCGTCTGCGCAACGCCCTGGTCGCCCAGATCGACCAGGTCGATCGGAACCGCCGCCCCGACACGGCCGGACTGCGCGCCGGTCTGGCGCGGGCCGGCCTGGGCGAGGCGCTCGACCGGCTGGAACGCGGCCTCAGGCGCGAAGCGTCGAACATCGCGGAGGATACGCTCGACGAAATCCGCCTGGGCTGGAAACGCGGGCTCTGCAAAATCTGGGAAGCGACGCTCGAGGGAGAATGCAGGGCCGCCGAGCGGGCCCTGGAAAGCGAGATGACCGACGAAAGCTGGTCGCGCTTCCTTGCGCTCCGGTCGCAGCTCGAAGCGATGAAGCGAGAAATGGAGCCGAGCGACCCGCTGCACGAACCGCAGAGCACGCCCGGCGCTGCCCTGGCCCGTTGAATTTCCGGCTTACGAACGCATATCGACTCAGGCGCCACCGTCCTGGCGGGCGGCCGGTCCGACTGCGCCGGACACATGCCGGGTTTCCGTATTTTGCCGGGCGAACGTTGCAGCCGAGCCACGGAATCGACGGCGCGGCGCGGCGAAGACCCTAACGGCATTGACGTTTGGAACGCCGCACCGCATATCGGCCGCTATTGGGCACATGGATAGGATGGCGCCGGGCGTGCCTCGGCAACCCATCCTGTCCTATTCCGAACAGTGAACGCCGGGCCGAGCCCGGCCGGGAGAATCGTGCATGGCCACCAAACCAGCGGAAGCCGCCGAAGCAACCGAGACGCGCGAGGACGGCCCGCTGCTCGATATGTCGGACGCCGCCGTCAAGAAGATGATCGCGCGCGCCAAGCAGCGCGGCTATGTCACCTATGAGGAGTTGAACCAGGTTCTGCCCTCCGACCAGGTGTCCTCCGAGCAGATCGAGGACACGATGTCGATGCTGTCCGAGATGGGCATCAACGTCATCGAGAACGAGGAGAACGAGGAGGCGCAGGAGCCGGCCAACGGTGCGGCGGCCAGCACCGAGGTCGTGGTCGCCAACCGCTCCGAGGAAGGCGAGCTCGACCGCACCGACGATCCCGTGCGCATGTATCTGCGCGAAATGGGCTCGGTCGAGCTTCTGTCGCGCGAGGGCGAGATCGCGATTGCCAAGCGCATCGAGGCCGGCCGCGAGACCATGATCGGCGGCCTGTGCGAAAGCCCCCTCAGCTTCCAGGCCATCATCGTCTGGCGGGACGAGCTCAACGACGGCAAGATCCTGCTGCGCGACATCATCGACCTCGACGCGACCTATGGCGCAGGCCCCGGCCAGAGCAACACGACCGAGGGCGAGTCGGACAGCGACAACGACAATAACGACAATGACGAAGAGGCCTCGTTCGACGACGACGCGGACGAGAACAACCTCTCGCTTGCCGCAATGGAAGCCGCGCTCAAGCCTGCGGTACTGGAGACGTTCGACAAGATCGCCGACACCTACAAGAAGCTGTCGAAACTCGAAGGCACCCGCCTCGACGCCAAGATCAACAACGACGACTTTGCGCCCGCGCAGGAGAAACGCTATCGCAAGCTGCGCGAGGAGCTGGTCGGGCTGGTCGAGAGTCTTCATCTCAACAACAACCGCATCGACGCGCTGGTCGAGCAGCTCTACGCCATCAACAAGAGGCTGATGCAGCTTGAGGGCCGGCTGATCCGGCTGGCCGATTCCTGCGGCGTCGCGCGCGAAGACTTCCTCAAGAACTATATCGGGCGCGAGCTGGAGCCTGACTGGCTGGAGCGGGCCGCCACGCTGCCCGGCCGGGGCTGGAAGGCATTCGTCGACGGCCATACCGAAAAGGCGCAGGATTTGCGCGACGAGGTCGCGCGCATCAGCGTCGAGACCGGCCTCGACATCGCCGAATACCGCCGCATCGTCCACACCGTGCAGAAGGGCGAGAAGGAGGCGCGGCAAGCCAAGAAGGAGATGGTCGAGGCCAACCTGCGCCTAGTCATCTCGATCGCCAAGAAATACACCAATCGCGGCCTGCAATTCCTCGACCTGATCCAGGAAGGCAATATCGGCCTGATGAAGGCGGTCGATAAGTTCGAATATCGCCGCGGCTACAAGTTCTCGACCTATGCCACCTGGTGGATTCGCCAGGCCATTACCCGCTCGATCGCGGACCAGGCGCGCACCATCCGCATCCCGGTTCACATGATCGAGACGATCAACAAGCTGGTGCGCACCTCGCGCCAGATGCTGCACGAGATCGGACGCGAGCCGACGCCGGAAGAGCTGGCCGAGAAACTGGCCATGCCGCTGGAGAAGGTGCGCAAGGTCCTCAAGATCGCCAAGGAACCGATCAGCCTCGAGACCCCGATCGGCGATGAGGAGGATTCGCACCTGGGCGATTTCATCGAGGACAAGAACGCCATCCTGCCGATCGACGCGGCGATCCAGTCGAACCTGCGCGAGACGACGACCCGCGTGCTCGCCTCATTGACTCCACGCGAGGAGCGCGTGCTGCGAATGCGTTTCGGCATCGGCATGAATACCGACCACACCCTGGAGGAGGTCGGCCAGCAGTTCAGCGTGACGCGCGAGCGCATCCGCCAGATCGAGGCCAAGGCGCTGCGCAAGCTCAAGCACCCGAGCCGCTCGCGCAAGCTGCGCAGCTTCCTGGACAGCTAAGCCGACCCCCACAGAGCCGGTCGCTGAGTGATGCACCGCTTCGACGACGCCTATCGCCGGACCATCGCGGAGTGCTGCGGCGCCTTTTGCCGGCTCGACCCGGACGCAGCGCACGCGAACCTCAAGCGCGCCGCGGTCGCACTGGTCCTGGTCGAGGCCGAGAGCGGCCCCAATGACACCGCTTTCCTGCTGACTCGCCGCAATGCCGGGCTGCGCACGCATGGTGGGCAATGGGCGCTGCCCGGTGGCCGCTGCGACCCGGGCGAGACACCGGTGGAGACCGCGATCCGCGAAGCGGAGGAGGAGGTCGGCCTGAATCTCGCGCCCGACAACGTACTCGGCATCCTCGACGATTACGCGACGCGATCCGGCTACCTGATCACGCCGGTGGTGTTCTGGGCCGGCGCCGGTGCGAAACTCCACCCGAACCCGCAGGAAGTCGCCTCAGTCCACCGCATCCCGCTCGCCGCCATCGCGCCGGACGACGCGGTCAGCTTCGTCACCATCCCGGAAAGCGACCGGCCGGTGGTGCGCCTGCGCATCGAGGATGACCACGTCCACGCGCCCACCGCTGCCATGGTCTATCAGTTCCGCGAGCTGCTGGCCGGCCGCCATACCCGCGTCCTGCACCTGGAGCAGCCGGTCTTCGCCTGGAAATAGGCACCGCCCGGACCCGCTTCGCTATGCCCGCGCTGGCGTCGCCTGCTTCAGGAAGTCGAGCAGGTGGCCGTTCACGTCGTCCGGACGCTCCTGCTGAATCCAGTGGCCAGCCTGTGATAGCAGCACCTTTTTGGTCAGGCCAGGCGCGTTGGTCTCCAGCGCCGCATAGACGTCGGGCATCATGGCGATCACGAGATCGCGCTCGCCGGCGACGAACAGGCTGGGCTGGCGCAGCCTGGCGCCGTCGAGGAACGGGGTCAGCGCCCAGTTGCGGTCAATATTGCGATACCAGTTGATGCCACCGCGAAAACCAATCTTCCGATAGGCCTGTGCGAACACGTCGAGGTCGGCGGCCGACAACCACGGCATCGTCCCCGCCTGCGGCAGCGCATCGACAAACCGCTGATCGGCATCAAACATGAAATCGGCGCCGGCGCGCGCGCCCGCCTCGCCCGACGCGGCGAAATAGACCCGCGCGAGCGATGCGCGGACATCCTCCTCCAATTCCTTCTCGACCCGGCCCGGCTCCTGGAAATAGAGCTGATAGAAATTGCGCCCGGCGGTCAGCACCTTGGCGCGCTCCATCGGCGGATGATGCGGGCGCGGCGCATAGGGCACGCTGAGCAGGCCGACCGCCGTGAACATATCGGGCCGCAGCAGGCCGCACGACCACGCCACCGGCGCGCCCCAGTCATGGCCGACCACCGTCGTCTCGGTTCTGCCCAGCGCACCGACCAGCCCGACAATGTCGCCGACCAGTTGAACGATCGAATAGGCCTCGATCGGCTCGGGCGCGTCGGTATCGCCATAGCCGCGCTGGTCGGGCGCAACGACGCGATAGCCGGCGGCGGCCAAGGCCGGCAATTGGTGGCGCCAGGAATACCAGAGCTCCGGCCAGCCGTGGCACAGCACCACCAGCGGCCCGTCCGTCGGGCCGGCCTCGGCAATGTGCATGCGGATACCGTTGGTCTCGATCGTGCGATGGCGGATATCGGCCATTTGCCTCTCCTCGGTGGCGGGCGTCAGTGCGCCGGGAACGCGTCGGCCAGGAAATCCAGCATCGGCCGCGTGGTCTCCGCCGGCTTTTCCTGCTGCACCCAATGGCCGGCGCCGGGCACAATAACGTTAAGCCGCAGGTCGGCGATCGTCTGCGGCTGCGCCGCCAGCGCCTCGCGGAACATCGGCAGAGTCACGTCACGCTCCCCGGCCAGGAACATGGTCGGCGGCAGCATGCGCGCGCCGGCCAGG
>JBDZUN010000008.1:0-34499 GCA_040255145.1 Hyphomicrobiales bacterium | reverse complement strand
GATACGAAGGAGAATAACGATGTTGAACCTGAGGAAGCTGATCGCACCGGCCCTGATCCTGGGCTCGGTGCTCGTTACCGGCACGTTCGCTATGGCGCAGCAAGGGACGCCGACGGACCCACCTCCCGCCGCCAACGGCGACCATCACGGCATGATGGATCGGGGCGGCGGCATGATGGCGATGGGCATGATGAACGGCGTCGACCCTGCCCAGATGAACCGCATGGCCGAGAATTGCAACCGCATGATGGAGCGTATGATGGGGTCTCCGCCCCCCAACGAACCGTCAGCACCGCCTGCCGGCACCCCCAAAGGCTGAGTGTAGCGACCTCAGGGGATGGCGGCATACCGCCATCCCCAACTCGCGCTTTCTAGCCACACGAAGTCCGGCTTCTTCCCGCCGCAACGGCTGGTCCGATCCGTGGCGCGCTAGTGGATTGATTCCAGCGTTTGGAACCCTCGGTTTCGGGCGGCGATGATGTCATCGGGATCGGCTTTCCAGACGAATGGCTGCGGGTTTTTCGGCATTGTATTCACGGACGAAGCGGTTGATGGCGGCCTGAAGATCGACGACGGAATGGAAGACGCCATGCTTGAGCCTGCGCCGGGTGAGTTTGGCGAAGAAGCCCTCGACGGCGTTGAGCCACGAGCACGAGGTCGGGGTGAAGTGGAAGGTCCAGTGCGGATGTCGGGCGAGCCAGGCCTGGACCTTGTCCTTCTTGTGCGCGGCGTAGTTGTCGAGGATCACGTGGATCTCCTTGTCCGCCGGCGCCTCGCGCGCGATGCGGTTAAGGAAGCGGATGAACTCCTGATGGCGGTGGCGCTGCATGTTCTGGCCGATGACGCCGGCGACCTTCGCCATCGCCCGCAGGGTCCAGTGGGTCGCCTCGACCGGCGGCGGTTCCTGCGTCAGGCGGACGATCTCCGCAACACGCTCCGGCGCGATCGGCGCCTTGCCGGGCGGACGGGTCCTGTCGCGCAGCAGGCCGTCCACGCCCTCGTGCATGAACCGCTCCTGCCAACGCCACACGCAGGTCTTGGACTTGCCGGTTTCGGCCATGATCGCCGAGGTGCCCAAACCCTCGCCGCTCAGAAGGACAATACGCGCCCGCCAGACGTGCTTCTGCGGACTCTTGGGGTCCGCGACGATCGCTTGCAATCGCTGACGGTCGCGAGACGAGACGGTGAAGAAGATGCCATTGCGCATGCGCCAGATTCGCACGCCGCCACAAAACACGGAATCCAAAATCGGATTCTTTCGATCCGATCAATCCACTAGACTAACTACGATCAGCCGGATCGAGGCGCTCGTGTGATGGGCACAACGCTTCGATGATCCCACACGCTTCGACCCGATTGCCTCGGCATTGCACGACGAGCCGTTGCAACTCGGCTTCCAAGCGTAGCAGGCTCGACTTCCGTGCTGCGACATCCCGGAGCGCGTCTTCGGCGATGGCGCTTATCGCGGCGCAATCGCGATGTGGATCGTCTGCAAGCGTGATCAGACGCCGGATTTGATCGATGGAAAAGCCGAGCTCGATGCTGCGCCGGACGAATATCAGCCGTCGTAGATGGTCCGGGCCGTAAGCCTGTCGCAGCGCGAGATTGCGTTGAGGTGTGGGGATGAGGCCGAGCTTCTCGTAAAACTGGACGAGCTCTACCGTGGTTCCGGCGGCCTTCGCCAGCATCACGACAGACATCAAGACAGGGGTTCCCACGCGCGCGCTCAGCGGTTAGGGGAAACGTGCCTGGACAGAACTCCCATTGCGCAATCGTAGGTACACGATGGCGTCCACCCCCGTTTCCCGATGGACGCGGCCGACCGCGATCATTCTGCCCGGCGCCTCGGGCCTCAGACGCAACCGGCCGTGTCGGACGGCGCCTTTGAAAAACAGGATGCTGCCTCGTAAATCCTCCGTCGCGGCGGGACCGTCGGCGTCTTCTAGGAAAAGCGTCACCCTTTCCTCGAAAATCACGAGCCGCGCGTCATATGGTCCGAGCGGTCGGGAAATCCCCATCGGTTGGGCCGATGCGCCTGCCGCTCCTTTCCATAGCAGCGTCAAAACGACCAGCGCAATCTGGACCGCACGGCGCGTCACGCCTTGGGTTCTCCAGTGGGACGGTGGCTATCGTCATAGTCGTAGGCCACCGTAACGGCGCTTCCGGTCGCCAGTTTTTGGTCGAATTGGTGCTCGAAATAGCCGTTGCGAATCCAGCGGAGGTTTTTGGACCATCCCCGCGCTTCGACGCGCCACACCGAGGCGGATCCATCGGTTTCCGCAACTGTCAGGTCGAGATGCAGGCGCGGAAACCGAACCGGCGATCCAGGCTTGAAACCTTGCGCGACTTGCGCCGTGAAACGCGTTTGGCCGTTGCGGTCGGCGAGTCGCACGTTGCTGATCTGCGTACCGCCGCTCGAGTTGATCTTAACTTGAATGTCGGAGCGCTCTTGCCCAGGCAGGAGCGTGGTGCAGGCCGCCAAAAAGAAGACCGAAGCCAGCAATACGGGCCGCCGGGTGCGGGCGATGGGGAAGGAATGCATCGTGTTCTCCTTCAAATGGCGGCGTCGCTGCGTTCACCGGTGCTGATGCGAATGCCGGTCTCGGCCGGAAGGACAAAGATCGAACCATCCCCGACACGGCCGGTGCGGGCGGCGACTTCGATCGCTGAAGCAATCCCAGGCGCTTGATGGTCGAGGCACAGCATTTCCAGGCGCGTGAAGCGGCGCAGGTCCATGCCAAGATCGGTGGTTTGCGGACGATCCCGCGAAATCGGCTGGCGGCCAAACCCGCGGGTTTCGCTAATGCTGATGCCAGCCAGCGCGTGAATATCCTGGAGCGCCAGCATGACATCGTCGAGCATTTCCGGTCGAATGACGGCGACGATGAGCTTCATTGTGCAGGTCCTCCTCTCGGCACTGGCTGGGCTGCCGCGTGCGGCGTCGGCAGCGGGTCGACGGAGATTGCGAACCAGCGATAGATCGCCGGCAGGATCAGGAGCGTAAGGGCTGTCGATGTGATCAGCCCACCGACGACTACGGTAGCGAGCGGGCGCTGGACCTCCGATCCGATCCCGGTTGCAAGCAGGAGCGGGATCAGACCGAGGCTCGCCACCATGGCCGTCATGAGGACGGGGCGGACACGCAGCATTGCGCCATGGAACACGGCCTTATCGACGCTGTAGCCGTGCTGCAGCAGCTGGTTAAAGTAAGAGACCATCACGACGCCGTTGAGCACGGCGACGCCGAACAGCGCGATGAAGCCGACCGACGATGGAACGCTGAGATATTGGCCGGACAGCCAAAGGGCGAATACGCCGCCAATCAGCGCAAACGGCACATTCAGCAAGATAAGGATCGCATTGCGAAGCGAGCCGAATGACAGGTACAGCAGTAGGAAGATCATTCCGAGTGCGACCGGCACGACGATAGTCAACGTCCGCTGTGCCCGTTGCTGGTTTTCGAACTCGCCGCCCCAGGTAATGTAATAGCCGGCCGGGAGTGTCACGGTTTGGGCGACGGCACGCTGCGCTTCGTTGACGAAGCCGCCCAGGTCGCGATCGTCAACATTGGCTTGGATAACTGCTCGCCGCTGCGTTTGTTCTCGGCTGACCATCGGCGGCCCCTCGACGCGGGCCACCTGCGCGACCTGGCCAAGCCGCATCTGTACCCCTTCGTCGTTGGCGACCCAGAGGTTGCCGAGGGCCGCTGGATCATCACGAAAACGTTCGGCAAGGCGCAGATAGATGTCGAAGCGTTTCTGCCCTTCGATTACCTGTCCGACGGCTTCGCCGCCGATGCCCGTGGACACGAGGTCCATGACATCGGCGACATTGAGCCCGTAGCGGGCGAGCGCATCGCGGTCCGCGCGCACAACGAGCTGGGCTTCGCCGCTGATCGGCTCCATCTGGACGTCGCTGGCGCCTTTGAGCGTCTCGACAGTGGCGGCAATTTCGTGTCCCTTCTGTTCGAGAACCGAGAGGTCGTCCCCGAACAGCTTGATCGCGAGCTGCGCCTTAACGCCTGACAGGAGCTCGTCGACACGCGTGGCGATGGGCTGCGAGAAAGACAGGGCGATGCCGGGATACCCTCCGAGATCCTTTTTCAGGATGTCGATGAATTCCGTGCGGGTCTCGGCCGTCTTCCACTCCGATTGCGGCTTCAGCCCAACCAGCATCTCGTTATTGGAAATGCTCTCCGGGTCGCCGCCGAGCTCAGGCCGGCCAATCGGGCTGAGCGCGTAGGTCACCTCCGGATAGCGCATCAGGCGGTTCTCCAGTGTGGTGGCGATACGCTTGGCTTCCGGCAACGCTATGCTTGGATTCATCGTGACACGGATCAATAAAGTGCCTTCATCGAGCGCGGGCACGAACTCGGTGCCAAGCCGCGGCACGATCGCGATTGCCGCCAGCAGCGCGGCCACGGCGACACCGAGGGGAATGAAAGGTCGGCGGATCGAAAATTCCAGCATCGGCCGGTAAGCGCGCTTGATCGCACGGACGAGGAAGCTGTCTTCCTCGCGTAAGGTGCCGCGCATGAGAAGTGAGGCCAGCACCGGCACGACCGTCAATGCTACGATCAGCGAGCCGAGCATCGCGAACGCGACAGTGAACGCCATAGGGCTGAACAACTTCCCTTCGACGCCTTGCAGGGTGAAGAGCGGCAGGAACACTACAACGATGATCAAGACGGCGAAGAAGACTGGCTGGCCGACCTCTTGGGCGGCGCGCAGGATTCGATGCTTCGCCGGTTCGTCCGCATGCGCAGGTTCCGCCAAATGGCGCATGATGTTCTCGACCATGACCAGAGAGCCGTCGACCATCATGCCGATGCCGATCGCCAAGCCGCCCAGCGACTGCAGATTCGCCGACAGGCCCCACCAGCGCATCATGATGAAGGCGATCAGCATCGAGAGCGGGATGGAGCAGACGACGATCAGCGCCGATCGGATATTCCACAGGAACAGGAATAGGACGATCACGATCAGGATTGCGGCTTCGCCGAGGGCGCTGCGCACCGTCTCGACCGCGCGGTCGATCAAGTCGGCCTGATCGTAGACGGGCACGATCTTCACGCCCGCCGGGAGCGTCTTCTGAATGGACGGGATCTTTTCTTTGATGCGGTCGATGACTTTCTTTGTGTTGGCGCCTTTAAGCTGCAGCACAACGCCCATGACGACCTCGCCGCGGCCGTTCATAGTCACCGCACCCTGACGAATCTCTTCGCCATAAGCGACATTTGCGACGTCGCGAACGCGCACCGGCGTGCCGTCGCGCCACTTGACGACGATGTTTCCGATGTCGCGAAGGCCGGCGTCTCCAGGCCGAACCCAGCCCTCCCCGCGCACCACGAGTTGCTGTTGATCGCCCTCGATGTACCAACCGCCGGCATTGCTGTTGTTCTCGGTGATCGCCTGCTTCAGATCTGCCAGCGTTAGCCCGTAGGAGAGAAGCGCGTTGGGGTCGGTGTTGACCTGGTATTGCAGCGCTGAGCCGCCGAAGCTTAAGACGTCCGCGATGCCCGGGACCGTGCGCAACTGAAACTTGACCGTCCAGTCGTTGAGCGTGCGCAGGTCGGTCAGCGAATAACCGTCGCCGACCAGGATGTAGCGGTAGACCTGGCCGAGGCCGGTCGTGATCGGCCCCATCTGCGGATCGCCAAGTCCCGGCGGAATGCGGTCCTTCGCGATCTGCAACCGCTCCAGCACCAGCTGGCGAGCGAAATAGATGTCGGTCTCATCGGTGAAGACGACGGTAACGACCGACAGGCCAGTCTTTGAGATCGAGCGGACCTCGGTCACTCCCGGCACGCCGTTCATGACCGACTCCACCGGAAACGTGATCAGCTTCTCGACCTCGACCGAGGCGAGGCCGGGCGCTTCGGTGTAGACCTGGACCTGGACGTTGGTCACGTCCGGAAATGCATCGAGATTGAGCCGATAGATCGAATAGGTGCCGTATGCGATCAAACCGACAGCGGCAAGCATCACCATGAGGCGTTGCTCGAGGGCGAGGACTATAAGACTCTTGATCATCCCATGCCTCAGTCGGTTTCCAGCGCGCCCTTGCCGAGCTCGGAGAGCAAGGCAAAGCCGCCGTTGGTGACAACCTGCTCGCCGGCCCTGATGCCTGCGACGATCTCGACAGCGTCGCCGATGCGTGCGCCGAGCTGCACCGGGCGAAGCGCAAAGCGATCACTGCCGACGGCGATGAACACGACTTTGGTGTTTTCCTGCTCCTGGACGGCGGCGATCGGCACGACGACCGCGG
The DNA here is from genome assembly GCA_040255145.1 of Hyphomicrobiales bacterium. GTDB lineage: Bacteria > Pseudomonadota > Alphaproteobacteria > JBDZUN01 > JBDZUN01 > JBDZUN01. The sequence continues at coordinate 28,232 of JBDZUN010000008.1, read as the reverse complement.
CGCGCTGGTCGCTGGTCGCCAGACTTACCTCCGCAAACATGCCGGCCTTGAGTAGACGCTCGGGATTATCGACCTCGATCCGCACAGGCAGCGTGCGCGTCGCTTCATCGAGCGTTGCGCCCATCCAGGTCACCTTTCCGTTGAACGTATGGCCCGTATAGGCCCGAACCATTACCGTCGCCGGTCGATTGAGGGCGACCGCGGCTAGGCTGCTCTCCGGCACGCGCGCCATGACCCAGACGGTCGAAAGATCGGCGAGGCGGAACATGGTGGTGCCTTCGCTCACCTGCTCGCCTTGGACCACGTGACGCTCAATCACGGTTCCGGCAAACGGCGCGGTGACGATCATCTCGGCCAGCTTTGACGTTCGCGCCGAAACCTTGCCCGGATCGAGACCGAGCGCGCGTAGCTGTTGGGCGGCGGTTTCTTGGTCGATGCGAGCTGTTGCCGCAACTTGCCGGGCCACGAGATAGTCTTGTTCGGCGCTGATGCGCTGTTTCCACAGGCGTTCCTCGCGCGCGACGGTTTCGTCGGCGAGCCTTCGTTTTTCTCGGGCCGACAGGTAAGCCGCCTTCGCGGCGGCGAGATCGCGACTTTCGATCGCCGCCATCGCTGCGCCCGCGGAGATGTTCTGCCCGAGATCCGCCTTGACCGCACGCACACGGCCGCCCACCCGCGGTACGATCTCTGCGACGCGGTTTGCGTTCAGCGCGACCTCGGCTGGGAACCGCATTTGGTCGCCGACCGGTGCCGTCTTGGCGGGCTCACTCTTGACGCCGGCCATCGCGATCTGCGCTGGAGTCAGCTGGACGAGATCGCTTTCCGCTGCCTTTCTGTCAGGCTCGGTCGCGCTGGTCGCGGCGTGGCCGGCGAAGCCGCCGAAGGCGGCGAAAAGAAGAAGCGCTGTGAGCAGTGAGCGCGTAGCAATGATCATTGCGCGACTCCTTCGGATGGCGTGGGGGTGGTACCGCCGGGGACGCGACCAATCAGGCGATCGATGGTGATGCGGGCGCGCTGATAAGCCGCCTGTTGCTCGACAAGGTCGCGCCGCGCCGAGAACAGCGTGCGTTCGGCATCAAGCACGTCCAGGAAGCTGAACTTGCCCGCGCGAAAGCCGGCTTCGGCGGCTTCGTAAGCTCGCTGCGCGCCAGGAAGGACGTCCTCGTGCAGCGTGCGGCTCGCCCGGTACGCGGTAAGCAGTTCTGCATAAGCTGTTCCCAGCATCCGCTGCAGGCGTTGGAGGGCTCCGTCGCGTTCGTAGGTGGCTCTGGCGAGCTCGGCCCTGGCCTCGGCCACGCCGCCCTGGTTGCGGTTGAAGACCGGCAGGGGAATCGAGAGGCCGGCGACGAAGGCGTTGTCGTCGCTCTCTTCGAACCGCCGCACGCCGACGCTGATCGTCGGATCGGGTATGCGTCTGGCCTTCTCCAACGAAAGGTTCGCGTGTTGGCGCAGCACCTCATCGTCAAAGCGTCGAATTTCGGGATTGTCTGTGGCAGACGCGACCAACTCTTCTAGGGTCGGCGGCGGGGATGAAGCGCCGATTGACCCTTCAGCCCGGAACGAAATGTCCTTTGATCCCCACAAAGTGGCGAGCTGGCGCTTGGCGTCGGTCAATCTCAGACGCGCGCGTTCCCGTTCCAGGCGGGCGGATGCGACTGCCACCTGTGCGCGGGTCTGTTCGAGCGGCGAGACCTTGCCGGCGCGGACCCGTCCTTCGGCGGCGGCTCCCGCGCGCCCGGCAAGGCCGTAAAGATCGCCCGCCAGCCGCTCCGCCTCCTGGGCGTAGAGCACCTCCGTAAAGGCCAGGGCGGCTTCGGCCACTAGATCGAGTTCGGCCGTCTTCTCGTCCCAACCAGCCAGCTTTTCACCCAAGCTAGCGATCGCGGTTCGTTTGGCGCGCTTGCCGCCGAGCTCGATCGGCTGGCTTACGCTGAAGGTCGATTCCGTCTGATCGAATCCGCGACGCGGGCCTTTGCCGCCGAAATTCTCCGATTCCAGTACGAGCGATGGATTCGGTAGCTGGCGTGCTGTGGTTGTCCGGCCGGCGGCGGCATGGCGCGCTTGTTCAGCCGATTTCAGCCGCGGGTTTTGGTCGCGGACTCGCTGGAGCGCCGCGCTGAGCGTCAGGGGAGACAGGGTCGGTTCGCTCGGCCGCGGGGCTGCTACCGGCTCCGTGCCGGCTTGCAGTGCGGTGACCGAACACCATCCGGCGACCAGGATGCTGGCCACCGTAACGATAGATGTGCGCACGGAAAGCTCTCTCGGTTGGTTGCGTCGGCTTGCGCAAGGCAAGCGAAAGCCGCAGCCAAGACTGCGGCGGCCAACCGGAGATCAGATCAAAAGGATGCTGAAACGCTGTTCGGGAGGAAGACCGCGCCAAGCGGGCGGATCGCGGGGCGCGAAGGTCCGCGCCATCCGAGGCGTGATCGATATCGCGTCGACAACCACCACGGCCGGCGCCGGTTTCGACGCCGCGCGCCGTCCGTCTTTTTTTATCTGCTGAGCATTCGCAGCAGCCGAGATTGGCACGTCGACGCAATTTTCGTGTGGCGTTGCCACTGCCCCGGTCGTTTGTGGGGCGGCAACTTTCGCGGCCACGGTGAGCAGCGAAGCCAGCGCGTGTGGTGCAGTGGCTTTTGCCGGTTCAACCCGGATGTGGTCGGCAGAAACGCAAAGAAGGAGGGGCTGGCTTGTGCCGACCAGCAGCGTCGCGACGAGGACAGCCAAAGCGGCTATCCGGCGCAAAGCGCTGCGATTGGGCGTCGTAGCCATGCCGCGCGAAGTAGCGACAGCATGGCGGTTTGTCAATGTTGCGGCAGCCACATCTCGTAGAGTTTAAGTCGATTCCGCCCGCCAAGCGGCCGGCTTCCGGCCTCGCGCCTGACGGGGAATGTCTTGGTTTGGCTTCAGCGCCTCGAGGATACGGCACTCGGCGATCGTGCCATGCCGACATTGGCTGATCAGCGCTTCAAGCTCGCGCCGTAAGGCCGCGAGATCGGCGATCTTCCGCTTTACTTCGCCCAAGTGTTCCCGCGCGATCGCATCGACGGAGGCGCATGAGTGGTCTCGGTTCGCCCCAAGATCAAGCAGCGTTCGAACCTGGTCGATGGAAAAGCCGAGATCGCGGGCACGCCGGGCGAAGGTCAATCGATTGAGGTCCTGTACCGAATAGTCCCGATAGTTGCCCGCGGTCCGCGCCGGCGTCGGCAACAGACCGATCCGCTCGTAATAGCGAATGGTTTCGGGCTTGGTGTTCGCCATGCGCGCAATCTCGCCGATATTCATCGATGATCCGTCTTGACCTTGTAGCTGCTGCAAGGTTCATAACGTGTGTCGTCGCTGTCTGTCGAGCTTTTGTATGAGCTGCTGCCATTCATCATCCTGTCCCGCAGAGGCGTCGCCGACGGTGTTTAATCCTCCGGCCTGGCGGCGGGCGCTCTGGATCGCGCTGCTCGTCAACGCGGGCTTCTTCGTCGCAGAGATCATCGCTGGTGTCGCTGCCGGATCGGCGGCCCTGCAAGCGGACGCGCTGGATTTCCTTGGCGATTCAGCAAACTACGCAATCAGCCTCGGCGTCGCTAGCATGGTGCTGGTCTGGCGCTCGCGTGCAGCGATGGCCAAGGGCGGCACCTTGATCATCCTCGCTTTGTGGGTGCTCGGTAGTACCGTTTGGCACATCGTATTGGGAACCCTGCCGCGGGCGTCTGTCATGGGCGCGGTCGGTGTCGCGGCGATGATCGCCAATGGCGGCGTTGCGGTGATGCTTTTCCGCTTCCGCGCCGGCGACGCGAATATGCGGTCCGTCTGGATTTGCTCGCGGAACGACGTGATCGGCAACATCGCCGTTACGTTGGCGGCGCTCGGCGTGTTCGGCACCGGAACAGGCTGGCCGGACGTGATCGTCGCCGCGATCATGGCCGGACTCGGACTCTCCGGCGGCTATCAGATCGTACAACAGGCGTGGCGAGAGAAACGCTCAGCCTCCCCGACGACACTTGTAAGCCGCGGAACGTGATGGTCGCGAACGACCATTCGCATGGGGACGGTCATGCGTCTTACCATGGCGTCCGCGGCCACCGGCACGGACCCGCGTCGTTCGGAAAGGCCTTCGCGATCGGCACGGTCCTCAACGCGGCGTTCGTTGCGGCGCAGGTCTTTTATGGGGTCGCCGCCCATTCTATGGCACTGCTTGCCGACGCCGTCCACAATCTTGGCGATGTGTTGGGTCTGCTGATCGCCTGGGGTGCTGCCGTCTTGGCAAACCGCACGCCGACGAAGACCCGGACCTATGGGTGGGGCCGCGCCACCATCCTCGCCTCGCTGACCAATGCCGTCGTGCTTCTGCTCAGTTGCGGCGCAATCGCGGTCGAGGCGGTGGGCCGCTTCGGGGATTCGGCGCCGGTCGCAAGCACGACGGTAATCTGGGTGGCTGCGATAGGCATCATCATCAATAGTGTGACGGCAGTGATGTTCATGCGCGGCCGCAAACGGGACCTGAACGTCAAGGGTGCATTCCTGCATATGGCGGCCGATGCCGCGGTGTCCGCCGGAGTCGTCGTCGCCGGTTTGCTCATCATGTTGACCGGCTGGCTCTGGATCGATCCCTTGACCAGCCTGGTGATCGTCGCCGTCGTGACTGCGGGCACTTGGGGCTTGCTGCGGGATTCAGTCAACCTTGCGCTCGACGCATTGCCGGGCGAGATCGACATTGTCGAGGTCGAGAGGACGCTGTGCGATTTGGCGGGCGTCATTGCCGTCCACGACCTTCATGTCTGGGCTCTTAGCACCACAGAGACGGCATTGACCGCCCACTTGGTGCATGACGGCGAGGCGGACGAAGCCCTCATCCAGCGAGCACGCGCCGAGGTCCGCGCGCGTTTTGCCATCGAGCATTCGACCATTCAGCTCGAACTTCCGGAATCTGCGGAAGACTGTGCCAGCTGTCCCACATGCTGAAGAGCTTGCGGGCGAGTGGAGATAGATCTGGGCGAGCCCCGCGGACGCCGGAAATCGGTTGGCATACTGATGGAACGGTCCGACACGGATGCAAAAGTTGACAGGCGGCCGATTGTCTCTTCGCGCGGGAATTCCATGCCGGAAAAATGATGTTTCTATCAGATAACTCTTGTCAGGCGTCGAAGAAATCGCTCAGCAGCGGCAGCACCCATTGCTGTCGCCCTGGCGTTCAAGCTGCATTGGGGGGCACGGCACCGAGCCGTAGGAGCAGAACACGCAGCAGTCGCCCGACTTTGGCCGAAGCAGTGTGTGGCAGGCCGCGCATTCGTAGAAGAACCGGCAGGCGTCCGTAGGCATCTCCTCTATCCTGTGGTGACCGCAGTGGGGACAACTGATCTCTGAGTGCAGCTCGGGTTGCTGTGCCTGGCTGGTCATGGCCACACCGCTAACAGCTTCGGCAGCTGTACCAGATTGTGGACAGCGCCAAATGCGAAGCCGCAGTGCACTCCTCCAGCCGCGGCCGCTCTAGCGGGACGAGCCGCGATCGTTTCCGTTCGGTATGGCGCCGGTGGCCGGCTGAACGAGCATACGACCGGCCGCCTTTGACCTGGAAGTTTTCGCCCGTTTGGGTTACGATTGCGAACCATTTGCAATAACTATGCTGTAGCCGGCTTCAAGTCGAGGGGGGGCGTATGGAACGCACAGCGCGATATCGCGCGTTCTGGCGCGGCATGCTTTTCGTTTGCACGATGACCAGCATAGGTGGAAACCAAGCCTTTGCCGATCACAAGGTCTATTCGCCCATCGTTAACAAAGGCGAATGGGAATTCGAAACCCGGTATCACTGGACAGTCGATAAGACGCGCGCGCGAGACGACGAGCAAGGGCACTTGTTCGAACTCGGCTACGGCGTAACCGACTGGTGGGCAACGGCCATCTTCGCCACGCTCGATAAGGAAGCGGAAAACGGTACACGGTACGGCGAGACGGCGTGGGAAAACGTGTTCCAGCTCACACCGCAAGGGAAATACTGGCTCGATGCCGGCGCCTACCTGGAATATGCCCATGCCGCCCGCGGTGGTGAAGCCGACGATGTGGAAGCGAAGCTTTTACTTGAAAAGGACTTCGGCCTTTTCACTCACACAGCGAACGTCATTTTCGAGAAGCAGGTCGGCGAGCATAGAGAGCCCGGCACCGAACTGGGTTATGCGTGGCGAAGCCGCTGGCGTTGGTCACGTGAATTCCAACCGGGGATCGAAGCATATGGGGGGTTCGGCGCGATCCGCGATTTTGAACGCCGCGCGGACCAGACCCATCAGGTGGGACCGGTGTTCCTCGGTAAACTGGGCCGCATCGAATACGAAGTCGGTTGGTTGTTCGGCGTGACGCATGAGACGCCGAACAACACGATAATATTGACGCTCGAATACGAATTCTTCATGTGACCTTGCACCATCGTCGCCTTCCTGTGGTGATCATTTGGTTCGCGGATGCCACGGATGAGGTCATCGAAGCGAGCATAGTGTTTGGACAATCTCGCACTCCTCGACCCTGCCATGCCCGCACCGTCCGATCAGCCGATCGAGTTCGCTGGCGAGCGCCTTCAGATTAGCGATTTTGCGGTCCATGTCGGTGCGGCATTCACGGGCGACTTGGTCTATCGCTTCGCAATCACCGTCCGGTCGGTCTGCCAGCACCAGCAATCGTCGCAATTGGCCGAACGTGAAGCCGAGTTCGAGCCCGCGCTCAATGAACATCACACGGCGGACATGCTCCGGGCCATATGCGCGCGAATAAGCAGGGCTGCGCTGAGGGGCTGGAATTAATCCGATCTGCTCGTAATACTGGATGGCGTCTACCGTTGTAGCGGCCGCTTTTGCCAGCATACCGATCGGGATTAGCACCGGGGCTCTCACGGTGTAGATCCCGGCGTCTCACCGGAACGGCTGCGAAACGCGGGATCCGTTCCGCAGACTGGAAAGGACAATCGTGTTGACCCCCTCACGGGTTCCAGTGTGGATGCCAAAAGCACAGCGGTGCTGACAGTGACGCAGCGAGTCGGTACCTTCGCGTCGACGAACGGTATCGACTCCTGCTCTACTTGAAACTGCCCGCGCTGGGCGATATTTGTCGCCGCCGTCGGCCGGTTGGTACCGTCAGCACTGGCGTGATCATTCCGGCCTGCTAGTGAATCGTAAGCAAGTAAGCGGGCTTGTCGTTCGATCCGCGGCCATCGGCGTCGGGTCGAAATGGCCGATCCTGATTGCCGTTTGATACAGGAGCACCGGCCGTTTCGCGCATCTCACGCATTACAAGAGGCTAGGGGCGGGTGATCGTCCGGGTGCAGGGAATAGCGGACGACGATCGTGCTGCCTAGCGGCACGCAGGATGGAATGTCGGCCTGGAACATGCCCAGACGAATGTAGCGAAGCTGTCGGCTCACCGTTACCGCGCGCACTTTCCAAACCGATGAGCCGCCCGCCGGGTTCACGATTTCGAGGTCGACATGGCCGGGGAAGCGCACATTCCCGCCCGGATCCCAATTCTGATAGAAGTAGCCCCGGATTGCAGGGCCGGCGTCACCATTTACGAAACGGGCATTCCGCATCCAGACGGAGCCGGCATTATCTAAGCTGACGGTGTAAGGCGGGGGACTCGACGGATTAAACGCGCAGCCGGCAAGGAGGAGTGTTATTGCTCCTGTCCGAAGATGTCGAGCGAGGCGTGACAGTATGCAGGTATGCGTCGTTTTGAGATTGGTGTTCACCGAATCCCCCTAGAACCAAAAGCGGATGCCGGTGACGAACGAGAGGCTGCCCGCTTCCTCGCCGTCGTCATGCGCGAAGTCCGCCGCGTGCCCGACTTTCCGCTCCCACGAGACCCCAATATAGGGCGCGAATTCGCGGCGGATTTCATAGCGCAGGCGCAAGCCCAGTTCGGCGTCCGAGAGGCCTCTGCCGGTGTCGGTCGCGCGCACATCCTGGGCCGCCAGGTTGAGTTCGACCCGCGGCTGCAGGATCAGCCTCTGGGTGATGCGCTGGTCGAAATAGCCTTCGAGCCGGCCGAGCAGATCGCCCTTGTTCGATAGGAACAGGGCGCCTTCCGCCTCGAAGAAGAACGGCGCCAGCGTCTCGAATCCCACGGTGGCGTACGTGCGCGAGGGGTTCGGCTTGATATCGTAGCGGATACCGCCTTGAAGATCGGTATACGGACCGACCGCGCGGGAGTAGAGCGCCTGGATTTCGGCGCTGCCGACGTTGCGGCCTACGTCACCTTCGCCTTCGCTTTTCAACCACAGCCGGTTGAGGTCGCCGCCGAACCAGCCCTCGCCGTCCCAGCGGAAGCCGTCGCGGTTCTTCCGTACCTGGTATTCCGCCAGGTTGAACAGGACCATATAGAAGGTCTGGCCGCCCTGCTCATTGCGCAGCAGCTTGCGGCCGGCCGCCATGCGCTCGGGATCGTAGTGGCGATCGGCGGCGTGGTCGGCCGGCGGCGGCGGCGGCGCGGCCTGCGCCGACGACGATTGTGCTGCTTCGTTCCCCATGGGCCTGGCGTGGCCGGAATGCGCTCCACCCTGGTTGCCCATCCCCGGCATCCCGGACGTGCCTTGCGTCCCACCCGGCGCCGGGTGCATTTCCACGCCGGGCATATCGTTCATGTTGTGCCCGGCATGAGTCCCACCCTGGGCACCCATCCCCGGCATCCCGGACGTGCCTTGCGTCCCACCCGGCGCCCGGTGCATTTCCACGCCGGGCATATCGTTCATGTTGTGCCCGGCATGGGTCCCACCCTGGGCACCCATCCCCGGCATGCCGTGCATGCCTGACGTGTCCCGCGCCCCGCGCGGCGCCGGTTGCGTTTTCGAACCGGACATGGACATGTCGTGGCCCGCATGCGTCCCGGCCGCCGCTGGCTGCTTAGGGCCGGTCGCGTCCATCGGCATGGTCATGCCGGGCATGTCTCCCATTGTGCCGTCGGCGGATTGTCCATAAGCCGGAACGGTCAGCAGGAATGGCAAAAGCAGAACCAGGAGGTGCATCCGTTTCATGCCGCGCCTCCGTCGAGCGGGCGCACGGTCACGACTTGGAACATGCCGGCGTGCATGTGGTAGAGCAGGTGGCAATGGAACGCCCAGTCGCCGGGTGCGTTGGCGGTGAGGTCAAAGGAGACCTTACCGCCCGGCTGCACGTTCACCGTGTGCTTGCGCGGGTGGCGGCCGGGATGGCCGTTGACCACCTCGAAGAAGTGGCCGTGAAGGTGGATCGGGTGGACCATCATCGTGTCGTTGACCAAGGTGACGCGCACCCGCTCGTCCCGGCGGAACGGGATCGGCGCCCTCACTTCGCTGAATTTCACGCCGTCGAACGACCACATGAAGCGTTCCATGTTGCCGGTCAGGTGGATCTCCAGCGTGCGTGAATAGGGCCGCGGGTCGGGATTAGGTTCCAGCGCCACCAGGTCGGTATAGGCGAGCACCTTGTGCCCGACATGTTCGAGGCCGAGGCCTGGATAGCCGGTGCGGTCCACCGGCATCGGCGAAATCGTCTGCACGCCCGGCTTCATCTGCACCTGGGGGGCGTTGGCGGGGTCGCGCATGTCCATGCCGTGACCACCATGCATCGCCATGCCCATATCCGCCATGGTGGCGAGCGGGCGCTGGCGCGGCGGCGGCACGGCCGCGGTCATGCCGGGCCTGGGCGCCAATGTGGCGCGTCCCATGCCGGAGCGGTCGATCGCCTCGGCGACGAAGGTGAAGGCCTTGTCCTCCGTCGGCTGGACGATGACGTCATAGGTCTCGGCGACGCCGATCTGGAATTCGCCGACCGTGACCGGTCGCACGTCCTGGCCGTCCGCCTGCACCACGTCCAGCAGAAGGCCGGGGATGCGGACGTTGAACATCGTCATGGCCGAGGCGTTGATGATGCGCAGCCGCACCCGCTCGCCGGGCCGGAACAGGGCGGTCCAATTGTCCTCCGGTCCATGGCCGTTGATCAGGAAGGTGTAGGTAGACCCCGTCACATCCGAGATGTCGGTCGGGTCCATCCGCATCTTGGCCCACATCAACCGTTGGTCCAGCGGCTGGTCCTTGCTGGTCAACAATCCCGCCAGGGTTTGCTTCTGGAAATTGAAATAGCCCGATCCGGCCTTGAGCCGGGCCATCACCATGTGGGGGTCCATAGGCGTCCAGTCGGACAGGACCAGCACGTGCTCACGGTCGTAGGCGACCGGGTCGGGGCCGGCGGGGTCGATCACGATCGGGCCGTAATGGCCGATCTGCTCCTGCAGGTTGGAATGGCTGTGGTACCAGTAGGTGCCTGACTGGACGATCGGGAATTCCTCGACGATGGTCTCGCCGGGTGCGATCCCGGGAAAGGTGACGCCGGGCACACCGTCGAACTGGAACGGCACCAAGATGCCGTGCTTGTGGACCGAGGTTGGCTCGTCAAGCTTGTTGGTCGTGACAAGCTTGAGCCTTTCGCCCTCCTTCAACCGGATCAATGGCGCCGGAACCGTGCCGTTAACGGCGACGGCGCGCCCGGTGCGGCCCGCCACGGTGAACGGCATTTCATCGATGGTCAGTTGGATTTCGGGGCCCGACAGGACCGGAAGCCCAGCTAATCCGGGCGTGGCGCTGCGCGCCCAGGCCGGCAGCAGCGCGTCGAGCGCCAGGCTTCCGCCAATGGCGGTCGCGCCGCGCAGGATTTCGCGGCGATTGAAACGACGGTTCATGATGATTCCTACGCATGCGCGGGCAGGGCCACACGCTTTCCCATGCCGAAGGCGCCTGCGAGCTGATGGCGCGCGGGAGCGACAGAACGCGCGGCGGCTTCAGCCGGGCGCGCGCGAGTTCAGATGGGGAGGAGCCGCGGAACCGGGGGATCGGTCTCTGCAATCGTGCCGACGACGGGCGCGTCGGCGGGCTGCACACGCACGACGCTGCCGTGCGCCACCGGCAATGGTGCGCCGGACTTGGCCGCTTCGAGGAAGGGCGGCACGCTTGGGAAGCAGGACAGCATCGGGCACGGCGCACCGTTGTGCCCTGGTTTGCCGTGGATGCAGCCTTCCATCGGCATCGCATGCCCGCCAGATTGCGTCGCCGCCGACGGCATCGGGTGGTGCGGACGCGCCTGCGCTGCCGCGGTGCCGAACACCAGCGCGAACGAAACGAGCAGCGAAGCGATCAGTCGAAACATGGCGAACCCGCTTGGGATCACGGCCACTCCAAGCCTATACCAGCCGGAGTGGCCACGAAAGCCGTCTATGACGAACCTGGCCCGCCGGCGCTAATGTTGGTGCTCGCCGGCTGGGTGATCGGCGTCATCCTCCCCTGAATGGCCGTGTCCGTGCTCCGAGGGCATGCCGGCATTTTGCGAAACCAGCGCCTGATATTCGGCAGGCGAGGTTCCCGGCAGCGTCCGCAGGAACGCCACGACCGTCCAAAGTTCCTTGTCGTCGTGCGTTGGTCCGAATGCCGGCATCCCGCTCATCTTGACTCCGTGCTTGAGGATCCAGAACAGCTCGGCGGGCGTCCAGTGCGTCACGGCGACCGCCAGGTTGGGCGGTTGCGGCATTAGGCCGAGGCCGATCTCCGATCGCTCGACCCCCGGCGCGCCATGACAGCCGACGCACATTTCGTTGAATTCCCGAAAGCCAGACTGGACGCGTTGCGGATCGTCGAGGTTCGATACCCGAATCTCCTGTGCGCGCAGGCGCACCGACTGGGTCATGGTTGTATGTAGCAGCCACTGGGTCGGCGCCATATGGCCGGCGGTCGCCGCGACGTTATAGACACCGAGAAAAACAACGGCGACTGCGATCAAAATCCCTAACCCAAGCATCGCAATGATGCCCGCAAGGAACCCGCGGTTCTTCATAGTGAACCTCTCTGCATGAAAATAGCACAGGCGCTGTGCGGTAGGTCCGCAGCGCCAAGGAGCCTGCTATCTCAGCAGCGTGGTATGGGCGGATCGATTCCGGGTGCGAGCCCGACCGGGATCGCATCCCGCGAGCTAGTCCCGACAACATGAGCCGAAAGTAGCGGGACGCTCGCTCCGGGGGTCGGAAGGGTGAACAAGCTGCTCGACGGACATCGACCGCAACAATCTTGACCTGCCGAACCGCGTGTCTGCTGGTTGGTCGGACGGTCGCAATCCCGCGTGTGACCGCCTGCATGAACGACAAAGACGGCGGAGACCGGAGCGGCGGGTGCGCGGACAAGTCCTGCAACGACGAGGCAAGCCACCAGGGCGGCCATCATGCCCAGGCACCGGCCGAACAACGTAAAATGCCGCGAGTGGAAGGTCATTTCTCGCCGTGCTTGCTGAGTCGGTCCTTCATGCCGGCGATCTTGTGTCCTTGCTCTCAGATTGATTTCCGCAGTTCAGCCTTGAGTCCTGGGCTCCGGCCATGTTGCGGTCTAATACATTCGGTGTCGATCACGGTCTGAGGATATGCCACCACCGGGCACGCGCGCCTCATGCCCACATTGTGGCTCGACCGCAAGATGACGTCGCATTCTGAACGAGCCTGTTCGATCCTTTGTTGAAGGATTGCGCTGGAGCGGCAGCGGCGAACGCGCCACGACAATGACGGGGGCGGGAGCCGGGGCCGATCCAACAGCAAGCGCGCTGACTACGAGCGGCACAGCGGCATGACCGGCACAGCAACGGTACATAGCGACTACGGCTTCGTCGGCCTCATCCTGGTCATGACGTCCGGCTTGGCGCTGCTGGCCGTCGCGGCGTTCGCGCGGGCGCCGCGGCGTGTGCTGGACCCGAGTCAGGCCTGGGCGCAATACCGCTTTGGCTACGCCGTCTACGCGCTGATCTTCCTCGCCTTCGATATGGAGATGATCTTCATGTATCCCTGGGCGGTTGTGTTCACCGATGTCGGGATCAGCGCGTTCCTCGACATGCTGATCTTCATCGCGCTGCTTGGCGTCGGTATCGCCTATGCCTGGGGCATGGGCGGCCTGCAATGGGAGTGATTGTCACCGCCATTGCGGTCCTGGCCGCTTTATGCGGCGGCGCGGGGCTGACCTCGGGGCTCGAGCGCCTATTCGTACGGCCGGTTTGGGAGCCAGGCCCGGTGCACGCCGCCGATCTCCGGCATCCGCTCGATCTCCCGAATGCCGATCGGTGGCTGCTGCCCGCCGGTCCGGTGGTGGCCTTTGCCGGGACGGCCCTCGCTATGATTGTCGTACCGCTCGGATCCGGCTTGATCGGACGCGATCTCGGCATCGGCGCCTTCTATGTCATCGTGGTGATCGATTTTGTCGTGCTCGGGCTGGCGCTCGCTGGCTGGGGCGCCAACGTGCCCAACACCGTCGAAGCCTGCTATCGGATCATCGCCCAGCTTGTCGCCTATGTCGTGCCGCTCGGCTTGGCCTATGTCGGCGTGATCATGATGGCGCGCTCGCTATCGACCGTCGCCATCGTCGAGGCGCAGCGGGGCCTCTGGTTCATCGTTCTGCAGCCGCTCGGCTTCCTGCTCTATCTTGTCACTGGGTTGATGCAATCCTACCGAGCGCCCTTCCTCGAGCCGTTCGCCGTTTCGATCCGGGGCGGCGTGCTCGGCGCATCCGGCGGCTGGTCGGCGCTGCTCTGGCGCATCGCGCTCGCGGGCGTGCTGTTTCTCGTCGCCGCGATCGGGGCCGTCCTCTATCTCGGCGGCCCGAACGGTCCCGTCCTGCCGGGCTGGTTTTGGATGACACTCAAGACCTACGCCCTGATGGCGCTGATGCTCGGGCTTGGCCGCCTGGTGCGGCCGCTCTCGACGGCCGAGATGCTGGCTTTGTCCTGGAAGATTCTGACGCCTGTCGGCCTGCTCAACGTGCTGTTGGTCGGCGGCCTGATCCTGCTCGGGGTGCGGCCGTGACCGCCGCGTTCGAAATCCTTGCCTTCGCCGTCTCCGGCTTCGTCGCCATCGCCGGGGCGCTCGGCATGACCACGACCATGAGCATGTTCCGGTCCGGCATCTTCCTGATGGCGTCGTTCATCGGCGTGGCCGGGCTGTTCATTCTGCTCGCCGCCGACCTGATCGGGCTCTTGCAGATCATGATGTATATCGGCGGCATGCTGGTCATGATCTTGTTCATGGTCCTGGTCATGCACGATCCCGGTGGTGCGATGATGGCGGGTATGGATATGGCGCCCATCGAGCGTTGGTTCAGCGCAGGCCTCGAGCCGCGCAAGCCACGACAAGGCGGTCATGGCGATCATGGCGACCACGCCGTGCAGCACACGGATGATGACGGGCATGGCTCTCACGAAGGGCACGGCGGCATGGACATGTCGATGGTTACGCCGGTCCGCCCGGCCGCGGCTTGGCTTGCTATTGTTGTCGGAACCGTGCTGATCGGCATGCTGATCTGGCGCCCGGCCTGGCCGGTCGTCGGGACATTGCCGGATCCGGATTCGGCAGCGCGGGTCGGCCATCTCCTGATGGAGAAATACATGATCGCCTTCGAAGGCGCCGGTTTCTTGATCCTGATCGGGATTTTCGGGGCCGTGCTGCTGGCGCGGCCCTCGACCTATCCGGACGATCCTTCGCGAAGCGCCAAGGTGGCCGTCGACCGGAAGCCGGAGGCGATCGCAGATGACCGGATCGCGCCGCTCGCCGGGCGGGATCGCGACCATCGTGCTGGAGATGACGGCCTATGAGCGTTCCGCTCACCCCCTACCTCGGCGTCGCCGCAGTGCTGTTCGCGATCGGCGTCTATACGGTGATCGCACAGCGATCCGCGGTCATGATCCTGATGGGGGTCGAAGTGCTGCTGAACGCGATCGGGCTCAACATCATCGCGTTTTGGCGCTTCACCGCGCCCGCCGATTATTCCGCCCAGATCTTCGCTATCCTCGTCATCACCGTCGGCGCCATCGAGATGGCGATCGGGCTCGCCATCGTCATGCTGCTCTACCGCCAGCGCCAGACGGCCGAGATCGATTCCTATGCCGACCTGAAGCGATGATTCAACTTTTGGCCATACCGATCCTGCCGCTGCTTGCCACCGTTGCGGCGCTCGGCCTCGGCCGGCGCTTGCCCTGGGCCGGCGGGGCGCTGATTGTTGCTGCCATCGCACTTTCTCTTATCGGCCTGCTTCTGGTCCCCGACGGCACCGCCATCTCGGCTATCTGGTTCGAGAGCGGCGGCTATTGCCTGACGGTCGGACTTGAAGTGGCGCCGCTCACCCGGTTCGCCGCGATCATTGTTGCGGGCATCGCGCTTGGCGTTGCCATCTACAGCCTCGGCTACATGGCGGGAAAGCCGAACTGGCCGCGCTTCTTCGCCGAACTCGGCCTGTTCGTGGGAGCGATGCTGGCGCTGGTGCTGTCGAGCTCGCTGGTCCTCTTGTTCGCAGCATGGGAGCTGGTCGGCCTCGCCTCTTATCTTCTCATCGGCTTTCACCATGAGGAGGCCGGCGCATCGGCGGCCGCCGCAAAGGCCTTTTTGATGACCCGCATCGGCGATGTCGGCCTCCTGCTTGGTTGGTTGCTGGCCGTCGCCGCAACCGGCACGACCGACGTCGAAGCTCTGGTTGGCGCGATCGGCGCACGGCAACTCGGCCCTTCAGTCGTCGCCATGATAGCGTTCCTCATGGTTGCCGGCGTCGTCGGCAAGAGCGCGCAGCTCCCGCTCACCGGCTGGCTGCCGGACGCCATGATCGGGCCGACCCCTGTGTCTGCTCTGCTCCACTCGGCCACAATGGTCGCGGCCGGTGCGTTCCTGGTGCTCCGGCTCTATCCTGTATTCGCTGCGGTGCCGGCGGCGCTGGTTTTGCTGCTCTGGATTGGCGCCACGACCGCGCTTGTCGCCGGCCTGATCGCCACTGCCGAGATGGACCTGAAGCGCGTGCTCGCCTGGTCGACCGCCTCGCAGCTCGGCGAGATGATGATCGCGCTCGGGCTCGGCGGCCCGCGCGCCGCTACCTTCCATCTCGCCGCACACGCCGCATTCAAATCGACCCTGTTCCTGGCCGCGGGCGTGGTGCAGGAAGAAACAGGCACCGGCAGGCTCGATCGCCTGGGTGGGGTCGTCCGCGCTCTGCCTTTAACCGGTGTGATATTCGTGCTCGCCGCCCTGGCGCTTGCCGGCGTGCCACCGCTTTCCGGCTTCTGGAGCGAGGAGGCGATTCTGGCGATTGCCGTGCGGCACGGTCCGGGAATGGCGCTTCTGCTCGTCTTGCTCGCGCTTCTGGCGGGCATCTATATCGGCCGCGCGGCAGCCGCAGCTTTTTTAGGCGGACCCTGGAAAAGGATCGCTGGCAAGGCAAACTGGGCTATGCGCACAGGCATGGCCCTGCTCGCTCTCGTCACGGCAATTCTCGGCTGGCTCCTCTCCGACGGACTCGCCGCTTTCCTGCCGTTCCCGATCGTGCCTGAGCCGGAAATCGGCTGGCGCCTGTGCGCGGTCGCCGCCGGGCTGATCGGACTGGGGGTCGGCGCAGGCAGAGCCCGGCGGAGTTCGGCACCGACCCTGGGATCGCTTCCGGCCCACCTCGGGGCGGGATTGATGGCCGCCACCGCGGCGCCGGCTCGTTGGGTCACGCGGCTTGGTCGCCATCTCGATCTGTTCGAAGCCGGGCTCGATAAGTGCGTCCGCGGGCTCGCGATCGCGGCCGAAGCGCTCGCCCGTACGGCGCAATCCGCTGAACGCAGCCTGGACGCCGCCGCCGGGCGGACCGCTGGCGCTGTCTGGCGCCTCGCCTGCGACACCGAACGTGCCGAGGCCCTCGGCTTCGGCCGCGGCGGCGACGCGCTTGCTGCCGGCATCGACACTGGCGGCGAGCGCCTGCGCGGGCTTCAGGCCGGGCGGCTCTACCTCTACACGCTCGCGCTGTTCGTCTGGGCCGGTGCAGCCCTTGTCGTCGGCGGTCTCATGGTTTGGCTGTGACGGATCGGGCCCGATGCTGACCCTTACGGTCTTTCTGCCGCTCCTCACTGGCCTGGTGGTACTGGGCATTCCGTGCACCCGACCGGACGCCATCCGTCGTATTGCACTCGCCGGCGCCATGCTGACGCTGATTGCGGCGATCGGGCTGTGGATCGGCTTCGATCCGAACGGCGACAATCTGCAATGGCGCATGACAGCGTCGTGGATTCCCGCGGTCGGGGCGACCTACGACGTCGCCATCGGCGGCGTTTCGCTCGCCCTGATCGTGCTCACCGCCGTGCTGCTGACGGTGGTCATGCTCTACGTCGTGAACGACCATGACCGGCCGCGCGCCCATGCCTTCCTGTTTCTGCTGTTGGGTACCGGCCTGATCGGTCTGTTCGCGGCGCAGGACCTTCTCTTGTTCTATCTGTTCTTTGAAATTGGCCTGGTGCCAATGTATTTCATCATCGGCATCTGGGGATCGGAACGCCGGTATTATGCGGCATTCAAGTTCTTCCTCTATACCCGCGCCGGCAGTCTGGCCATGCTGCTCGGTTTCCTTGCCCTCTATCTCGGGATGGAGCCGCACACCTTCTCGTTGCCGGCCATCATCCAAGCGCGGCCCCTGGCGCAAGCGCCGCTTGCCAGCGCCCTGGTCTTTTTCGCCTTGCTGATCGGCTTCGGCGTCAAGCTGCCGATCGTCCCGTTGCACAATTGGTTGCCCGATGCCCATGTCGAGGCGCCAACCGAGGGCAGCGTCGTGCTCGCCGGTCTTCAGCTTAAGATGGGTGGCTACGGTCTCATCGCGATCCTGCTTCCCGTTTTGCCAGAAACGGTCGCGCGGTTCGGCTGGCTGCTTGTCGCCATCGCGCTCGCGTCGCTCCTCTACGGCGCCCTCGCGGCGTTGGCGCAGAACGACATGAAGCGGCTCGTTGCCTACACCTCGATCAATCACATGGCCTATGTCGCGCTTGGCGTTGCCATCGCCGCGATGACCGGCAGCGCCGCGGCGCGACAGCTCGCGCTCAACGGCGCCGCCGTGCAGCTGGTCAGCCACGGCCTTCTTACCGGCGGCATGTTCCTGATGGTCGGTATGCTCCAGCACCGCGCTGGAACCCGCGATATCCGTCGCTTCGGCGGCTTGATCGGGCAATCGCCCGCCTTCAGCGGCCTTTTCGGACTGCTCGCCTTCGGCTCGCTCGGGTTGCCGGGGCTGTCGGGCTTCATTGCGGAATTCCAGGTGATCGGCGGAGCCCTGCACGTCTCCGTCTGGATAGCCGCAATCACGGTGCTCGGCCTTATTCTTGCGACCGCCGTCTATCTGCGCCTCGTCGCCGGCGTGCTGATGGGCGCCCAGCCGGCGGGAGCGAGGGCGCTATCGCCTCTCACCACACGCGAGACGGCGTCCGCCGGTACCCTTGCCGCTCTGTCCATCCTGATCGGCATCCTGCCGGCCGCCCTGGTTTCGGCACTGGACGGCACGACCCGCATCCTGGCGCGGTTCTGATGCCGGGATCCGAGGCCATGGCCGGCTGCATGGATCTCGGCGCCGTCATCCCCGAAATGGTCCTTGCCGGCCTCGCCCTGGCATTGGTGCCGGTCGCCGGCTGGGCACGTGGGTCGTGGCGCCGCATCCCTGCCGGAATTGCCCTGGCCGGCCTCATCGTCGCAATGGTTCTGACCGCGCCCATGCTGAGCGCGGCGCCGCGGGAGGCGTTCTGCGGCACCTACGCCGTCGATCCATTCCGCGCCTTCTATCAGCTCGTCATCGAGCTTGGCGCACTCATCGGTCTACTGATGCTGAGCGCCCATCTCCGCGGCACTGAACAGGAGCCGCAAGCGCCCGTCGCCCTGCTCATGACCACAGTCGGCGCGATGGGGCTTGTTGCCGCCACCGATCTCGGGCTCATTGTCCTGTTCCTGCAGATGGTGAGCTTCCCGTCCTATCTGCTTGTCCTGCTCGTTCGCAGCGATAAAGCGGCGCAAGAAGCGACGCTCAAATATTTCCTGTACGGCGCTGCCGCGCTCGCGGTGATGGCCTATGGCCTCACCTTCCTGTTCGGCCTCACCGGTAGCCTGAACCTTCGCTCGATCGGCGCTGGTCTTGCCGGAGCGGATCGCGCCTGGATCGCACTCGCCCTCGGGCTGGTCATCGTCGGCTACGGCTTCGAGATCACCCTGGTGCCGTTCCACGTCTGGGCGCCCGACGCCTATCAAGCCGCAACGGCGCCGGTCTCCGGCTTCGTCTCCGTCGTCCCCAAAGTGGCCGCCTTTGCCGGTCTGCTCCGCATCTTGTTGGAGGCCATGCCGAACGGGATCGTCGCGTGGCCGATCCTGCTCGCCATGCTTGCCGCCGCGACCATGACCTTCGGCAACCTGGTCGCGCTGCGCCAGACCAGCCTCAAGCGTCTCCTCGCCTATTCGAGCATCGCCCAGGCCGGATACATGCTGATGGCGGTCGCCGTCGCCGATCGAGCGGCCGGGGCGCTCCCGGCCATCGGCTATTATCTTGCGGCGTATCTCTTCATGAACCTTGCTGCCTTCGCCGTGGTGGCGCAGATCGAACGCCTGCTCGGCGAAGACGATCTTCCAGCGGTGCGTGGTCTCGGCCGGCTTGCCCCGTGGCCGGCGGCCGCCCTCGCGCTTGCGCTTCTGTCGCTCGCCGGAATCCCGCCGCTCGCCGGCTTCGCCGGCAAGGTGTTTTTGCTGCTCGCCGCGATCGACGGCGGCCTCGCATGGCTCGCCGTTGTCGCCGCAATCAACATGGCCGTGGCGCTCTACTACTATGCTGTCGTTATCGCGGAGATGTATTTCCACAAGCCCGAGCGCATCGAAACGATCACGCCCGGCCTTGGCTATTCATGGGCCATCGGTCTGTGCTCGGCCGGTACGTTGATTTTCGGCGTCGCGCCTGGACTAGCAACGGGCGTGGCGCAGGCCGGTGCACAGCTATTGCGTTGAGGTGGCGCCGCGTGGCTGTCTTGTTGACCGTTTCGGGCAAACGGCACCGGTGGGAGCGTCGAGATGATGCATGACATGATGGGCGGCGGGATGATGTGGGGCATGGCCCTCGTCTGGATCATGGTTGTCGTTCTATTGGTGCTTGGCGTGCTGGCCTTGGCGAAATATCTGTTTTTCCGGAAGTGAAAAGAGCTAGAACCTCGGGTTGCCTTGAATACATCTTGTGCAGATACAGCCCAATGGCCTTGTTGAAGCGGATCAGGTAAACGCCCGTCGAAACATCCAGGCAGGCAGCATTCGGACGGCCAGCATGATCCAACGCCAATAGCCCGGCGCATAGATCACCGATCTTTTCCGGGCTGCTGCCCGATGGACGATTGCTCCGAGCGAGGATGGCGTGGTGCGAAGCCATCGAGGCGTCTTCAAGTTTTGCGCCATTGGGGTTTCGGTCGGTCCGGGCTTGATGAGGATGGTCCGTGCGCCGCAGCCATCGAGGCGGTCCGCGATACCCTGCATCAGTGCCGCAAGCCCTGCCTTGGCCGAGCCGTACAGGAGCATCTTATTGCGAATTCGGTCGCCTGAAAGAGACCCGAGAACGATGAGCGATCCCGTACCGCGGCCTTGCAGATAGGCTGTGGCCAAAAGAATCCAGACGGCCGCGGAGGTGAAGTTCGTGGCCAGGATCGTCGCCGCGTGAGCACTATCGGCTTCCGCGATCGCCTGATCACCGAGCAAGCCATAGGCGAGGAGAATGTGGTCGGCCCAGCCGAGGCGCCGAATGAATTCCGAGAAGCGATCCGCCGGGCGCTCCTCCGCAACGAAGTCGACCGTCGCGATGCCGACCTCGGCCGCGCCGCCCGCCGTCAGCTCCCGAGCGATAGACCGCAGCATGTCCTCTCGGCGGCCGACCAGAAGCAGCGATCCGCGCTCGGCGGCATAGAGACGGGCGACTTCCTGGGCAATGCTGGAGGTGGCCCCCAGGATCAGCACGCGTGGGCCAAGGGTGCCGGCTACGGACAAAGATTCTGTACGAACATGGCGCATTCTGGCGCCCTTCACATGACCCGAAGAAGCTCGTTCTGAACCAATTGTCATTAGACCACGCTCGGCGGAGCGGGGGGAGCAGCCGGAATGGCCGATCCGCTAATCCTTTTGATCAGCCATCCAGGTCTAAGCCTGCGACTCATGCGCGATCGGGTCGGCAGCGTTTCCTCACCCTGGTTGCAGGGCTAGGGTAGGCAGACGCCGTCGTAGCAAAGAGAAAAATCCGATGCACGCTCACTCCCTCGCGCCATGGACGCACGGCCATGTCTTCCTTGGGGCCGATCACGCGCGCAACGAACGCCGAACCCGGTGGGTGATCGCGCTGACTGCCGCGATGATGGTGGGGGAAATTGTCGGTGGCGCGGTCTTCGGCTCCATGGCGCTGCTTGCCGATGGATTGCACATGGCGACCCATGCGGGAGCGCTTACCATCTCGGCCGTGGCGTATGGCTACGCCCGCAGGCATGCGGACGACGTCCGGTTCGCCTTCGGCACCGGCAAGATCGGCGACCTGGCCGGGTTTACGAGCGCGGTGGTGCTCGCGCTGATCGCATGCTTCATCGGCTATGAATCGCTGGTGCGCTTTGCTGCGCCGGTGGCGATCCGGTTCGATGAGGCGATTGGTATCGCCGTGCTGGGGCTCCTCGTCAATATCGCGAGCGCGTTCATCCTGCGCGACCAGCCTCACGATCACACGCATGAGCACGATCGAGGCAGTGGCCACCACGATCATAACCTGCGTTCTGCATACCTCCACGTGCTGGCCGATGCCGCCACATCGGTGCTCGCGATTGTCGCGCTCGCCGCTGGCCTCCTCTATGGCTGGACGTGGATGGATCCGCTGATGGGAATCGTTGGGGCACTGCTGATCGCACGCTGGTCTTGGATATTGATGCGGGACGCGGGCTCAGTGCTGGTGGACAGGACAACCAGTCCGCGGCTGGCGCAAAGCATCCGGTCACAGATCGAAATCGAAGGCGACCGGATTACGGACCTGCATCTGTGGCGCGTTGGCCCCGGCCATAGCGCCGCTGTCCTTACCTTAGTGTCCGACACACCGCAGGCGCCGAGCTATTATAAGAGGCGGCTCGTCGGCCTTGCCGGCCTGAGCCACGTGAGCATTGAGGTCGAGCGCTGTCCCGGTGGCCGGCACAACCTAGCTGCGGGATCAGATTCGAAGCAAGCGACGGTGAAAGGTGCAGTCCACGGCCATCCGCATGGGGTCTCACGCCTGTAGTGCTGCACGATCCTTTCCCGCCCAAATCCGGATCAGGGTGGCGGTGAGCGCGGGCGCGATCGGGTTGAGCTGAAGCTTGTCGTGGTAGTTCTCGTCGAACTGATCGGGCGTCGTCCAACCCAGGCCGTAGTGCCAAGGCACCAGATGAAGCCTACCCGCTGCTTCGGCATCGTAATTCGAGGTGCCGTAGCTCGCCTTGTGCAACAGCGCGGGGAAACTGTCCCAGATTTCGTTCATCTGCCGTTCGGGAGCATAGGCCACGATCGTGGAGGCAAGTTCGGCGGTGACCGCGCCAAGCGCCGTCACTTTCATCCGGGTTGGCTCGTCGGAGGCCTGGGCGATGGCCAGGAGCTGACCCTGGCGCACGAAACCGACCAGAGGCTTGGCGATGTCGATCGGAGCGCACCAGAAGCTGGGGCGTGCGGCACCGTCGATTTGGGAGGGCTGGGGGATGACGGGCGTGGAGACGATCGCACGGAGCCGGTTTGAGCACTTTCAGAACGGCAAGGGGATCAAGCGGACCGCCCGGGAGCTGGGGATCGCTCGGGATACGGTGCGCAAGGTGCTGCGATCGGGGCGACGGAGCTGAACTACCATCGCACGGTCCAGCCGCAGCCAAAGCTGGGTCCCTGGATAGAGACGCTGACGGCAATGCTGGAGGGCGAGGCCAGGCTGGCGCGGCGCGAGCGTCGTTCGACCCAGCGTCTATTCGAGGAATTGCGTGGGCGCGGCTACGACGGGGCACACGACAGCGTGCACCGATTTGTGCGCGCCTGGCGCGTCGAACGTGCCCGCGCCCCGGCCCAGGCCTTCATCCCATTAAGCTTCGATCCGGGCGAGGCCTACCAATTCGACTGGAGCCACGAAGCGATCGAACTGGCGGGCCTTCCGCACACGGTAATGCGCGCCAGCTTCGACGAGATCGCCGGCAAGGGTCTGGCCCGCCGCGAAGAGCTTTATCCTCTCCTGGCCAGCCTGATCCGCGCCGAGGTCACCCACCGCCAGTCCCGCTCGATCAATTACCGCATCGGCAGCGCCAGGTTAGTGTGCGACGGCCACATAAGACGTGATAGGACGCGCAAGCGAAGCTTGTTCGCTTCCGATCGAAAGGTGTCGGTATCCCCGTTGATGCTTCAAAATACATACTCTATATGGAGCGGTCCGAAGTCGAGCTGTTCTGTAAGGGTTCAAGGGACGGAGCACTGTCTCATCAATATACTCCATGAGGCGCATATAGGTGACCGGAATATCGTCTGTAGACGGTACTTGTTGGTGAGGGTTACTGCGCGGAAGGTATATCGGGCTACATTCAAAGCGAAAGGGAGGGTAAGTTCCCGTACGGAGGGATCTCCTCGACCTCCAACGACAGCCGCGGCCACACCTGGAGGGCTATTTCGAAGAGCCGTTCGCCTCGGGCGAGGATGTCGCGTTCGGACCAGGATGATGGTGGCGCCGATCGAAGCCAGGCGTTCAAGCGAAGGTCGCTGTCCCCGATGATTTTTGCAGCCTTGCTCGGAAACGGGCCGTTGCTGATCGAGGCGTTGAGTTCGCTGGTCAGTAATGTGAGATTGCCGAGCGTTTGGATGAGCCGGGCGCGACACTGCGCGTCGCTCTCTTGATCCAGATACGGGATGTCGGGCGGGTAGGGGTAATCGTCCAGTGCTCCCTTTTGCGGCAGCATGTGTTCGACGCTGAGCTGCTCCGGTAAGGAGACGGCCTCGTTGAAGCGTGTGCGCATATGCTGTTCGATGGCGCGTAGCACCATGGTGCTGCGGTCGGGCCGCGACCTCGCATAAATCGGCTTGGTGAGCCAGCCGGTACGGAACTCGTGATCGGTCGGCCAATTCGTCGTGACCTCGGCCGAGCGGGTCAGTTCGCTTCGTATGATGTCCGCGAGATTGGCGTCCGGCGAGGCTCCCGTGAGCTTCGTCAGAAGCGAGGTAAAGAAGCGATTGTAGTTCTTGGCCGTCGCCTGGCAGATGAAACGACGCACCAGCCACGATTCCAGGTCCAGCAGAATCTGATCACGCGCCGCGACCGGCAGCCGGGTCGGCGGCAGCGATAAGGTGTAGAGCAGGAGTGGGTAAACGGTACTTGTGTCCAGCGCCTTCAGGCGTTGTGCAAAAGCGGCCGCCCGGTCGTTGCCTTTGGGTGCGACTAGCCCGGCGAAGATCCGTGCATAGCGATTCAGGTCGGTGAGCAGCGCCTCTATCGACATTTGGCTCTCGGCGTGCCAATCGCGGAATTCCCGGAATAGCTGACCGATCAGCAGGTCGCGGCCCGTCTGCATGACGAGGTAATGGAACAGGAAAAGGTCGATGCGTGGGCGGATCAGGCGACCTTGCCGCTCCGGGACGTGCCAGAACCGCTCCTCGCTCCCGTCATGACGATTATCAAATTCGTGCCAGTAGCGCTGGTAGAGCGCATCCGGGTCCATGCCAGGTTCATTCGCTGCCCGCAGGAAGATGTAGTTGCGCACGAGGTCCGACGGCAGCAGTGGCTGGCCTCGCGCATTCAGCGTCTCAAAAATGACCTGCGGGTCGTCGCGCTCCTCCAACTCGATCACCACGACCTGAAGGACCGTACGCAGCGCTTGATGCAAGGCCGCCAGGCGTGTTTCACGGTCCGCGGCAGTGTCGGCTTCATCCAAAAACGTGCCGATCCGGTCCCAGAAAAAGCGATAGGCCGCGGCCAATCGGGGTACGCTGGATCGCTGCCCTGGGAACTGAGCGAGCAAGGCTTCTGGGGAGCCGGCGCGCATCACCGCCCGAAACATCGCGCGATCGGCGTTGGTCGGCCACACCTTGAACAGCTCCTCCGAGTCGGCCTTTTGATGCCGGTTTTCGGTGAGATCGCGTAACGGCCCTCCTTCGGACGAACTCATTGCCTCGGCATGGTCGCGCATGGCGGCGAGCACGATCTGCAAGGTGGTCAAGCGCTGCTGGCCATCGATAACCTCGGATCGGCTGACACGGGAGCCTTGGACTTTTGGAACGTTCAGGACCAGCGCGCCGAGGAAATGCGAGCGCGGTTGCTGATTCCTGGCGGCGATAAGACAGGCGTCGGCCGCGCGTTCGAGATCGTCCCATAGCGGCAACCACTGGTCGTCCTCGTTCCAGACGTAGGACCGCTGGTACAACGGCACGACGAAACGCCGCTCCCGCTCGAACAATTGGTGGATGGTTAATGTGTCCGGACGCATGCCGTCCCCGATGGAAAAATCGCGCCAAGCAAGGCATCAACCACAAATATGACTCATAGTCTATGGTGAGAACCAGCCGGGCGCTCTCCATAGCCGCATGGATGTGCGTGTCCGGATCGGGCTCAATGTGCAGGAGGCACGGCGGGACAAAGGCCTGTCGCAGGAGGAGCTCGCGCACCGCGCGGACGTACACCAGACCTATCTGAGCGGTGTCGAACGCGGGCGGCGCAACCCCAGCGTCACCGTTCTCCAGCGGATCGCAGGTGCATTAGGTCTCGACATCGAAGATGTCGTGCGGAGACGCTGATCCGCGCGCACGGCGCTGCTGGTCTCCTGGCGTGGACACAATCTTGTGGTCAATCACGCACCGTTCGGTGACCGAGCTGAACTGCAGGTATTCCGGCTCTGCAATGCCAGCTTGGTGGGATGGGGTCTACTGGATCGTTTTCCGAGCGGCTGGACGCAGCTCGCAGTGGTTTTACGGGTATTTTACACCGACGCGAAGCGTCGACAAACCCGCTGTGACAGCGGACTCGGCGGCCGGTGACGCTGTGACGCCGTGGAGCTTTGCTTTTCTTGTCGAATGTCTTCGCCATTTAGAGCGAGGCGTCAGGTGCAAAGCCGTCAGAGAAAGAAAACGCCTCCGAAAACCTATACTGCGGCACGGTTGATATATATATATATATTAATCGCAAAAGTGAGATTTGGATGAAGGTAAATCTATGCCGGAATCTGGTCGTAACGATCTCGTAGAGAGTCCCGATAATTCACAGGCTGTAACAAAGTCGAAGGGAGAAGAAGAGCAGCGCGCCAAAATTCACCGACGCTTAGACCATGTTTTTGCGAATTACCGCTCGTGCCGGGAGGCAATGGGAGCTGGACCTTCGTTCAATCAGTCGTTAGCGAAGTTCCAAAAACCGCTGAAACGACCCACATCTGCTGGGAGAACACTAACAAGAGTGCATCCGGAGCTGGAGGTGGTGATCGGGCACAAGGCGCGGCGGCGTGCGGCGGACCGCACCGGCGTTCAAGGATCGGAATTGTCGGAGGCCGATGTGGCAAAGGCCGCCGCAGAAACGGTCGCAGTACTAAAGCCGAGGCGCGGCCGCCCTGATGACGCGATCTTGCGTTATCATGTGGAAGCGCTGATGGCCCTGTTTCAGGAGATGACGGGCAAGCTGATCCTGGTCCGCCGCGATAAGCGCAGCGAATATGACCCTCATCCGGCCAATCCAATGGCGGCGGCGTTCATCCAGCTCGCTCAGGCGATGGAACCGGCGGCGACGAAGACGGCGATCGTCCTGATCGTTCGGGCTGCACGACGGCGGTATGCCGACAAGCCGATGCGCTTTCTTGACTTTTTTCCAAACTATGGTGCGCGCATCGATCTGGAAACCGGTGAGCCAAGGTTGGTACCTGGCTGGAAGGTCGAGCACTTCGAATGGGGGCCGCCGATTTATTTTCCTTCCGCCGACGATAAGACCCGTTAATTGATCTGCTTCTCTAAACGAGAGGAGCAGATCAATGACCCTTCCCATGCACCCACGCGTCGAGCGCGTTGTGAAGGCATCGCGCAAGCCCAATCCGCGCAATACGCGCGCGCGTTCGAACAAGCAAATCGTCCAGATCGCGGCGAGCATCGAACGGTTCGGCTTCCTGGTCCCAATCGTCGTCGATGACGACAATCTGATCGCCGCCGGTCATGGCCGCTGGGCTGCCGTCGTGCAATTGGGACTGGTCGAGGTTCCGGTGGTGGGCGCGCGGTTCCTGACCGATGCGGATCGTCGTGCCTTCGCGTTGGCCGAAAACCGCATCGCTGAGCTGTCCGGCTGGGATGCTGGGCTTCGAATGAGGGCCGCCGATTTATTTTCCTTCCGCCGGCGACAAATAGACTTAATTGATCTGCTCCTCTGGTGAGAGGAGTAGATCAATGACCCTTCCCTTGCACCCACGCGTCGAGCGCGTTGCGCGGGCATCGCTCAAGCCCAATCCACGCAATGCGCGCACGCACTCCAACAAGCAGATCGCCCAGATCGCGGCGAGCATCAAACGGTTCGGCTTCCTGGTTCCGATCATCGTCGATGACGACAATCGGATCGCCGCCGGTCATGGCCGCTGGGCTGCCGCCGGGCAGTTGGGGCTGATCGAGGTTCCGGTGGTGCGCGCGCGGTTCCTGACCGATGCGGATCGTCGTGCCTTCGCGCTGGCCGAGAACCGTATCGCCGAACTGTCCGGCTGGGACGATAAGGTCCTGACCGAGGAACTCAGCATTTTGTTCGAGGACGGCTACGACCTCGAGATCACCGGGTTCACCACCGCCGATCTTGACTTCGCGCTTCCTGACCCGCCGGCGGACGAGCCGGAGGTCGTTGAGCTGCCGGATCCGGACACAGCCGCCGTTACGCGGCGGGGCGACCTGTGGCGGATCGGGCAACACCGGCTCTATTGCGGCGACGCCCGGGACGCGGTGAGCTATGAGGCCTTACTGGGGGAGGATCGCGCCCGGCTGGTCTTCGCCGACCCGCCTTATGGCGTCAAGATCGGCGGCCACGTTTCGGGCTTGGGCCGGGTCCGTCATCGCGAGTTTCCGATGATGTCGGGCGAGCAGGAGCCGGCCGAGCTGATCGCCTTTCTGCGCGCGGTGTTCCGCCTCTGCGTCCGCTTCTCGCATCCCGGCTCGATCCATTACCAGTGCATGGACTGGCGTCATATGCGCGAGATGCTGGACGCTGCCGAGGGGGTCTATAGCGAGCTCAAGCAGCTGGTCGTGTGGTCGAAGACCAATGCCGGCATGGGCAGCTTCTACCGCAGCCAGCATGAGTTGGTCTTCGTGTTCAAGTCGGGGCGAGCCAGCCACATCAACCATTTCGGGCTGGGCGAAACCGGGCGCTATCGCACCAACGTCTGGACCTATCTATGGACGGTCCCCACGGCACAAGGGGTCTTTGATGCTACGGC
>JBDZUN010000198.1:0-6425 GCA_040255145.1 Hyphomicrobiales bacterium | reverse complement strand
CCGGCAGCACGTCCGCCATCGCCTGTGGCTCCACCGCCAGCATCAGCACGTCGGGGGGAACGTCGGCGATGGCGGGCGTCGCGGCGAGCCGAAACCCGGCCGCCGTTGCCGACGCGCGAAGCTCGGCGGACGGTGCCGGCTCGAACACCGTAATGCCCGCCGGGTCGATCCCCTGGTCGAGCCAACCGGCCAGCAGCGCGCCGCCCATTTTGCCGGCACCGACCAGGGCGACGCGGATGGGGGCGACGCGGATCGGGGCCGGATCGCTGCTCATGACGCTCAGTGCGCCGTGCGGCCCGGGGCCGGAGGGATCACGCCTCGCCGCGGGTTTCGAACATCGCGGCCTCCACCGCCTCCTCCGGGCTCTTGCCGGCCCAGACAACGAACTGGAAGGCCGGATAGAACCGTTCGCAGGCATCGACCGCGAGGTCGATCAGGTCCTCGCACTGGCCGGGCGCCAGCGAGGCGCCGCCGAGCGGCATCGCGTGCCGGAACATCACCATGCCGTCCTCGGACGCGAGCTCGAAATGGCCGAGCCACAGGCGCTCGTTGAGCATGCCGATCAGGACATAGATATCGCGCCGCTTGCGCGTGGGCACGCGCAGGTCGAGCGCGCAGACGAAATGCAGCGCGCGCATATCCTCGCGCCAGGAAAAGGTCAGGTGATAGTCCGCCCAGCGACCACCGACGAAAATCGCAAAATCGCCGTCCTCCGCGCGGTCGTACGGCCAATCACGCACCGCCGCGACCTGTTCAAGGACATCGAGCGGGTCGTGGACGGCCGGCGCGGTGTCGAGCGAAGGCTGGGTCATGACACTCTCCTGAGATCGGCTCGCCCGGTCCGCGACCGGGCTTGAGCGCGTCACGCTGTGGGGATATGAGGCGAAAACGATGCCGATGGCCAATCCCATCCGGGAATTCGCGGCCCATTCGTGGGCGGCGTGCCGAAGCGACACCATGGCCCGAGCCTGCCCCAAGCGGCCGGCGGAAGCAAGGGCCCGCAGCGACGCAGGCGAATTCCGCCGGGCCGGGCCGTTCAGGCGCCGGGTGCAGGGCCTGGATCGGCCCTGTCGCCGTGCGCCGGCCCGTCATCGGCTGCCGCGTTGCCGGACTTCATGTTCTCGTTGTTCTCCGCCGCGAGCGCAGCCTCCAGCGCGGCGACACGGGCGGCCAGCGCCTCGGCCTCCGCGCGCGCCGCCACGGCCAGCGCCCGGACAGCCTCGAACTCCTCGCGGGTGATGAGGTCGAATTCCGCGAACAGGCGCTCAGCCTGGCCGCGCACCAGCACCTCCACCTCCTCCCGCAATCCCTGCGCCGCGCCGGCGGCATTGGCGAACAGGCGCGCGATATCGTCGAAGATGCGGTTCTGCGTCTGCATGCTGGGCCCCATTTGCTCCGCCCCAATATGGCCCGCACCGCCCGACCAAACAACCGGACCCGCCGCGCGGGTTGCTTGACAGGCCGGCCCGCGGCGGGCAGAAGGCCCCGGTCCAGCCGAGCCCGGCGCCATGCCCATATTCGTCCTGCCTTATCCGGCGATCGATCCGGTGCTGATCCATCTCGGGCCGTTCGCGGTCCGCTGGTATGCGCTGGCCTACATTGCCGGGCTGCTGCTGGGCTGGCGCTATGCGCTGCACCTGGTCGGCAGTCCGAGGCTGTGGGGCGCCGCAGGGGCGCCGGCGCAGCGCGAGCAGATCGACGACCTGATCGTGTGGATGGCGCTGGGCGTCGTACTGGGCGGCCGCGTCGGCTATGTCCTGTTCTACGACCTGCCCTATTATCTGGCCCATCCCGTGGCCATCGTGCAGATCTGGCACGGCGGGATGTCGTTCCACGGCGGCCTGATCGGCGTGGTGACGGTGGTCTGGCTGTTCTGCCGCCGGCACAGGCTGTCCGTCCTGGGCATCGGCGACGTTGTGGTCTGCGCCGTGCCGATCGGCCTGTTCTTCGGACGCATCGCCAATTTCATCAACGGCGAGTTGTTCGGCCGCGTGTCGAACGTGCCGTGGGCGATGGTGTTCCCCGACGGCGGCCCCCTGCCCCGGCATCCGAGCCAGCTTTACGAGGCCGGCCTGGAAGGGATCGTGCTGTTCTGCGTGCTCGCGGTGCTGGCTCATCGGACCGGCGCGCCGAAGCGGCCCGGCACGCTGTCCGGCGCGTTCCTGATCGGCTACGGCCTGTGCCGCTGCACCGTGGAGCTGTTCCGCCAGCCCGACCCCCAGATCGGGTTCCTGGTCGATGGCCTGACCATGGGCATCGTGCTGTCGTTGCCGATGATCGCGGCCGGCATCATCCTGATCCTGCGCGCCCGGCGCGTGCCCGACCGGCCTGGGCCGTGAGCGCCGCGCTCGCCGAGCACCTGACACGCCTGATCGCCCGCGAAGGCCCGCTCCCGATTGCCCGGTACATGGCGGAGGTGCTGGGCCACCCGACGCTCGGCTACTACATGTGCAAGGATCCGTTCGGCGCGGCCGGCGATTTCGTCACCGCCCCCGAGATCAGCCAGATGTTCGGCGAGATGATCGGCCTGTGGTGCGCCGAGGTCTGGCGCATGATGGGGCGGCCCGATCCCGTGCTGCTGGTCGAGCTCGGCCCCGGGCGCGGCACGCTGATGAGCGACATGCTGCGCGCGGTGCGGATCTTCCCTCCATTCGACGCGGCGATCGAATGCCACCTGGTCGAGACGAGCCCGGTGCTCAAGGATACGCAGCGTGGACGCATCGCCCGCCTCTGCACCTGGCATGCGAACCTGGCCACGGTGCCGCACCGGCCCATGCTGTTGATCGCCAACGAATTCTTCGACGCCCTGCCGATCCGGCAATTTGTGCGCACGGGAGAAGGTTGGCGCGAGCGCCGGGTCGCGCCCGCCGAGCATGGGGAAGGCTTCCGCTTCGTCCTGGCGGCCGAGCCGCCCGACGAGAACGGCGCGATCCCGCCGGCGTTGCGCGCCTGTCCCGTCGGCGGCGTCGTCGAGGTCGCCCCGGAACGCTGCGCAGTCGCGCGTACCATTGGCCAGCGCGTGGCGGAACACGGCGGCGCCGCGTTGATTGTCGATTACGGCCATGTCCGCACCGCGCCGGGCGACACATTCCAGGCGGTGCGCCGTCATCGTTACAGCGACCCGCTGGCCGATCCGGGCGAATCCGACCTGACGGCACATGTCGACTTCGAGATGCTGGCGGACACCGCCACGTCCGGCGGCGCAGTCGTCTCGGGACCCGTGGAGCAGGGCATCTTCCTGAAGCGCCTGGGCATGGAGCGGCGCGCCGAAGCCCTGGCCAAGGCCGCGGGAGACGCCGGCGCCCCATGCATCGCGGCCGCGTTCGCGCGACTGACCGCACCGGACCAGATGGGCAGCCTGTTCAAGGCCATGGCGCTGCACGACCGGCGTCTGCCGCAACTGCCGGGATTCTGACCGCGATGCCGGCGCACGCGCGCGACCTGCCGGAGCCCGTCATGGCGGCTGGTCTCACCCGGTCGGCCGGCATCCGGCACGGTTTCTTCGACCGGCGCGGCGGCGTTTCCACCGGCATCCATGCCAGCCTGAATTGCGGTCTGGGTTCGGACGACGACCCGGACCATGTGCGCGAGAACCGGCGGCGCGTCGCGGCGGCCCTGGGCGTCGCGCCCGGCGACCTGCTGACCGCCTATCAGATCCACAGCGCGACGGCGATGGCGGTAACGGCGCCGTGGCCGGAGGACGCGCGGCCGCGGGCCGACGGCCTGGCGACCGATCGGCGCGGCCTGGCGCTCGGCGTGCTGAGCGCCGATTGCGCCCCGGTCCTGCTGGCCGACGCCGAAGCCGGCGTGGTCGGCGCGGCCCATGCCGGATGGCGCGGCGCCCTGGCCGGCGTCACCGACGCGGTGATCGCCGTCATGGAGACCTTGGGCGCGCGACGGCAGCGCATCCGCGCCGCCGTCGGCCCGTGCATCTCGCAGGCGTGCTACGAGGTCGGCGCCGAATTGCGCCAGGCTTTCCTGGACGTCGCGCCGGACAATGACGCGCTGTTCGCGCCGAGCACGCGCGCCGACCATTTCCGGTTCGATCTGGAAGGCTATGTCGCGCAGCGGCTGGCGCGCGCGGATATCGCGATGGTGGAACGGCTCGGACGCTGCACCTATGCCGACGAGGACGCGTTCTTCAGTTTCCGTCGCGCCACACATCGCGGCGAATGCGACTACGGCCGTTCCCTTTCGGCCATCGCGCTTGCGTCCGATCCGGGGCTCGCCTAGACAGGTTGATGCCCATGATGCGCCCGACTCCAGGCTCATCGCCCCTGCGCGGGCGCCAAGGCCGCCGAGCCCTCGGGCTGGTCGGCCTGATTGGCGCGTGGTGCCTCGCGTTGCAGGGCTGCGCGTCGCTGGCGGGCACCGAACATCCCTTCAAGAACGCCCCGGCGCCGGAGATCACCGACATCGTCGCGTCGCCCAGCGTCATGGTCGCGCCGGTCGGCGGCCCGCCGCCGCAGGTCGGCCGCGTGCTGGCGGAACTGGTGGCGGACTCCCTGCGCCAGCGCGACGTGCTGGCGGTAACACGCGATCCCGCGCCCGGCAGCATGCTTCTGACCGGACACGCCGAGATGGTGCCAGAGGGCAGGGACCACGCCCTGCTGCGCGTGACCTGGAGCCTGATCCAGCCGGATGGGCTGACCACCGGCACCTTCCAGTCCGAACAGACCGTACCCGTCCTGCCGGGCAAGGATCCGTATGAGCGGCTCTCGGCCTCGGCGATGGTGCCGTTCGCCAATCGCGCGGCGTTCCGGACCGCCGACCTGATCCAGAACCCGCCGAAGCCCGTCCAGGTGGCGAGCAACGCGGACGCGGCCGACCCTGGCGCGGCCGACGCCGCCACCGATGCGGCGGACCAGGGCGTGGATGCCGCCGCCGGCCCGTCGGAGAAAGGGAAGCCGGCCACGCACGCATCCGCGCCGACCGCCAAGACCGATAAAATCGAGAAGGCCAAAGCGAAGCCGGAAGCGGAGGCGAAGGCCGCAAAGAAGTCGGACGTCGCCACCAAGGTGACCCAGGCCGACATGACGCAGACGGCGCACCATAAGACGGCGGCCGATGCGGAACCGACAGCCGGCCCGACACCGGCCGAACGGCCCAAGCCCAAGCCCGAACCCGTCGCGCAGCCGACGTCGATCATGGCCGATATCCGCGCGGACGAGGCCGACCTGGCGCTGTCCTTGGACAAAGCAGCCGCGGCACCTGCGACTGACAAAGCGGCCACGGCACCTGCGACGAAACCGGCCGAAGACAAAGCGACGAAGGCGGAGCACGCCCCCGCCGCGAAGCCGGCCATGGCCGAGCCGTTGTCAGCCAGGACAACAGCGCCAAAGACGCCGACCGCGAAGACGGCCGCGCCGGCCCTCGCCGAGCGGCCCAAACCGGCCCCCGCCGAGCAGGCCAAGGCGCCGGCATCGACACCGGCGCCGCGGGCCTTGACCGACCTTCAACAGGCGTCGCTCGCCGCGGCGATGTCCAACGGCGAGAAGAAGAAGGCCACACGTGCGGCCCAGACGGCACACAAGGAAGCAGGGCAAGCCGAGCCGGGACACGCGCCGAGTACGGGGGCCGCCGGCGGGGTGCAGGTCGCCTCGGCCGCAGCGACCGTCGCGGGCGCCGGCCTGATCGGCACGGCGGAGGCGCTCAAGGCCGGCGCCCCGGCCCCCACCGCTGCGCGCCAGGCCGCCGCCACGCAATCCACCCCGACGGAACCCGCCGCGCAGCAGAAGCCTGGCAAGCCGGGGCCGATCGCCGCCGTCGCCGAATCGAAAGCCACGCACCCGTCGGAAACGGTGTCGCCCCCCGCCGAAGCGCCGAAGCCGGAGACGACGCGAATCGCCACCAGCGCGCCGGCAACGGATGCAAGCCGGCCGGCGACAACGCCTGCGCCGGAACCAATTCGCGAGCCGGCGCCAAAGCCGACATCCGTATCGCGGCCGGAACCCGTCGCCGTTGCCAGCGCGACGCCGCGCCCGGTAGCGCCCGAGACACGCGCCGCAGGCACGGCGAGCACGCCGACGCCCGCGCCGAGCCGGATCGCCTCGCTGTCGCCCGCGCCCGCCGCGCCGCGCACCCCGATCACCGGGCTCATCGTCGCGCCGGTCCGGGGCGCGCCCGGCAACGGCAATCAGATGCTGGCCACCGCGATCAAGCGGGCGCTGCAGGGCGCCGGCCTCCAGGTCGGCGACTATTCGCACGGGCCGCAGACCGCCGTGCTGCACGGCCGGGTCAGCGTCGCCGATACAGGCGGCGCCACGGAAGACGTGAATATCGAATGGGCGATCTATGATTCGACCGGCCGGTTCCTGGGCACCGTCACGCAGCACAACCGGCTGCCGCGCAGCCTGGTCGACGGACGCTGGGACGAAACCGCCGGCATGGCCATGCTGGTCACCCAGGTGGCCACGGCGGCCGCG
>JBDZUN010000197.1:0-6448 GCA_040255145.1 Hyphomicrobiales bacterium | reverse complement strand
GCCTATCTGGGCGACCTGCAGGCGCGCGGCCTGATCGCGCGCTATCGCCTGACGCGGCGCAAGCTTGGGCTCGGCCTGCCGGAACTGGGCGAGTTCCACATCGTGGTCGAGACCGAGGGGCTGGCGCAACTCGATGAAGCGTTCCGGGCGGTTTCGGCGCGCGATGAGCCGATCGAGGGCCGCCATTTCGGCGTCAACAGCCTGGTCCGCAACGCGCGCTTCGCGCTCTATCGCGACTTCCCCGATTCGCATCGCAAGCGCGGCGAGGAGCGGTTCTGATCCGCTATCGTCGCCGGGCGGGGGCCACGGCGAGCGGCAGGTCGTCGAACAGCGAGCCGGTGCCGGCCGCTTCCTCCCGCGCGATCACCGCGCCCTCGATCGCCAGCATGCGCAGCTTGGTCTCACGGCCGCCATTGGCGGAAAAGCCGCCCAGCTTGCCGTCGGCGCCCAGCACGCGATGGCACGGCACGACGATCGGGAACGGGTTCTGGCCGAGCGCTTGGCCGACGGCGCGGGCGTTGCGCGGATCGCCGAGCTCGGTCGCGATCGCGCCGTAGGTGGTGGTCGCGCCGGGCGGCACCGCGCGGGCAATGGCGTAGACGCCGCGGTCGAATTCCGGTACTGCATCCATGTCGAGGACGATGGGGTCGAGGTCGCTCGGCTCGCCGCGCAGCAGGGCGGTGATCCGCGCGATCGCGTCGGCGATCGGGCCGTCCGGCGTCCCCGGCTCCGCTACGCCGACCCGCCGCAGCATCTGGGCCTCGGTGGTGGCGTCGCGCGATTCGGGAAGCTGCAGGCCGACCACCTTGTCGCCGCGCCACGCGATGCCGCAGCGGCCGATCCCGGTGTCGAACAGGGTGAAAGCGGTGCCTGTCATGATCCGCTCAGCATAACACCGTGAGCTGCCGGCCGGGTCCCGGAACTTGCGATGCTCTCCCGCCGGTCCTTTATTCCTTGCATTCTTTGGCGTGCTCAATCTGCGGCGACGTTTTGGCGCGGTAGCCGAAAAAGGCGGCGCGCTCCTGTTCCGCCTGATTGGTCACCAGCCGAGTTCGCATCAGATCCTTGCGCGCGATCAGGCCGACGAGGCGACGGGTAGCGCGGTCCACGATCGGGATCCGGCCTAGATCCGCTTCCACCATGCGATCGGCAACCCGCGCCAGAACTTCGTCGGGATAGCCGACCAGCAGTGATCGATCGGAGATGCTTTCGTACAAAGTTGCTGAGTGGTCGATCGCCGTGCGCCACCGCATCACGTCGGAGCGCCCCGCCATGCCGACGACCTGCCCATCCTCATCGACGACTGGGTAGGATTTGTGGCGATAGACGTCTTCGCGGAAGAAGGCGAGCGCGTCTGCGATCGACATCGAGGCGGGCAGTACGTCCACGTCCTTGACCATCATTTCGCCGACCCGCAGCAGTTCGAACGGATCGGTGCTGTATTCGCGGGTTACATGCTGGCCGCGTCGGGCGATCTTTTCGGTCAGGATCGAGCGCTTCAGCAGCAGCACGGTCAGCGCGTAGGCCGCCCCCGCCGCGAGCAGTAGCGGCAGCAGGACGTGGATATTGTCGGTCAGCTCGAGCGCGAACAGCACGCCGGTCAGTGGCGCGCGCATGGTGCCGCCCATCATCGACGCCATGCCGACCAGCGACCAGAACGGTGCGCCGCCGGGAAGCCATTGACCCTCCAGCCAGCCCAGCGCGCCGCCCATGATCAGGAGCGGCGCGAGCACGCCGCCCGAGGTGCCGGACGCCAGTGCGATGATCCAGATGCCCGATTTGACGAGCAGGATCGCTGTGACCTCGTGACCGGTCATGGCGCCGGACAACAGGTCGCGGATGACGTCGTAGCCGACGCCGAGCGCGCGCGGCTCGATCAGCCCGCCGAGCCCGACGACCACGCCGCCGATCGCCGGCCACCACATCCAGTGGATCGGCAGTCGCTCGAAGCCTTCTTCCGCCTTGTAGAGCAAGCCTGTCATGGCGCCGGATTGCAGCCCGGCCACGATGCCGACGCCAAGGCACGCGAACAGCCCCCACCACGGCAGGAGCGGCGTGTCGTGCATCGGGAACAGCGCACCCTTGCCGATCAGGTAGGGCCGAAGCGCCTCGGCCACGACGCAGGAGATAATGACCGGGATCAGGCTGCGCGGCTTCAATTCGAACAGCAGCAGTTCCACCGACAGCATGATCGCGGCCATCGGCGTGCCGAAGACCGCCGTCATCCCGGCGGCCGCGCCCGCGACCAGCAGCGTCTTGCGCTCCGCCGCCGTCAGATTGAAGAACTGCGCAAACAGCGAGGCCAGCGCGCCGCCGGTCATGATGATCGGGCCCTCGGCGCCGAACGGGCCGCCCGTGCCGATCGCGATGGCCGAGGATAGCGGCTTGAGCGCGGCGACCCTCGGTTCCATGCGGCTGCCGCCAATCAGAATCGCCTCGATCGCTTCCGGGATGCCGTGGCCGCGAATCTTCTCGCTGCCGAAGCGTGCCATGAAGCCGATGACCAGACCGCCGAGCGCCGGCGCCAGCACCATCCACAGCGACGGCTTCGCCTGAGACAGGTTGAAGCTGCCGGCGCTGAGCCTGCCGAACCAGACAAGATTGGTGACCAGCGCGATCAGCTTCATCAGCACCCATGCCGATCCGGCGCCCGCGGCGCCGACGATGACGGCCATGGCGGCGAGCTCCAGCACCCGTCGGTCGGTGGTGAAGTCGCCGAGCTGCGAGACGGTGCCGGCCAATTCGCTCGCCTTGCGCGCGAAGAGCCCCCTGCGCATTGCTATTCCTCAAAATAACCAGGAAGATTGTCAGCAGATATATCGCCTCACGATATTCCGCAAGAGTAGCGAAGATGGAGGGAAACGGAGGTCGGCGCACGGCATCCGTGCGGACCGAAGGCTATCGGACGCTGGCGGAGTTCCGCCACGTGCTGCGCCGTTTCCTCGCATTCAGCGAGGCCGCGGCGCGGACTCGCGGGCTGACGCGGCGGCAGCATCAAGCCATCCTGGCGATCCGCGGCTACGCGGAGGACAGCAGCGGCGTGACGGTCGGCGTGCTCGCCGAGCGGCTTTTGATCCGTCATCACAGCGCGGTCGAGCTGGTCGACCGGCTGGTCAAGGCCGGGCTGGTCCGGCGCATGGATGCCAAGGAGGATCGCCGTCGGGTCAATGTCGTGCTGACGCCGAAAGCGGAGGCGCTGCTGGTCGATCTGTCCGCGGCGCACCTGGTCGAATTGCGGCGGCTGCGCCCGGTTCTGGTCGCCGTGCTGGAGCAGTTGGACGAGCCCGAACCCGTCGAGGACGCGGCAAAAAAACTACCCGGCCCCAGGGTTGACGCCCCTGGGGGCGGCGACTAATATCCGCGCCTCTTGGACGGCAGGCCGCAGGCTTCGGCCCTGAACGCTGCCGGAAGAACGGAAAAAAAACGTGATGCCACGACCCGGCGTGCCGGGTCCTCTGGGCGGTCGCCGGCGGCTTTGGAGCCTGTCCGGCGTCCTTTGCTGTTTGCGGAACCTGACGCGCGAGACGGTGACCCGATGCCAACGATCAACCAACTGATTCGCCACCCGCGCAAGGCGCCGGGGAAGCGCAACAAGGTGCCGGCGCTCGAAGCGTCGCCCCAGAAGCGCGGCGTGTGCACGCGCGTCTATACGACGACGCCGAAGAAGCCGAACTCGGCCCTGCGCAAGGTGGCGCGGGTGCGCCTGACCAACGGCTTCGAGGTGACGAGCTACATCCCGGGCGAAGGCCATAACCTGCAGGAGCACTCGGTCGTGCTGATCCGCGGCGGTCGCGTCAAGGACCTGCCGGGCGTCCGCTACCACATCTTGCGCGGCGTTCTCGATACACAGGGCGTCAAGGACCGGCGCCAGCGCCGTTCCAAGTACGGCGCCAAGCGGCCGAAATAGGCGAGGAGCGAGAGCATGTCCCGTCGCCATCGCGCCGAGCGGCGCGAGATCAATCCCGACGCCAAGTACAGCGACGTGATCGTCAGCAAGCTGATGAATTACATCATGTACGACGGTAAGAAGTCGGCCGCCGAGCAGATCGTCTACGGTGCGTTCGACCGCATCCAGAAGCGCACCGGCGGTGACCCGGTCCGCGTCTTCCACGATGCCCTGGAGAATGTGCGGCCGACGCTGGAGGTTCGTTCCCGGCGCGTCGGTGGCGCGACCTATCAGGTGCCGATCGAGGTGCGCGCCGAACGTGCGCAGGCGCTGGCGCTGCGCTGGCTGATCGGCGCCGCGCGCAACCGCAGCGAGAAGACCATGGTCGACCGGCTGTCGAACGAGTTGCTCGATGCGAGCAACAACCGCGGCACCGCGATCAAGAAGCGCGAGGATACGCATCGGATGGCCGAGGCGAATCGCGCATTTTCCCACTACCGCTGGTAAGGCGGCCGGACTCCCTCCGGTCGGTTTCCCAAGCCAAGGCCCAGTACCATGCCCCGTACCACGCCGCTCGAAAAGTACCGCAACATCGGCATCATGGCGCATATCGACGCCGGGAAGACCACGACGACCGAGCGTGTGCTGTTCTATACCGGCCGATCCTACAAGATCGGCGAGGTCCATGAAGGCACGGCCGTCATGGACTGGATGGAGCAGGAGCAGGAGCGCGGCATCACGATCACGTCGGCCGCGACGACCTGCTTCTGGAAGGACTGTCGGATCAACATCATCGACACGCCTGGTCACGTCGATTTCACGATCGAGGTGGAGCGGTCTCTGCGCGTGCTGGACGGCGCGGTGACGGTGTTCGATTCGGTCGCGGGCGTCGAGCCGCAGTCCGAGACGGTGTGGCGCCAGGCCGACAAGTACCGCGTGCCG
Organism: Hyphomicrobiales bacterium; assembly: GCA_040255145.1. Lineage (GTDB taxonomy): Bacteria > Pseudomonadota > Alphaproteobacteria > JBDZUN01 > JBDZUN01 > JBDZUN01. The sequence continues at coordinate 1,620 of JBDZUN010000197.1, read as the reverse complement.
CGCATCTGCTTCGTCAACAAGATGGACCGCGTCGGCGCGGACTTCTTCCGCTGCGTGCAGATGATCAAGGACCGGCTGGGCGCGGTGCCGCTGGTGATCATGCTGCCGATCGGCACGGAAAGCGATTTCCACGGCATCGTCGACCTGGTGCAGATGAAGGCGATCATCTGGACGGAAGAGACGCTCGGGGCTCAGTTCGAGGTGGCCGAAATTCCGGCCGACCTGCGCGACCAGGCGGACATCTATCGCACCCAGCTCGTCGAGGCCGCGGTCGAGCAGGACGAGGCGGCGCTCGAAGCCTATCTGGATGGTAACGAGCCCGACGAGGCCACGCTGCGCGCCTGCATTCGCAAGGGCACGATCGGCTTCAATTTCGTGCCGGTCCTGTGCGGGTCAGCGTTCAAGAACAAGGGTGTCCAGCCGCTGCTCGACGGCGTGGTGGACTATCTGCCGTCGCCGGTCGACATCGACGCGGTGCGCGGGGTCAAGCCGCACTCCGAAGAGGAGGCGGTCCGCAAGACCTCCGACAGCGAGCCGCTGGCCGCGCTGGCGTTCAAGATCATGAACGACCCGTTCGTCGGCTCGCTGACGTTCGCGCGTATCTATTCTGGCGTCATGCAATCGGGCAGCGCGGTCCTGAATCCGGACAAGGATATCCGCGAGCGGGTCGGCCGCATGCTGCAGATGCATGCCAACCACCGCGAGGACGTCAAGGAAGCCTATGCCGGCGACATCGTGGCGCTGGCCGGCCTCAAGAACACGACGACCGGCGAGACCCTGTGCGATCCGCAGTCGCCGATCGTGCTCGAGCGAATGGAATTCCCGGAGCCGGTGATCGAGATTGCGGTCGAGCCGAAGACCAAGAGCGACCAGGAGAAGATGGGCCTCGCGCTCAACCGCCTGGCGCAGGAGGATCCGTCCTTCCGCGTCGGCAGCGACCCCGAATCGGGCCAGACCATCATCCGGGGCATGGGCGAGCTGCACCTCGAGATCATCGTCGACCGCATGAAGCGCGAGTTCAAGGTCGACGCCAATGTCGGCGCGCCGCAGGTCGCCTATCGCGAGACGATCACGCGGGTGGCCGAGGTCGACTACACGCACAAGAAGCAGACCGGCGGCTCGGGCCAGTTCGCCCGGGTCAAGATCGTCCTTGAGCCGCAAGAGCCGGGCGCTGGCGCCGAGTTCGTCAACGAGGTGGTCGGCGGTTCGATCCCGAAGGAGTACATCCCCGGCGTCGACAAGGGCATCAAAAGCGTGCAGGGCGCAGGCATACTGGCCGGCTTTCCTGTGATCGACTACAAGGTGCGCCTGATCGACGGTGCCTACCACGACGTCGATTCCAGTGTGCTGGCATTCGAGATCGCCGGCCGCGCTGCCTTCCGCGAGGCATTGCAGAAGGCCGGGCCGCGGCTCCTGGAGCCGATGATGCGGGTCGAGGCGGTGACGCCGGAGGACTTCGTCGGCGACGTCATGGGCGATCTGAATTCGCGGCGTGGCCAGATTACCGGCACCGAGGCGCGCGGCAATGCAGCCGTGATCCAGGCGATGGTGCCGCTGGCGAACATGTTCGGCTATGTCAACGTTCTGCGCTCGATGACCCAGGGACGTGCGCAGTTCTCG
>JBDZUN010000196.1:0-6478 GCA_040255145.1 Hyphomicrobiales bacterium | reverse complement strand
GGCGTGGCGCGCGGCCACCGCGCCCATCTGCGGGCGCTTGCCGCGGTCGCGGTCGCCGCCGCAGCCGAATACCAGGCGGAGCCGGCCGTGCGTGTGCGGGCGTACCGCGTGCAGCACCGTCTCCAGCGCATCGGGGGTGTGGGCGTAGTCGACGTAGACGGCGGCGCCGTTCGGGTGCTGGCCGATCCGCTCGAGCCGGCCGGGCGCGCCCTTCAGTCCGGACAGGGCGCGGAGGATGGCTTGCGGCTCCTCGCCCGTGGCGGCGAGCAGGGCGGCGGCGACCAGGGTGTTGCTGGCCTGGAACCCGCCGATCAGCGGCAGGTGTACGGAATGCTCCCGGCCGCCCCAGCACAGTTCGATGTCCTGGCCGTCGGCGGTCGGCCTGCGCTCGGTCAGCCGGATCGCGCCGCCATGCGCGCCGACCGCCCACACGGGCCGGCCCGCGTCGCGGCAGGCCGCCTCGGCGGCAGCGAAGCTGTCGGCGTCGGCGTTCAGGATCGCCGGCCGGCCAGCCGGCAGCAGCTCGGCCAGCAGGCGCAGCTTGGCGTGCCGATAGGCGTCGGTGTCGGCGTGGTAGTCGAGGTGGTCGCGCGTCACGTTGGTGAGCGCGGCGGCGGCGAAGTGCACGCCGTCGAGCCGGTATTGGTCGAGCCCGTGGCTCGACGCCTCGATCGCGACGTGGTCGTAGCCGGCCTCGGCGAGCTCGGCGAGTGCGCGGTGCAGCACGACCGGGTCGGGTGTGGTCAGGCCGGGGCCGTAGGCGCCGAAGACCGCGCCGTCGTCGACCCGGATGCCGAGCGTGCCGATGCTGGCCGCGCGGCGGCCGAGGGCGCTCCATATCTGCCGGCAGAATTCGACCACCGAGGTCTTGCCGTTGGTGCCGGTGACGCCGACGACCTGTGCCGGCTGGCGGCCGTAGAAGCGCGCCGCCGCCAGCGCCAGCGCCCGCCGCGGATTGTCGTCGAACAAAAGCGTCGCGCCGGAATCGGTATCGGTGCGCGGCAGCGTCGCCCCACGCGGCGCGAGGATCGCGGCGGCGCCGCGCGCCAGCGCCTCGGCGGCGAACGTGGCGCCGTCGCGGGCGCGGCCGGGCAGCGCGGCGAACAGGAAGCCGGGCCGTACCTCGCGGCTGTCGGCGGTCAGGCCGGTGATGTCGCGCTCCGCGGCGCGTGGCGGCAGGACGTCGACCAGGTCGGCCAGGCGCATGGCGAGCGCGCTCATCGTTTCAAGGACACGAGAAGCGCCGGAGACCCGGTGTTCTCGTCCTTGTCCGCGGGCGGAACGCCGAGCAGCGGCGCGATGCGCGCGATGATGTGGCCGGCCGTCGGCGCCGCGTTCCAGCCGGCCGTGGCGTAGCCGTGCGTCTTCGCGGTCCCCTTGGGCTCGTCCAGCATCGCCAGCACCAGATAGCGCGGCTCGGCGGAAGGGAAGATGCTGACGAAGGAGGTCAGCAGCGATTTATGGCGATAGCCGCCGCCGGCCGCCTTCTCCGCCGTGCCGGTCTTGCCGCCCACGGAATAGCCGGGCACCTCGGCGAAATGGCCGGTACCGTGCTCGACCACCAGGCGCATCAGGCTGCGCATCAGCGCGCTGGTCCGGGCATCGACGACGCGCGGGCCGGCGGGCGGCACATCCTGGAGCGCCAGGTGCGGCGTGACCAGCAGCCCGCCATTGACGACGGAGGACACGGCGCTCGCCATCTGGATCGGCGTCACCGCGATGCCGTGGCCGAAGCCGATGGTCATCACGTTGACTTCGCGCCAGGTCGACGGCCACAGCGGGTCGCCGACTTCCGGCAGCTCGATGGTCGAGCGGCGCAGCAGCCCGAGCTTGGTCAGGAACGCCTTCTGCCGCGCGGCGCCGACATCGACCGCGATCTTCGCGGCGCCGATATTCGACGAGTACATGTAGATTTCCGGCAGCGTCAGGGGGCGCGCCTGCGGATGGTCGTCCCTGATGCGAAACCGACCGATCTGGATCGGGTGGGTCGCGTCATAGATGCTCGACAGCTTCGCGACCCCGTCATCCAGCGCCATCGCCAGGGTGAAGGTCTTGAAGGTGGAGCCCATCTCGTAGACGCCGAGCGTCGAGCGGTTGAAGTGTGCGTCGGCGCTGCTGACCGCACCGGGGTCGTTCGGGTCGAAATCGGGCAGCGAGACCATCGCGACGACTTCGCCCGTATGGACGTCCAACACGATGCCCATGGCGCCGATCGCGCCGAAATCCTTGATCCCTTTCTCCAACTCGTCGCGGACGACGTGCTGCACCCGAACGTCGACCGCAAGGCGCAGGGGCGCCTGGCGGTCGGGGTCCGACAGCAGCGCATCGAAATGCTTCTCGATGCCCGCGATGCCGTGATCGTCGATGTCGACATAGCCGAGCGCGTGCGAGAACAGCCGGCCTTGCGGGTAGACCCGGTGCGGCTCGTCCACGAAGCCGACGCCGGGAATGCCCAGATTGTTCACCAGCGCCTTCTGGGTTGGCGTGATGTTGCGCTTGAGCCAGACGAAGGCGCGGCCGGATTTCAGCCGTTCCAGGACCGTGCGGTAGTTGAGATCGGGCAGGGTGGCGACCAGCCGGCGTGCGGCGTTTTCCGGGTCGGGCAGGTGGCGGGCGTCGGCGTAGAGCGACGGCGTCAGCAGGTTGGTGGCCAGGATGACGCCGTTGCGGTCGACGATATTCACGCGATGCATCGGCTGGTGCGCGTCGGCCGCGGCGCTGGCGACGCCGGGATCGTTGCCCGGCGCGACGATGCCGAGATAGAGCAGCCGCCCAGCCAGCACCAGGAAGCACAGCGAGAACAGGGCCACGGCGACCGTCAGGCGGTTGCGGCCCTGCTCGATCATCGCGACGTCGGCCCGCTGCTCCTGGCGCCGCGCCGTGCCGCCATAGCCCGCCATCTCCTCGGGAATATAGATGCGGCCCCGGTTGGCGGCCCCGGGTGTGCGTTCCCGTTTCACTCGTCGCCCCCCGGCCCGAGCGTTTGGACGGCGGCGAGCGTGGCCGCCGCCCGGCGGCTGGCATGCGGGGTCGGCCGCGGCGCCTCACGCGCCGCCACGCGCGGTTGCGCCGCGCCGGGCTGCGCGCCCTTGAGCGGAATGTCGTCGATCGTGCCGATCTGGCTGGTCTGGAGCGGCTGAAGGTGCAGGAAGCGGGTGGCCAGGTCCTGAATCCGCTGCGGCTGGTTCAGATAGGTCCATTCGGCGTCCAGCACGCGGATTGTGCGCTTCTCATGCTGGATCGACTTTTCCAGCGCCTGGGCCTGCCGGTCGAGGCGCTGGACTTGGTATTTCAGCTTGTACAGGCCGAACGAGCTCGCCATCAGCAGGACGACGCCGAGGATGCTGAGGACCCGCGTCATGGCCGCCCCCGCCGGTCGGTCAGGCGCGGCACACCCAGGGCCGCCGGGTCGACGACGGCGTGCGGTGCGGCCGCGGTGCGTTCGGCGGTGCGCAGCCGGGCGGAACGCGCGCGCGGGTTGACGGCGATTTCGGCTGTGTCTGGGACTTCGCCGCCGCGCGCCAGCATGCGGAAGGACGGCGCCGCCTCGGCGTCCGGATGCGCCGCGCCCCCCGGCGCGTGGCGCGAGCCACGTGGCGTGGCGCCCGTCCGCTCGGCCAGGAAGCGCTTGACGACGCGGTCCTCCAGGGAATGGAACGAGACAACGGCGAGCCGGCCGCCCGGCTTCAGCAGCGCCTCGGCCGCGCCGAGGCCCAGGGCAAGCTCCTCCAGCTCGCGGTTGACGTAGATGCGCAGTGCCTGGAACGTCCGCGTCGCCGGATGGATCGCCTGCGCGCCCTTCGGCGCAACGCGCGCGACGATCGTGGCCAGCTGCCGGGTGCGGGTGATCGGCGCCTCGCGCCGCGCCGCGACGATGGCGCGCGCTATGGCGCGGGAGCGCCGCTCCTCGCCATAGCGGAACAGGATGTCGGCGAGCTCCGCTTCGCCCGCGCCGTTGACGACGTCGGCGGCGCTGATCCCTGCCGCGTCCATGCGCATGTCGAGCGGCCCGTCATGCTGGAACGAAAAGCCGCTTTCCGGTGCGTCGAGCTGCATCGAGGACACGCCGAGGTCGAGCGCGACGCCGTCGACCGCATGCACGTCGTGCTCGGCCAGCAGGGCCTCCATCGCCGCGAAATGCCCGTGCAGCAGGCGCAACCGTGCGCCGTAGCGGGCCTCGAGGGTGCGGCCGCCGGCGATCGCGCGCGGGTCGCGGTCGATGCCGTAGACGTTGCAGCGCGCGGCGCCGAGCAAAGCGCGCGTGTACGAGCCGCCGCCGAAGGTGCCGTCGACATAGATGCCGTCGTCACGCGGCGCCAGCGTGCGCAGCACCGCGTCCAGCAGGACCGGCACATGATTCTGCGCCTGCGGTGCGGCGGCGGTCACGGCGTGCCTCGCGCGATGTCGGCGGGATTCCAGCGGAAGTTCTCGCGCTGCGCGGCGGCGCGCTCGCGGGCGTCCAGGCGGAAGGCCTTATAGGTGTCCGGCTCCCAGATGTAGAAGCGTTCACCCTGGCCGACGAAGGTCGCGCCTTCCTCGATTCCCGCATGCTCGACCAGGCTTTCGGGCAGCACGATCCGGCCGTCGGCGTCTATGCCGATCTCGCAGCAATCGGCCAGCACGGTGGCGAATGCCTCGTATTCCGCCGCGAACGGGTTCATCTGCGCAAGGGACTGGCTGATCCGCTCGATCCGGTCGGCCGTGCAGCATTCCAGGGATCGGTTGGTGAAGGAGGGATAGGAGAAAAAGCTGTTGTAGCCCAGGCTCTTGAGCGCCGCGCGAAAGGGCGCGGGGACCGACACGCGTCCCTTCTTGTCGACCTTGTTGGTCACGCTGGACAGGAAGAGCGCCATTGCCCCTTAGCCCCTCCCGGCTGACGCTCGATGCATTCCGGCCGCGCCCGCCGTCCCGCAGCCCGCTCGTCTTTCCGTTCCGCGTCCCCCGCCGCCGGCGACGCAACCCGGCCGTCATGTCCACGTTATGTGGGCGGTCTTGGGATAGCATGGGATGGTATGGGCGTCAACGGGATAGCCTGGGATGGATTGGGGGTATTCCTCCTGGAATCCTGGATTCGAGCGTCTCGGGGCGATGCTGAAAATGCTTGTAAAATGCGCGCCAGACGGCCTGTAAGCCGGGTTCTGTCCCCGCCCGAAGACGGGGGATGGCCATTCCTCTGGGACGCCCGTCGCCGGGCGCCTCGCGCGACCGACCCGGGCGGCGGTCCGGAAAACGCGACCTGTCCCGGCCGAGGCCGGGACGCGCCGCCCCTATTTGGTCTTGCTCCCGGTGGGGTTTGCCATGCCGTCGCCGTTGCCGGCGGCGCGGTGCGCTCTTACCGCACCCTTTCACCCTTACCCTCCCGATGTGCCTTCGCGTGAAGGCGCGGGTCGGGCGGTTTCCTTTCTGTGGCACTTTCCCTGGGGTCGCCCCCGCCGGGCGTTACCCGGCACCGTGCTTCCGTGGAGCCCGGACTTTCCTCCCCCCGCTTTTGGCGGGGAGCGGCCATCCGGCCGTCTGGCGCCAGCCCATTATACGATGCGGTCGAGCGCCGGGCCAGCGGCCTTCAACACCGCGCCGAGGCGGGCATGGGTCTCGGAATCCGCCGCGCCGTCGACGCGCATGGGCCGGAAATGGCGCTGGAAGGCGCGCAGGACGCAGGCGGTCTGCGTGTCGTGAATGCCAGTCGGATCAATGCGATAGCCGAAGCGGACGAGGTCGCGCTGCACCGCCAGGATGTCGGACGGGCCGGGATTTGCCGCGGCCGGCGGCGGCCAGATGCCGATGCCGGCATGGGCCAGGCGCGCCCAGTCGAACCGCTCGCCGGGGTCCTGCTTGCGTTCCGGTGCGATATCAGAGTGACCCAGGACGCGATGCGACGCGATCCCATGCCGTCCCATGACGTCGCGCGCCAGCGCGATCAGCGCGGCCATCTGCGGCTCGGGAAAATCGGGCAACCCGCCGTCATGGCCGGCATTGGCGAGCTCGATGCCGATCGAGCGGGAGTTCAGGTTGGTCGCGCCGGCCCAGAATGACACGCCGGCGTGCCAGGCGCGCGCATCCTCGGGCACCAGGCGATACACCGTGCCGTCCTCGGCGATCAGGTAATGGGCGCTGACCTCCGCCGCTGGGTCGCACAGGCGGTCCAGCGCCGCCGCGGCGCTGGCCATGCCGGTATAGTGCAGCACCAGCATGTCGATGGGCACGCCGTTGCGCGAGCCCCGGTTGGGCGATGGGCGGTCGATCACGTGCGGAAGGGCCATGGCCCGTTTTAGACCGGGGCGGCGGCGTCCGCCAAACCGGACCGGCGGCGCTGGCGTTGCGCGCGCGCAGGGTTCATATAGGGCCGATGAACGGCTGGTCCTTCTGGAAGATGCACGGGCTGGGCAACGACTTCGTCGTGCTCGACGGCCGGTCGCGCCTGCTCGGCCTCGACGCCGCCGTGGTGCGCCGCATGGCCGACCGCCGGACCGGGATCGGC
>JBDZUN010000195.1:0-6544 GCA_040255145.1 Hyphomicrobiales bacterium | reverse complement strand
TCGTGTTGGACGGACTCTAGCTATCCGTGGAGGAGTTTCAGGGGAGCACGTCAACTGGCGCAGCTTGACGATGGCCGTCGATGGATCGTCGCGGAAATATCGTTCCGCGAGGTCGCCCAGCGTCACCAACCGTTTGTCGTATGCACCAAGAAAGGCGAAGTTCGCCGACCCCACCGTCCCCTCCATAGTTGGGATCGGTGGCCATAGGACCAGCCCTGGCAGTGACTTGCAACAGACGGTTGCCGCACCGGCGCGATCAGGCCGCCTTGCCGGTCAGTCGCGCCAGCACCTTCGCGATGGTTTCAGCATCTAGCACATCGTCGTCCGACGGCCGGGTTGCACCTTGCCGCGCGCGAAGCCGGTCGAAGATTGCGGAAGCCGGGCTGGCTGGCCAACCATTCGACGAAAGCCTTGAGCGCCATCGACCGCGACGAGATCGTCGCCTTGGCCAGCGGCTTGCCGGTTTTCGGGTTGGTGCGGCCGGCAAGGTCGCGCTTAGGTAGTGTCTCAGTTTGATACCGTCCGCCCTTGACGGCGGCTCGCAAGGGTCCGTTTACGATCGCGCGGTATCAAGGATCCGTTGATATTTCGGACCCGTCCTGGAACGAAATTCCAGGAATGCTACGGATCGTAGCGCCCGAATCCGACGCTTCGTCGTAAAGTTCAGCTTGATTATCGGAATAAAATTCCGACATTCTGTCGGGACGAATTGTCCCAAACGGAGCGCTAAGTATCTGAAATGCCTAGAGGGCCGCGAGGCGAAAAACGACCGGCTGACGCACATTCTTCCGCCGTGATGGTCGCTCGGATCGCCACTGGCGAGGTCGAAGAATGCTACGGAACGCAGTCTGGTCGGGTCCGGAGCGGCAGGGCTGGCGGCACAGCGCGAGCCGAAAAACTTTCGGAGGATGAGCGCGTTGAGATCGCCAGGAAGGCAGCCAACGCTCGGTGGAGAGATCGATGAATGCGATGAATGCGGTTCAGCACGAGGTAGACCGCAATTACGAGGAATTTCAAAAGCTTCTGCCCACGCTAGACGATAAGTCGGGCAAGTTTGCTCTCATGCGTGAGGGCAGGATCATAAATTTCTATGACACTTTTGCGGATGCATATACAACTGGAAAAGCCGTTTACGATGATCGGCTATTTTCAGTCCAGCGGGTGACAACGGAGCCCGTTGATCTAGGGTTCCTCTCTCATGCCTTGCATATCCGCTAGGTACGGTCCGGCTGGGTTAATAATCCAAGTAGCTATTTTCCCTGATATGGGCTCTCTCGCAGCGATAGCTAAAGAGCAGAGCAGCCCCAAGGCTCAGCCTTTTGCGCTTCGGTTCTACGACGCTCTGATCGATACCGGCGCCTCCTCCACTTGCATCACGCCGAAAGTGGTGGCCCAGGAAAACCTGGCTCCCATCGGAAAATGCCAGATGATGTCTGCGTCCCATACGGTATCCGTTAATCAATACGCGTTTGTCGTCGCACTTCCCATGATGGTTCAGCAGCAAGCAACTGGATTGGCGGCCGCCAATCTAAGCACATTTGATAATATTACGGGGCTTGAATTTAATGGAAGCGGCGGAACGTCCTATGACGTGCTGATAGGTATGGATATAGTCCGCCGCGGATCGCTTCACTTGGATTTTGACGGGCATTTTTCGTTCTGCTTCTAACTGAATAAAATGCTTGATATGGCGGATTGCATAGCCTACATTGTGGGTTATGAACAAATTGCCCGACGCCAAGCGCATTCAAATCCTTCACATGCTGGTCGAGGGCGCGTCCATGCGCTCGATCTCCCGCGTGGTTGGAGTGTCGATCAACACCGTCACGAAGCTGCTTGTTGAGGCCGGCGAAGCCTGCCGCGTCTATCACGACGAGCATGTGCGCGGCCTGACCTGCCAGCGCATCCAGTGCGATGAAATCTGGTCCTTCTGCTACGCCAAGGAAAAGAACGTCCCTGCCGACCACAAGGGCGAGCTGGGCTACGGCAACGTTTGGACTTGGACGGCTCTGTGTCCCGACACGAAGCTGATGGCGACTTGGGTTTGCGGCGGGCGGGATGCCGGCTACGCGCTGGCCCTCATGGACGATTTGCGGGACCGGCTAGAGAACCGCGTCCAACTCACCACGGACGGCCACCGCGCCTACCTGGAGGCGGTTGAGGGCTCGTTCGGCGGCGATATCGACTACGCCATGCTGGTCAAGCTGTACGGGGAAGAGCCACACCGCACCCCGGAGCGGCGCTACAGCCCGGCCGTCTGCATCGGGGCGCGGAAAACCCGTATCGAGGGCGATCCTGATCCGAGCCACGTCAGCACGTCGCATGTGGAGCGCCAGAATCTCACCATGCGCATGTCGATGCGGCGGTTCACGCGGCTCACAAACGGCTTCTCGAAGAAGCTGGTGAACCATGAGCATTCGCTGTCGCTGTACTTCGCCTACTACAACTTCGTCCGCATCCATAAGAGCCTGCGCATGACGCCAGCGATGGCGGCTGGCGTGACGGAGCGGCTTTGGGAGATGGACGATCTTCTGGCGGTGGTCGATGCCTATTGGGCCGATCAAAAATTATCTGCCTCAAACTGAGACACTACCCGCGCTTATACTTCTTCGCCAGTTCGATGCGAAATTTGCGAAAATCGCGATAGCCAGTGACGTGCTCAAAGTCGGCGATGGCCGCCGCCGTCTGGTCGACACTGGCCTCCGATAGCTGCTTCGCGTGCATCAGATACTCGAAGTAGCGCCGCTTGATACGCTCGTTTTCAGGATGGTGCCTACGCATGGGTGCCACGCTCCTTTTCCAAGTGCTCATTCGTGGAGGGTTGTCGGCTATCGTTTACGCGCGGCTGACGCTCCACGACGGTTACGTCGAGAATCCAGCGGATTGCCTCCAACTGGCTGAAAGACATGCGCCGGTGCATGAGGCGGTCGCATGCCGGGCACAGCGCGCGAAGGTTGCCCGACTTGGCGTTGACGAGGACAAAATCGGCCATGCCGCCGGCCGGCTCACGCACCTCGCGGCATTTAACGCAATAGCAGGTGCCTGGCGGGCAGGTGCGCTTCGGGCGGGCCTTGCCGGCCATGTACGCGATAAGGTCTTCGCCCAGGATCAGGAATGGCTTGCGGTCGCAGAGCGCCGGCAGGCCGTCCTTCAGCCAGCGCCGCACCGTGCCCTTCGCAGCGCCGATCGCGCGCGCGGCCTCATCGACCGTATAGTTGTGATGCTGCTTGATCTTGCGCCGGTCAAAGCGGTGCCGCGCCATGTCACGCCGCACCGCGTTCGATCAGCGCGCGGATGTCCTCGACGCGCCATGCGGTGATGCGCGGGCCGAGCTTGACCGGCTTGGGGAAGCGGCCGTCCTTAATGCCCGCCCACCAGGTCGATTTACTGACCGGGATCGGTCCATTGGGCGCAAGGATCGAAGCCAGCCGGACAAATCCAGTGGCGGGTAGGTTGGTGAAGTTCGGCATGGTGCCGCCCCGTGCTGTTGCGTATGAGGCGGTTCTAGGAAGGCGGGTTCAGCGCGTGGCCGAATTCGGCTTCAGCCTAACCGAATTCGGTTTCAGCGATTTTGTTCGGTTTCGTCGCCAGGCAGCAATTCCTTGGCCTCGGCGAGATATTTGCGCACCGTGTCCTGGTCGAGCGACAAACCGGCCCGCGCGAGATCGTCGGCGATGTCCTTGGCCGTCGGGCTTCGGGTGGTTTGGGGATTGAAGCCGTAACCCCCAATTGCCATGCCGATGATCAGCTTGAGTAAGCTGTCGCGCTCGCGCGTATGCAGGGGCTTTGCCTCATTGGCGGGCGGCGCGGCCTTCAGCTCTGCAATCCGCTTGGTAAGGTCTTGAATTTGGACTTTCTGATGCGCGATGCGTTCGTCTCCTACGGAGATCAGCTTCTTGTAAGTTTCGTCGAGCTTGTCGCGCTCCGTCCGCATTCGCGAAATGAACGCGGTATGGTCGTTCAGTGTGGCGACATGTGCCGCACGCTCTTTGTTCAGTTCCGCCTTCAAGCCATCCGCGCGCGCCGCCACCTCATCATAAAGCGTCTTCCAATCGGCGATCCGGTTTCCCAGCGCCTTTACGGCATCCACAAGTTCAGCCGCCATTGGGATTTTCTTCTGTTCGGCCCACGCGATGATCGTGGAAGGCGGAGTTTGCGGCTTCAATTCGCCCATAAAGCCGGCGCGGTGAATGAGATCGCGCCGCGCCTCAAACGCTTTAGCGAAAGGTGAAATACTTACGTAGGGTGAAACCACGGCCCACGTGACAACGCGCGGGTCTTTGCCGAAGGACAAGGCTGTCGCCTCATCGAATGTCCAGTACGATGCCGACGCCCAATGCGCAAAATCAGCATTGACATCCGGTCCGTTGGAAATCAGGCGATCGACACGTTCGTTGCGCCTTCTGGTTTCGTCCTGCCGGGCCTCTGCGACCAATAGCTCAATATCCGCCTCGCACGTGGCCCAGAGTTCCTCGCGATATGCTTGAGCCTGATCTAGTAGGGCAGACAATCCCTCTTCGGAAAGCGGTGGGCCTGTGCGAATGGCAGCGGGTCCGAATGCAGGAAGCTTCGGAAATTTCCAGCGAACCAAATACTCAACCGGGTCCGCTTCCCAGAACGGTTGCAGCGTCACCATTGTCCAATCCGTTTAGAATCGAACAATGATACGGCGTTCCGCGTCCGCTCATCTATTTCAACCGGACTCCCCGGCTATGCCGCCCGAAGACGCTCGACCTCATCTGCCCACCATTCGGCCATGCGCACGCGCTCGTCCCAATAGGCGGCTCGGTGATAAGCGCGGCGCACCTCGTCCGCGCCGACATGCGCCAGCTCCGCTTCGATTGCGTCGGGAAGCCAATTGCCGCTTTCGTTCAGCAACGTCGAGGCCGTTGCCCGGAAGCCGTGGGAGCTCGCCTCCGTGCTGGTAAAGCCCATGCGGCGCAGGGCCGAATTCAGCGTGTTCTCGCTCATGGACCTTAGCGGCGACTGGACAGACGGGAAGACCAGTCGGCCGACGCCGGTAAGCTTCTGCAGATCGCGGAGAATGCCGACGGCCGATGCCGGTAGCGGCTTCCGGTGCTCGCGCCGCATTTTCATGCGCGATGCCGGTATCGTCCAGACGCCGCCGTCGAGGTCGAATTCGGGCCATTCCGCCTGCCGAAGCTCACCCGGTCGCGGATAGAGCAGCGCCATGAGTTGCAGGGCCGCCCGCGTCGCCGGCGTGCCCTCATAGCCCCAAACGGCGCGCAGCAGGCCGCCGAACGCCTTGCCGTCAGTCAGTGCCGCGTGATGCGTGACAACCGGCGCGGTCAGCGCACCTTTCAGGCCGAAGGTCAGGTCGTTCTCAGCCCTAGCCGTGGCGATGGCGTAGCGAAAAACCTGCCCAATGGTCGCCCGCAGCTTGCGGGCCGTTTCGTAATTCCCGCGCGCTTCGACCTGCCGGAGCGGCACCAGAATTTCCGCTGCGCTGATTTCGGCAACCGGGCGCGCGCCAAAGTGCGCCTTCGCCATATCCAACAGCCAACGCTTCTTGACCACGGTGGCTTCCGCCTTCCCTTCGCGCTCGGCCTTGGCGACAAGTTCATCAGCGACAGCGCTGAACGTATTCGCACTCGCCGCCAGCCGATCGGCCTTGTCAGCCTTGGCTTGGTGTGCCGGATCAACGCCGTTCGCCAGCAGCTTCTTCGCGCCGGTCCTTTTCAGGCGCGCGTCTGCCAACGACACGATCGGATACGCACCCAGGGCCAGCGTCTTTTGCTTCCCGTCGAATCTATAGGACAGACGCCACAGCTTCCCGCCCGCCGGCGATACCAACAGGTGAAGGCCGCCACCGTCGCTGCATTTTTTGGGGCAATTCGAGGGCCGTAAGCCTTTGATTTGCGTATCGGTTAGCGGCATTTGTTGGTATTCCGTCGGGGTCGACCCGGCATTTCCACCAGCGCACCAACGAGAATACCAACAAAACTGTCGGATACCAACAAACCGCACCGGACGTCACCGGACCAGAAGGCAAGAAAAAAGCCCGGAATTCCGGGCTTTTCTGAACTGTATCGGATCGTCTAAAACGGAGAAGTGGTGCCCAGGAGAAGATTACGCTTTGGGCTAGCATTTTCAAGGGGTTACGCCCTGTTTCCGGCGGGTTGTAACACGGGGGTGTGGCATACGCAATGGTAGGCGCGGTGTGAGTCCCGAAAGGGGACCGTGCTTTGCGGAACAGTGCTACTCAACCCAAAGCCCGCGCTGCTTGAGCCAGCTTTCTATGAGGCTCGCGGCGACCGCAACACCACAGTCGCGGAGCGTGCCACCTGCTGCCCGGAGCATGCGAACCACGCGCCTCTTATCGGGGTCCGGTTTGACCGCTTCATCAGCGGCAAAAGTAGTGGCATCCTCGATTCTGAGCCGGTCAGCCTCGGCCAGGGCCGCATGCTCCACGGCGGCTCGCACCTCGGCTAGCAACGCCAAAACCGACGCCGCGTCTATCCCATCATTGGGCCTGTTGCGCAAAGGGCTGTTGTGATTCACTCCGATGAGGGATCGGAGGGGA
>JBDZUN010000194.1:0-6605 GCA_040255145.1 Hyphomicrobiales bacterium | reverse complement strand
GGGAATGACCGTGATCGTGGCTGTGGGAATGGGCGTGATCGCGTCCGCCGGAAATCCGGGACGTCGATCCGCGCGGGTGCAGCAGGTGGCGATGCGGACTGCCGAAGGGGTGGTCGTGGACGAATGCCCCGTGCTGATGCCTCACCGCGCCGCCAACCTCCCGACGCCGGGGAGGAAGCGCCCGACCTTCGCGGCGTAGGCGGCATAGGTGCCGCCGTGCGCCTGGCGCAGGTCCTCGACCGCCGCGACCTTGCCGCCGGGCGGCACCTGGGCCACGACGATGCGAATGCCGAGCTGCCCGGCGATGACCTGCGCCGTGGCCTGCCGGTCGCCCGTGACCATCGCCACGGCGATTCCGGCGGCGTGCAATCGGGACACCGCCGCCCACGCCGAAGGCTTCACCGCATCGGCGACGGCGGCGAGCGCGGCCGCCCGCCCGGCAATGGCGACGTAAAGCGGCGTCTTACCCTCGTCGGCGAAGCGCGCGGCCGTCTCGGCGAAGTCGGAGACATCCGCTTCCACCTTGGCCATCAACCTGCCCGCGCCAACGCACATCTCCGTGCCGTCGACGACCGCGCGGACGCCGAAGCCTGCCACCGCCTCGAACTCGGTCAGCGCTCCGGTACCGACGCCCTCGTCTTCGGCCGCGGCGACGATCGCGTGGGCGATCGGATGCTCCGACCGCGCCTCGGCCGTCGCCATGGCGCGCAGCACCTCGGCGCGCGCAAAACCGGCCGCCGGGATCAGGTCGGTCAAGACCGGCTTGCCCTGTGTCAGGGTGCCCGTCTTGTCGAACGCAACCACCCGCACCGCGCTCAGCCGCTGCAGCGCATCGCCCTTGCGGAACAGCATGCCGGTCTCGGCGGCGCGGCCGATGCCGACCATGATTGAGATCGGCGTAGCCAAGCCCATGGCGCACGGGCAAGCGACGATCATCACCGCGACGGCATTGACCAGCGCATAGCGCAGCGCCGGATCGGGGCCGAACGCGAGCCAGACCCCAAAGGTCAGCAGTGCAGCCGCGATCACCGCCGGCACGAACCACATCGTCACCCGGTCGACCAGCGCCTGGACCGGCAGCTTGGCTCCTTGCGCCTCGGCGACCATGCGCACGATCTGCGAAAGCGCGGTGTCCGACCCGACACGTGCGACGCGCACCGCCAGCGCGCCGTTCTGGTTCAGCGTGCCGGCGACCACTGGGTCGCCGACATCGCGGCGCACCGGCATGGATTCGCCGGTCATCGCCGATTCGTCGAAATGACCGGCCCCCTCGATCACCGTGCCGTCGACCGGCACGCGCTCGCCCGGGCGCAGTTCGATCACGTCGCCGACCTGCACCGCGCCGAGCGGCAGGTCCACCACCCGCACGCCGCGCCGAACCCGCGCGGCGTGCGGCTGCAGCGCGACCAGCTTGCGCACCGCCTCCGAGGCGCGACCGGTCGCCTGGGCCTCCAGGAAGCGGCCCAGCAGGATCAGGGTGACGATGACCGCCGCCGCCTCGAAATAGACGTGCGCGGTGCCGGCGGGCAGGATTCCGGGCGCCAGGGTCGCTACCGCCGAATAGGCATAGGCAGCGCCGGCACCGAGCGCGACCAGGGCGTTCATGTCCGGGGCGCCGCGCAGCAGGGCCGCGCCGCCGAGACGGAAGAAGCGCGCGCCGGGCCACGCCAGGACCAGCGTGGTCAGGCCGAGTTGGACAAAGGCAGAGGTCGTGGCGCCCAATGTGCCGGCGATCCATCGGTCCAATCCCGGCACCAGGTGGCCGCCCATCGCCAGCACGACGACCGGCAGCGTCAGGAGGGCGGCGATCCAGGTGGCACGCTTCAGCGCCGCCCGCTCGGCCGCGCCCCGGTCCGTCCAGACCTGCGTCGCATCGCCGGCATCGCCGGCATCGTCGGACGCCGGCACGCGATAGCCTGCCTGTGCGACCGCGCCGGCGAGGGCGGCGCGGCTCACCTCCGCGCCCGCCGTGACATACGCGGCCCTGGCCGGCAGGTTGACGTTCACGCCCACCACGCCCGGCACAGCGGCGAGCGCCCGTTCGACCCGCCCGACACAGGAGGCACAGGACATGCCCTCCACCGGCAGGACGATCACTTCCTCGGTGTCTGCCGGAAGCTCGTGACGCGCTACTACGGACATTATCGACGCCTCCTGGCGGCCACGGCGGCCGCTCCCGAATCCGACTGCTCCCCCAGATGGGGCTTCCCATCATGGGAAGGTCAAGGATCGCGTCGCGATTTCCGGCCGAACGGCTGCGGCGCCCCAGGCGCCCTCAGGTGAGATGCGCCGATTCGAAGCCAAGGCGCCGCAGGCCCGTCCGCACTTCCGGCGCCGCCATGAACAGGCGCCACAAAAGCCCGCTGCGATGATTCTCGATCATCACGATGATCGGCCCCTGGTCGATCGCCAGCGCGGTGTTGGCATACCAGTCGGCCGTTTCTGAAAAGCCGTCGATGAAGCCGAACTGGCTCCACAGCCTGTCGCCCAGGTCGTCATAGAAGTGGCGCAACGCCGCCATCGATTCGGCGGGCGTGTAGGGCAGGCTCGACACGGCGGCGGTCGGCGAGATGACGCCGCGGTCGTTATTCGGGTCGTGCGCGCTGTAGCCGCCGACGGTATCGCTGGCCGTCAGGCCCCAGCAATCGGGGCCATAGCCCTTGTACCCCTTCGGGTTGGCGATGCAATGGGCGCGGTTGATGCGCACATGGGCGAGGTTCTGCACCCAATAATCCGCATAGCGATCGCGCAGGCCGCGCGGGTCGAGGCCGAGGAACGAGTAGTGCGTGAAGAACAGCGGGCCGCCGCGATCCGGCCCCAACGGCAATTCGATGTCGTAATAGGTGCGCCCGTTGCGGAAGGTCGGGCTGTCGGTCCAGCCGCGGTGATAAACCTCGGGCGCGATGGCGTGGTCCGGCGACGCCGCCGCCAGCACATAGGCGATCAGGCATTCGTTCCAGCCGCGGATCAGGAAGTTCATGCCCCAATCGTGATTGGGGCTCCAGTGCCAATAGAGCACGTCGCCGCCACCCCTGGTGTACCAGTTCCAGTCGATCGCCCGCCACAGGCGGTCGGCCGCGGCGCGCAGCCCGGCCTCGCCGTCCCCGATGAAATATTGGCGTATACAGAGCAATGCCTGCGCCAGGAACGCGGTCTCGACCAGATCGCCGCCGTCGTCCTTGGGACTGAACGGCACGACCCGGCCGGTGGCCCCGTCCATGAAATGCGGGAACACCCCGTGGAAGCGGTCGGCCCGCTCCAGGAAATCCAGGATCAGGCCGATGCGCGCCACCGCGTCGGCGCGTGCGACGAAGCCGCGCTCCGCCGCGACGATCATCACCATCAGGCCGAAGGCCGAGCCGCCAATGGCCACGACGTCGTTGCCGGTTCCGTCGACGGTGCCGCGGTCGCGCGCCAGCCCGCTGACCGGGTGCCCGAAATCCCAGAAATAGCGGAACGTCTGCCGTTGTACGTATTCGAGCAGCGCATCGTCGGTGGCGTGGCGCGGGCGGTCCATGGCGGTCCTTTCCGAACGTGAAGAATGAATAGCGGACGATTGCGTCAGGCGCGCGCGGCCAGGATAGCCTTCGTCGCGCTGGGCTTGCCCACCTCGTCCAGGTCGGACAGCAAATCCAGCGGCTTGCCGTCCGGTATGCGGACCATGTGCAGGATGCGCGTATAGAAATGGTCGACCGCGCCCTGGCTCATGCTGACGACCGCCGCGTCGGGTAGCTCGTGCTCGAAGATCGACAGGAGCATCTGATGGTGTTCGGAGTCACAGCTATCGACCGCCTCGTCCAGGAAGATCCATTCCGGCTTGTGCAGCAGCAGGCGGGCAAAGGCGATGCGCTGCTGCTCGTCCACCGTCAGGGCGCGATCCCATGGGCGCGACTCGTCCAATGCGGTGCACAGATGATCGAGGCCGGTCCGCGTCAGCGCGCCGCGCAGGCCGGCATCGTCGAAGCCTTTCGGATCGCGCGGATAGCTCAGCACCTCACGCAGCCGGCCGAGCGGCAGGTACGGCCGCTGCGGGATGAACATCATGCTGTCGCGGGGCGGCAGGTAGATCGTGCCGTGGCCCCACGGCCACAGGCTGGCCATGGCGCGGAACGCCGTGCTCTTGCCCGACCGCGCCTTGCCCAGGATGACCGCCCGCTCGCCCGGCTTGATCTCGACGTCCGTTTCCTCGAGCCGCGCCGCCCCGTCGGTCAACTGCACGCCGAAACCCTGGAAACGCAGATGGCCTTCGGGGTGATCGACGATGCGGATGCGGTCGTCGTCGCCGCCCAGCGTGTCCAGCGTATCGAGCACGGCGCGAAAGCCCTCGACCCGGAACAAGGTGGCGCGCCAGTCGGCGATCTGCGCGATGTTGTCGATGAACCAGCGCAGCGCCGACTGCACCTGGTTGAAGGCGCCGACCACCATCATCAGGCCGCCGAAGGAAAGGTCGCCGCCGAAATAGCCGGGCGCCGCGACGATGATCGGCACGATGATCGCAAGCCAGCCGTAGCCGGCCGTCACCCAGCTCAGCCGCGCCAGGCCGAAGGCGAGCGCGACCATGGTCGAGATCAGCGCCTTGAACGGCGCGGCCAGCGCGCGCGCCTCGTCCCGCTCGCCGCCATAGACGGCGATGCCGTCGGCATGCTCGGCGATGCGCACCAGGGACTGGCGAAAGTCGGCCTCGCGCTGAAAGCGGTCGGCGTTGAGCCTGACCAGCGGCCGGCCGACCAGCCAGCTCAGCCAGGAGCCCAACGCGGCATAGCCGATCGCGCACCACACCATGTAGCCGGGGATGGTGCGGATCTCGCCGCCGATGTCGAAGGCGACCTGGTCCGACAGGCCCCACAGCACGCCGACGAAGCTGACCAGCAGCAGCGACGATTGCAGGAGGCCGATGCCGAGATCCGCCGACAGGTCGGTCAAGTGGCTCGCGTCCTCATGGACGCGCTGGTCCGGGTTGGTGCCGGCGGCGCCGGCGAACGTGAGCCGGAACGGCCGCCGCGGCTTCAGCCATGCGTTCTGCAGGTCGAGCGTCAGCCATTCGCGCAGGCGGGCGCGGATCATCTGCCTGATCCAGGTCTGCGCCACGCCGAGCGACAGCAGGAAGGCGACGATGACCACGAAGACCAGAAGCTCGTGCAGGAAGGCGGCCATATGCCGCTGGGCCAATGCGTCGTAGAACGTGCCCTGCCATTGGTTGAGCCGCACCTGGCCGACCGCGTTGAGCACGATGGCCGCGATCAGCCCGATGGTCAGGATCGCAAGCGGATTGCGCTGCGGCGCCTCGCGCAGCGGGCGGAGCAATTCGTAAAGCTGCCGCAGGGCGCTTCCGTCGCTTAGACCGAAAGCCAAGTCCGTCCCCCCGATCTGGCCCAAGCCGAGCCGCACACTTGTAATCCACGTTTCCGCCGACCGCACTATCGTGCGATGAGTCCGCCCAGGAACACCGAGGCTGGAGGCGAAGCATGGCGTCGCGCGCGGACGGTACGGACCTCGAGGCGCTGCTGGCGCGGATGACGCTGGACGAGAAGATCGGCCAGCTCACCATGCGCACCGCCAACATGGCGGTCACCGGCCCGGTCGGCGCCGGCGAATATCTGGACGGCGTGCGCGCCGGCCGGATCGGCAGCATGCTGAACCTCTGGGGCGCGCGCTGGACCCGGGAGGCGCAGACCGCCGCGGTGACCGAAAGCCGGCTCGGCATCCCGCTGTTCTTCGGCTTCGACGCGGTGCACGGCCACCGCACCACCTTCCCGATCCCGCCGGGCGAGGCCGCCGCCTTCGACCCCGGCCTGTGGCAACGCACCGCGCGCGCCGCGGCGGTCGAGGCCGCCGCCGACGGCCTGTCGCTGACCTTCGCGCCGATGCTGGACGTGGCGCGCGACGCGCGCTGGGGGCGCAGCGCCGAAAGTCCGGGCGAGGACACCTGGCTCGCCGCACGCTTCGCCAAGGCCAAGGTGCGCGGCTTCCAGGGCGCCGGCCTTAGCCGCCCCGACGCGGTCGCGACCACGCCCAAGCACCTGGCCGGCTACGGCGCGGTGCTGGCCGGGCGCGAATACGCGCCGGTCGACATGGCGGGGCGCACGTTGCGCGAGGTCTATCTGCCGCCGTTCCAGGCCGCAATCGCCGCGGGCGCGGCGGCGATCATGCCGGCCTTCACCGACATTGCCGGCCTGCCGATGACCGCGAACCGGCCGCTGCTGCACGACACGGTGCGCGGCGAATGGGGCTTCGATGGTGTGTTCATCAGCGACTACAACGCCGTCGCCGAGCTGATCCATCACGGCGTCGCAGGCGACATGGCGGCGGCGGCGGCGCTCGCCCTGAACGCCGGGATCGACATCGACATGATGAGCGACGCCTATCCCCAGGGCCTCAGCATCGCACTGGCGCGCGGCCTGACCGACATCGCGACGGTGGACGCCGCGGTGCTGCGCGTGCTGCGCTTCAAGCAACGGCTCGGCCTGTTCGACGACCCGTTCGCCCGCGGCGCGGACTCGCCGCCGGCAGTCGCCGCGGATCATCGCGCCCTGGCGCGCGAAGCGGCGCGCAAGGCCATCGTGCTGCTGACCAACCGCAGCGCCGTGCTGCCATTGGCAGCGAAT
>JBDZUN010000193.1:0-6609 GCA_040255145.1 Hyphomicrobiales bacterium | reverse complement strand
TGCCCGACCACGCCGAACGCTATCTCTCCACCCCCCTGTTCGAGGGATTGTGAGCTGGGCATGAGCAGCGACAGCGCGCAGCCGCGCCACACACCTGACATTGCCCAGCTGCGTTGCGGGAATGGGCCTATGCCCAGGTCTACCCCGGTTCAAACCACCGGAAAGCCAAACTGTCCGCCTGGCTACGCCGATACAACTGGCATCATCCGCACGGCGGCATACAATCCGCTACACTCATAAGCCGCCTCGACCTTACCGAGGACAACCCGATGAGGCTCCATCGCCAAGTGTCGCTGCCCGCGCTGCCATCGATCCAGTTATCATCACCGTCCACCGCCGGTCGGCTCATCGATGCAGGGCCGCCGTCTAACGCTGCGCGGTGTCGTCGCGACCGACCTTTCGGGCTTTGGCATAGCGATAGGCGAGCTGGGGCCGGGTCAGACCGAGGCTGCGCGCGGCGCGGGCGAGGTTGCCGCCGGCGCGTTCGACCGCCGCTTCGATCAGGCTGGCTTCGAGCTGTTCAAGCGCCAGGCCGTCGTCGAGGACGCGATCCGGTATCGTGGGCGACGACGTGTCCGCCGGCGCGAGCCGGTGTTTCGGATGGTCCGCCGCCAGTGCCTCACCACGGAACAAGTGCGCGATGTCGATCGGTTCGCCGTCACCGACCAGGATGACGGCACGTTCGAGCAGGTTTTCCAGCTCGCGGATATTGCCGGGATAGCCGTAGTCCAACAGCGCGTCGATCGCGCGCTCGGTCAGCCCGGAAACGGTTCGGCCATAGCGCGCGCCGAAGGCCTGCAGGAAATGCGCGATCAGGAGCGGAATGTCATCGCGCCGCTCGCGCAGCGCGGGCAGGTGGATCGGGAAGACGTTGAGGCGAAAGAAAAGGTCGTCGCGGAACCGGCCATTGCGCGCCGCCTCGGCAAGGTCCGCGTTGGTCGCGGCGACGACGCGGACGTCGAGCCGGCGCGTGACGGTGCCGCCGACGCGCTCGACCTCGCCCTCTTGCAGCGCGCGCAGCAGCTTGCCCTGGGCCGCTGGGTCGAGCGCGCCGATCTCGTCCAGGAACAGGGTGCCGCCGTCGGCGCGTTCGAACCGGCCGGGGCGCGACTGCACCGCGCCGGTGAAGGCGCCACGCTCCACGCCGAACAATTCGGCTTCGACCAAGCCCTCTGGGATGGCGGCGCAATTAACCGCGACGAACGGCTTCTTCGCGCGATCGCTGCGCGCGTGCAGCGTGCGCGCGAACACCTCTTTGCCGACGCCGGTCTCGCCCAGGAACAGCACGGTCGCCCGGGTGGCGGCAACGCGGTCGACCAGATGCAGCGCGGCGTTGAAGCCCGACGACACGCCGACAATGCCGGCCTGGGACCGGCCCGGTCCCGGTTCTGGCCGCCGTGGTGGCTGACCCGCAGGCACACCCGGTGCGCCACCGGAAACCGCCTGACGCAGGGTGACGATATCATCCTCCGTGTCGCCCCATTCGGCGGCGGTACGTCCGATGATACGGCATTGGGAATGGCCCATGCCGCGGCATTCGATCTCCCGATAGAGGATGGGCTGGCCGAAAAAGGTGCTGGTATAGCCCGATGCGTAACCGATCTGGTTCCAGCAGACGGGCGCCGAGCTCGGTCCGTAGACGGAGAGGTGGGCCTCCGCTTCGGATGAATCGCGCCAAACGAATTCGCCGTAATAGCGGCCGCCCGCGATGTCGGCCTCGACCCGGACCGGGTCGACCGCCACCATGCCTTCAAGCGCATGAAGCTGGGGTCCGGTCATGAAGGCATCGAGCTCCGGCCGGTCGCGCCGGACCCGGCGCGCCAAAAGTCCGTCCCGCGCGCCGGACTGATAGCCCATCCGGGTCAGCAAGGCCCTTGCGCGAGCCAGGCCGAGGCCGTCGATCAGCTCGCGCCGCATCGCGCTGAGCGCACCGACGTGGATCAGGACCATGCGCTGATCGTCGAGCCAGATGCGGCCGTCGCTTGGCGAAAACCGCAACCGCTCGCGCAGATCAGCGATGTCCGCGCCGCCCGGCATGGCGCTGGTCGTTCTGGTCATAACTGCATGATATGCGCAAATCATGAATTCAATCGAGACAGCGAGGCGACGAAATTCATCAAATGATAAAATCGGTTCGTAGCGCGCGGGGAAAAGTGCGTTTTTGCCTGGTGGCATGCCGGTTGCAACAGCATGGGGCAAAGTTGATCGCGCCCGCATGGACGGCGTGACACACCAAAGGGGAGGATTGCCGTGGCCGACGCAGCAGTCGACCGGCTGGCGCGCCAAGTCACCGTGACCGGCATCGCCCGGTCGCAATTCGTCGAATTCCGTTTCGCGCTGGGCGATCCCGATCTCACGGTCGATCTGGTCATGCCGCCGCACGCCTTCGCGCAATTCTGCGCGCGGGAGCAGGCCGAGGTATGCATGGCCGATGCCGCCGTCGCGGCGGCCTTCCGCGCGCTCGACCGGGGCTGACCGCAATGACCATCGAAATCCAGAGCGAAGCGATCACGCCGCGCCGGCACACATTCGGCAATCTGGCGCGCCGCTTCGGCGAAGACCGGCCCGCCTCACGCTATGAAGAGGCGACGGCCGACCTGCAGCCGACGGACAATTTCCATTATCGCCCGCTATGGGATCCCGCCCATGCGATCTTCGATCAGGATCGCACGGCGATCCGCATGGCAGACTGGTATGCCTTCGCCGACCCGCGCCAATTCTATTACGGGACCTGGACGATCAGCCGCGCCGGCATGATTCAGACGGCGGAGCGCAACCTCAAACTGATCGGACAGCGCGGTCTGTTCGACGCCGTCGCGCCGGTCTGGCGGCAGACCATCGCGGATTACCTGATCCCGCTGCGCCATTACGAATGGGGCGCGAACATGAACAACCTGCGCATCTGCGACGAAGGCTATGGCACGCAGATCACGTCGGCGGCCGGCTTCTGCGCCGCCGACCGGCTGGGGCTCGCCCAGCACATCTCGCTGATCGGTCTGGCGCTGGACGGCGGACAGGGCGACAGCCTGGATACCGCCAAGACGGCTTGGCTCGATGCGGCACATTGGCAGGGCGTGCGCCGCCTGGTCGAGGACAGCCTGGTCGTCGACGACTGGTTCGAACTGTTTGTCGCGCAGAACCTGGCGATGGACGGCGTGCTGCATCCGCTCGTCTTCGACCGCTTCGAGGAGGAAGGCATGGCGCGGGGCGCGGTCGCGCTGCCGCTGGGCTGCGCCTTCGTCGCCGATTGGCGGGCCGATATCGGCAAGTGGGTCGACGCCATAATTCGGATCGCGACGGCGGAATCGGAAGCCAATCGGGCGCTGTTGTCCGGCTGGTATCGCGCCTGGCGCGATCGCGCGGCAGAGGCCGCAGCGCCGCTCGCCGCGCATGTCCTGGACACGGACGGTGCCGCGGCCTGCGCCCAGATTGTCGCCGATCTCGACACGCTCGCAGCCCGTCTGGGGATCGAGACGGAGGCCGGGGCATGACCACGCGCGACGTTTCGCTGACCCTCAACGTGACGCCGGAGAGCCCGGCGCTGGTCGCGGCGATCGAGGCGGACAACCCGCAGGCGCGCATCTCGCGCTTTCCGTCGATGATCAAGATCGACTGCCCGGGACGGCTGGTGGTCCATCGGCAAAGCGTGTCGGAGCGACTTGGCCGCGAATGGGAGGTGCAGGAAATGCAGCTTCAGATGATTTCGCTGTCGGGCAATCTCGACGAGGACGACGACTTTTTCGCCGTGGCCTGGAGGTGATGCGATGAACGCGCCGACGCCACCACGCAGGAAATTGAGCCTGAAGCAGCGACACGCTTTGCTGACGCGCGGGCTCGGCTGGGACACGACCTATCAGCCGATGGACAAGGTGTTCCCCTACGACAGGTTCGAGGGCATTCGCATCCACGACTGGGATGCCTGGGAAGACCCGTTCCGCCTGACCATGGATTCCTACTGGAAGATCCAGGCGGAGAAGGAGCGCAAGCTCTACGCCGTGATCGACAGCTTCGCGCAAAACAACGGCCAGTTCGGCCTGACCGACGCGCGCTATCTCAATGCGGTGAAGCTGTTCCTGCAGGGCGTGACGCCGCTCGAATACATGGCGCATCGCCATTTCGCCCATGTCGCGCGGCACCTGCGCGGCGTGGGGCCGCGCGTCGCGGCGCAGATGCAATCGATCGACGAATTGCGCCATGCCCAGACCCAGATCCATACGATCAGCCACTACAACAAGTATTTCGACGGCTTCCACGACTGGCGCCATATGTATGACAGGGTCTGGTACCTGTCGGTGCCCAAGAGCTTTTTCGAAGACGCGGTCACCGCGGGCCCGTTCGAATTCCTGATCGCGGTGTCGTTCGCCTTCGAATACGTGCTGACCAACCTTCTGTTCGTACCGTTCATGTCGGGCGCCGCCTATAACGGCGACCTCGCCACCGTCACCTTCGGCTTTTCGGCGCAGTCGGACGAAAGCCGTCACATGACGTTCGGCCTCGAAGTCATGAAGTTCTTGCTGGAACAGGATGAAGCCAACGTACCGATCATCCAGCGCTGGATCGACAAGTGGTTCTGGCGGGGCTACCGGCTTCTGTCGCTCGTCTCGATGATGATGGACTACATGCTGCCCAAGAAGGTCATGTCCTGGGCCGAGGCGTGGGAGATGTATTACGAGGAATCGGGCGGCGCGCTGTTCGCCGACCTGGCGCGCTACGGCATCCGGCCGCCCAAACATGCCGGGGTCGCGACCAAGGAGAAGACGCGCCTGTCCCACGAGGTGTGGTGCATCTTCTACAATTACACCCACGCCGCGGCGTTCCACACCTGGGACGTCGACACCGAGCATAAGGACTGGCTGGCGCAGAAATATCCCGACACGTTCGACCGGCTCTATCGGCCACGGCTCGATCTGTGGGCGGAGCAGGCGGCTTCCGGCCAGCGCTTCTACAACAATGCCCTGCCGCAATTGTGCACGACGTGCCAGATCCCGATGGGCTTCACCGAGCCGGACGACCCGACCACGATCTGCTTCCGCAACACGGAATTCGCGGGAGAGCGCTATCATTTCTGCTCGGACGGCTGCAAGGATGTGTTCGACCCAGAGCCGCAGAAATACGTGCAATCCTGGCTGCCGGTACACCAGATCTTCCAGGGCCATTGCGGCGGCGCCGGAATGGAAGACGTGCTGCGCTGGTACAACCTGAACGTCGGCGTCGACAACATGGACTATGCCGGGTCGCCCGAGCATCGTCAGTGGGTGGATTGGATGCGCGGCCGGCGCATCGCGGCGGAATAGGAGGCCGCCATGTCGGTCACCGCGATCGGCGACTATCGGTTCGCGCCGCGCGATGCGCAGGCGAATTTCCACGGCAACATCGTGGTCTACCTTCATTGGGAGGGTCACAACAGCTTCTGTGCCGCCCTGGCCTTTCCGCTGCCGCCCGATATGCCGTTCGGCGCGATCCTGAGCGACCTGCTGCCGACCTGTTACGGCAGCCATCCGGACTGGGCGAAGATCGACTGGAACGCCGCGACCTGGACCTTGGACGGCGCGCCGTTCACACCGGACCCGGCGCGAGCCATCGGCGCACAGGGCATCGGCCACAAGAGCCTGTTGCGCTTCTGGACGCCTGGTCTCGACGGTGTCGGCGGCAGCCGCTCGTGATCAGGCCGACGACATGACCCGGGGCATCGCTGCGCAGGTTACGGTGGAGCCGCTGGGCGAGACGGTCTCCGTCCTGGCCGGCCAGACCATCCTCGACGCCTGCCTGCGCGCCGGGCTCTATCTGCCGCATGCCTGCGGCCACGGCCTGTGCGGCACGTGCAAGGTCGACGTGCTCGACGGCGCGGTCGACCACGGCGAGGCGTCGGCCTTCGCGCTGCTCGATGTCGAGCGGGTGGAGGGCAAGGCGCTGGCCTGCACGGCTCGGACCCTGAGCGACGTCGTGATCGAGGCGGATATCGACGACGACGAGAGTGCCGAGCGCCATCCGGTCGCCGATCATCGCGCAACAGTCGCGGCGATCGACCGTCCGACGCCGGATATCCTGATCGTGACACTCGATCTGCCCGGCGATGGCCTGCGTTTCCAGGCTGGGCAGTACGTCAACGTCGCCGTGCCGGGCTGCGACGTGCCACGGGCGTTCTCGCTCGCCAATCCGCCCAGCGCGCCGAACCGCCCCGAACTGCACATCCGCCTGGTGCCGGGCGGTCAGGCGACGACCTGGCTGCATGAAAACCTCGCGGTCGGCGCGGCACTCGACCTGACCGGGCCGTATGGCCGGTTTCACGTGCGCAAGTCGGCGCCGAAGCCGTTCCTGTTCCTGGCGGGCGGCTCTGGCCTGTCGAGCCCGAAGAGCATGGTGCTCGACCTGCTCGAATCCGGCTGGGGCGAGGCGGTGACCTTGATCCACGGCGTGCGCCGGCCGCACGACCTCTATTGCACCGATCTGTTCCACGACCTCGCCGCGCGGCACGCCAATTTCCGCTACGTGCCAGCGATCTCGGCCGCCGAAACGGGCGACGTCTGGGAAGGTGAGACCGGCTTCGTCCACGAAGCCGCCGAGCGGTTGCACGAAGGTCGGTTCGCCGGGCGGCAAGCCTATCTTTGC
>JBDZUN010000192.1:0-6615 GCA_040255145.1 Hyphomicrobiales bacterium | reverse complement strand
AGGATGCCGATCGGGCGGCCGATCTCGCTCTCGATCCGGCGGATCGCGGCGTGATAGCGGCGCACCTCGGCGTGGCTGCCGTGGCTCATGTTCAGCCGGAAGACATCGGCCCCGGCCAGGAACAACTGGCGTATCCGCTCGGGCGACGAGGATGCCGGGCCCAGGGTGGCCAGGATCTTGACACGTCGGCGTCTGCGCATGGGGCCTCGCTCACGGCTCGTTGGGACGGCGCGCCCGACACTACCGCATCCTGGGGTTGACGAGGATCGCCCGGAGATCGTTGACGTTGGTCCGCGTTGGACCGGTCTGCAACGCATCGCCCAGCGCGGCGAAGACGTTGCCCGAATCATTGTCGGCCAGGCGGCGGGCCGCGTCCAGGCCGGCCGCCGCCGCGCGCGCCAGCGTGTCGGGCCCGATCAGGGCGCCTGCCGCGTCGGTCGCGCCGTCGATTCCGTCGGTATCGCAGGCCAGCGCCCAGATGCCCGGCGCCCCGTCCAGGGCCAGTGCGAGCGCCAGGGCATATTCGTGGTTCGGGCCGCCGGTGCCTCGGCCGCGCAGCTCCACGGTCAGCTCGCCGCCCGACAGGATCGCCACCCGCTCGCCGCGCGCGGCATGGAGGAGGGCGAGGCGGGCATGCTCCTGCGCCACCTGGGCGGCGCGGCCTTCGATGGCGTCGCCCAGCACGATGGGGCGGAAGCCCGCCGATTCGGCGGCGCGCGCAGCCGCAGCCAGTGCGTCGGCCGGCCGCGCGATCACCGTCATTCGGCTGCGGGCGAGGCGGGGGTCGCCCGGCTTCGGTGTCTCGTCTTGTGCGGCTTCCAGATGGGCGAGCGCCAGGCCGGGTGGGTCGATCCGATAATGCGCCAGGACGGCGCGGGCGTCGGCGAAGGTGGTCGTGTCCGGCACGGTCGGGCCCGAGGCGATGACCGCCGGGTCGTCGCCGGGGACGTCGGACACCGCGAGCGCGCAGGTCGGCGCTGGCCACGCCGCGGCGGCGAGGCGACCGCCCTTGATCGCGGACAGGTGCTTGCGCACCGCGTTGATCTCGCCGATCGCGGCGCCGGAACGGAGCAGGGCGCGGGTGACGGCGCGCTTGTCGTCGAGGCTCAGGCCATCCGCCGGCACCGCCATCAGGGCCGAGCCGCCGCCGGACAAGAGTGCGAGCAACAGGTCGTCGGGGCCGAGGCCGCGGGCCATTTCCAGGATGCGTCGCGCCGCGGCCTGGCCGGCGGCGTCGGGCACGGGGTGCGCCGCCTCGACGATTTCGATGCGCGTGGCCGGCGCGCCGTGGCCGTAGGGGACGATCACCAGGCCCGACAGGGGTCGATCCGCCGGCCAGTGCGCTTCGACGGCCAAAGCCATCGGCGCGCCGGCCTTGCCCGCACCCAGCATCAGGGTCCGTCCGGCGGGCGGCGCCGGCAGGTGAGGCGGCAGCACGCGCTCGGCCCGCACCGCGTCGAGGCCTGCGTCGAACATTCGCCGCAGCAGCGCGCGCATGTCGTGGTCGCGTGTCGGGTCCATGGCGGGCCTCGGTCCAGCCTGGTCCCCGGTCTAGCTTGATCCGATGTGGCAGACTATCTCTCGATTGCAGAGCAGGGAGGATCGCATGACCGAGATCGCCGACGACCGCACCCGTACCGAGCTGGAGGCTGCCGCGTTCCGTCGCCTCGTCGCGCACCTGCGCGGCCATCCCGAGGTGCAGAACATCGACCTGATGAACCTGGCCGGATTCTGCCGCAACTGCCTGTCCAACTGGTACCAGGAGGCGGCGCAGGACAAGGGCGTCGCGCTGTCGAAGGACGACGCGCGCGCGATCGTCTACGGCATGCCTTATGCCGAATGGAAGGCTCGCTACCAGACCGAGGCGAGCCCGGAGCAGGTCGCGCGGATGCCGCAGCACGGCCATTGACGGCTTGGCGCTGGTTGCGGGCGCGTTGCCCGTTGCCCAGGTTCTGTCGCGCCGGTAGTGTCCGCGGCTTCTCCAGCGGACGGTGACGAGTATGACGGACACGACGGACGAGGTGGCTTCGCAGGCGATCGCGGCGGATCAGTTGCGCGCCTTTGTCGAGCGCATCGAGCGGCTGGAGGAGGAGAAGGCGGCGCTGACTGGCGACATCCGCGATGTCTATGCCGAGGCCAAGTCGTCGGGCTTCGACGCCAAGGTGCTGCGCCAGGTGGTACGGCTGCGTAAGCTCGACCGCAACGACTATCAGGAGCAGGAGGCGCTGCTCGATCTCTACAAGGCCGCCCTCGGCATGGGCTGAGGCCGGTCGGACGCCGGCAAACAAGCCGGGCGTTGATCGGGCGACGGCCACTGCCGATATTGGGCCCATGTCCCGTCGGTTCCGAGGTGCGCCATGCGCCGAATCCTGATCGCTGCCGGCTTCGTCCTCGCTGCCGCGCCGGCCTTCGGCCAGCAGCCCGCCCCGGCCGCGCCGGAGCACGAGGCCCCGCCGTCGGCGCTGTTCACCCCTGACATGCGCGATGCGCTGGAGGGCTTGGGCCGGGCGATGCTGCGGCTGTACCACACGCTGCCGCGCTACGAGGCGCCACGCATGCGCGACAACGGCGACATCGTCATTCCGCGCGCGCCGGACGCGCAGCCGCTTTATCCCCCTGCGCCTTCGCCCGACGGGACAACCCAGCCGATCGCGACCTGAGACAGACCCTGGAGATGGCATGAGCGAAAGCAAAGCGGCGCCGCGTGCGTCCGACCGCGAGGCGGGCGCGCCGCCGCCGGAATGGGATTTGTCCGACCTGTACCCGGCGATCGACGCGCCGGCGCTGAAGGCCGATTTCGACGCGGCGGAGCGTGACATCAAGGCGTTCGCCGAACGCTATCAGGGGCGCGTCGCGGCGCTGTCCGGCGATGAATTGGCCGTTGCGATCGACGAATTCGGCCGCATCCAGGAAATTCTGGGCCGCATCCTCAGTTTTGCCGGCCTGGCCTATGCCGCCGACATGGAAGATCTGCGCATCGCGAGCTTCCACGGCGACGCGCAGGAGCGGGCGAACCGCATCGCGACTGATCTTCTTTTCTTCACGCTGGAGATCAACCGGCTGGACGACGCCGCGCTGGACGAAAAGCTCGCCGCGCGGGCGCTGGCCCATTACCGGCCGTGGCTGCGCGACCTGCGCGTGTTCCGGGCGCACCAGCTCTCCGACGACCTCGAAAAGCTCCTGCACGAGAAGCACGTCACCGGACAGGCGGCCTGGACCCGGCTGTTCGACGAGAAACTGGCGGGCCTGCGCTTCTCTGTCGACGGACGCGCGCTGGGCCTGGAGGAGACGACGCACCTCCTGTCCGGCCCCGACCGCGCCAGGCGCGAGGCCGCGGCGCACGCGCTGTCCGGGACGTTCGAGACGCACGCGCGCGACTTCGCGCTGATCACCAATACGCTGGCCAAGGATAAGGAGATCGAGGACCGCTGGCGCGCCTATCCGGCGCCCGAGACCGAGCGGCACCTGTCCAACCAGGTCGAGCCGGAGGTGGTTGACGCGCTGACCGCCGCCGTGCAGGCGGCCTATCCGCGCCTGTCGCACCGCTTCTACGCGCTCAAGGCGCGCTGGTTGGGCCTGGAGCGGCTGGAATATTGGGACCGCAACGCGCCGCTGCCGGGCGATCCCGACCGCACGCTCGACTGGCACGAGGCGCGCGACACGGTGCTGCGCGCCTATCACGCCTTCTCGCCGGAGCTGGCGGCGATCGGCCGGCGGTTCTTCGACGACCCG
This sequence comes from Hyphomicrobiales bacterium, assembly GCA_040255145.1. GTDB lineage: Bacteria > Pseudomonadota > Alphaproteobacteria > JBDZUN01 > JBDZUN01 > JBDZUN01. The sequence goes on along the minus strand of JBDZUN010000192.1, from coordinate 2,883 downwards.
TGGATCGACGCGCGGCCCCGGCCGGGCAAGGCGCCGGGCGCCTTCGCCCATCCGACGGTGCCCAGCGCGCACCCCTACCTGCTGATGAGCTACCTGGGCAAGCCGCGCGACGTGATGACCCTGGCGCACGAGTTGGGCCACGGCGTGCATCAGGTGCTGGCCGCACCGCAGGGTCCGCTGATGGCCGATACGCCGCTGACCCTCGCCGAGACGGCCAGCGTGTTCGGCGAGATGCTGACCTTCCAGTCGCTGCTGCGCGACGAGGCCGACCCGGTCGCCCGGCGCGCGATGATCGCGTCCAAGGTGTCGGACCAGATCAACACCGTGGTGCGCCAGATCGCGTTCTACGAGTTCGAGCGGCGGTTGCATCGCGCCCGGCGCGAGGGCGAGCTGACCTCGGACCGGATCGGCGCGCTGTGGCTGTCGGTGCAGGCCGAAAGCCTGGGGCCGGCCGTGCATCTCGGGCCCGGCTACGAGACCTATTGGTCCTACATCCCGCATTTCGTGCACACGCCGTTCTATGTCTACGCTTATGCCTTCGGCGAATGCCTGGTGAACTCGCTCTACGCGGTCTACCAGGAGGCGGAGGCCGGCTTCGCCGAGAAGTATCTGGACATGCTGCGCGCCGGCGGCACCAGGCGGTACGACGAGCTGCTGGCGCCGTTCGGGCTGGACGCGCGCGATCCCGGCTTCTGGGCCAAGGGCCTGTCGGTGATCTCCGACCTGATCGACCAGCTCGAGGCGGGCGAGGCGTGAGCCCACATTCCATCGCGCCGTAGCCGACATGACAGACGAGGCGGATTCGTTCGGCGGGCGGATGCGGCGCTATGCGCGCGTGTCGACCAATATGGGCGGCATCGCCGCGCGGCTGGCCGGCAGCCGGCTTCTGGGCGTCGAGCTCGACCACGGCCGAAACGCCGAGGAGCTGAAGCGCGCCCTGGGCGGCCTGCGCGGCCCGATCATGAAGGTGGCCCAGATCCTGGCCACCATCCCCGACGCCGTGCCGCAGGAATACGCGCTAGAGCTGGCCGAGCTGCAATCCAATGCGCCGGCCATGGGCTGGCTGTTCGTGAAGCGCCGCATGCGTGCCGAACTCGGGCCGGACTGGCAGCGGCGCTTCAAGCATTTCGAGCCGCAGGCGGCGGCCGCGGCCTCGCTCGGCCAGGTCCATCGCGCCGACCACTTCGACGGCCGCCAACTCGCCTGCAAGCTGCAATATCCCGACATGCGCGCGGCGGTCGAGGCCGACCTGCGGCAGCTCGCTTTGGTGTTCTCGATCTATCGCCGCATCGACCGCACCATCGACACCACGCGCATGCACGACGAGATCGGGGCGCGCCTGCGCGAGGAGCTGGACTACAAGCGCGAGGCGGCGCACACGCGCCTCTACGGCGCGATCTTCGCCGACGACCCCGCGATCGCCGTGCCGGAGGTGGTGGCCGAGCTGTCGACCGAGCGGCTTTTGACCATGACCTGGCTGGAGGGCAGGCCGTTGCTGTCCTTCGCGGATGCGCCGCTCGAATTCCGCAACCGGATCGCGGAGGCGATGTTCCGCGCCTGGTGGCTGCCGTTCGCGCGCTTCGGCGTGATCCACGGCGACCCGCATCTCGGCAACTACACGGTGCGGCCGGATGGCGGCATCAACCTGCTGGACTATGGCTGCATCCGCATCTTTCGGCCGGATTTCGTCCAGGGGGTCATCGACCTCTATCACGCGCTCGACACCGGCGACCGCGACCTTGCCGTCCACGCCTACGAGACATGGGGCTTCCGCGGCGTCACCAAGGACCTGGTCGATACGCTCAACATCTGGGCCCGGTTCATCTACGGCCCGCTGCTGGACGATCGCAGCCGGACCCTGGCTGACGGGGTGAAGCCCGCGGATTACGGACGGCCCCAGGCGGCCCAGGTCCATCGGCGCCTGCGCGAGATCGGCCCGATCGCGCCGCCCCGCGAATTCGTGTTCATGGATCGCGCGGCGATCGGCCTCGGCGCGGTGTTCCTGCACCTCGGCGCCGAGCGCAACTGGTGCCGGATGTTCCGCGAGACGATCGAGGCGTTCGACAGCGCCGCCCTTGCCGAGCGGCAAAAGGGCGCGCTAAACACGGCCGGTGTTCCGCCGCCGAGCGATCTTTGAGCCAACCGGATGCCGAAGCCGTCGACCTCGCCCGCGATTGCGCCGCGCGGCTATGCCGAGGTGTCGCCGATCAGCGCGTTCGCCCGGCACCTCGGCCCGCTCTATGAGCGGACGAGCGCCGACGGCTACAGCCGCGCGTTCCGGGTCGCCGGCAACCACACCGACGGCGAGGGCGTCTGCCATGCCGGCATGCTGATGTCGTTCGCGGACACGACGCTCGGCCACGCCGTCACCCGCGCGCGCGGCCCGGAATGGGCGACGGTGCGCATGGTGACCGACTTCATCGCATCGGCGCAGCTCGGCGACTGGGTCGAGGGGCTGGGCGAGGTCGCGGGAATCAATGGCGACCTTGTGGTCGTGCGCGGCCGCATCTGGTGCGGCGAGCGGACGATCATGATCGGCGCCGGGGTCTTCAAGATGCTGAAGGAGGCGGCGTGACGGATATATCGGCGGCGGAGGCCGCGGTTCCGCTTCTGGCCAGCGCGCCGCAATGGTTCAGCGCGGCGGTCGCGGCCGAACCCGACCATCATTCGCTGGTCGTCGACGGCGCGCCGATCCGCTACGCGATCTGGGGCCGCGGCCGGGACAAGCCGGCGCTCGCGCTGGTCCACGGCAGCGCCGCGCACCTGCGCTGGTGGTCGTTCGTGGCGCCGTTCCTGGCCGACCGCTGGGAGGTGCTGGCGCTTGAACTGTCGGGCAACGGCGACAGCGGCAGCTGGCAGACCGAGGGCTTCGCGCCGGGCGCG
>JBDZUN010000400.1:0-1527 GCA_040255145.1 Hyphomicrobiales bacterium | reverse complement strand
TGCCGCTGCCGGGCCGGCAGGCGAGGGCGGCGAGGCCGCCGAGGGCGCGTTCAGCGCGCGCGCCCGGCAGGTGGATGCCCTGCGCCGCGCGGCGGCGGAGCTCGGCGCCGGCCGCGAGGCGTTGGCCGCCGGCAGCCTCGACCTCGCGGCGGAAGCCTTGCGCGCCGCCCACGACGCGCTCGGCGAAGTCACCGGCCGGGTCGTCCCGGATGCGCTACTGGGTCACATTTTTTCGACCTTCTGCATCGGGAAGTAGTTGACAAATCGCCCGCCGTGTCGCGTCCTAGGCGGACGTGCCCGCACCGCACGGATAGGGGAGCTTCCAGATGTATCTTTCGAATGCCTACAAGGCGCGTCCCGCGCTGTTCCGGGTCGTCGCCCTCGTTTTGGTGTCCTGCGCGTTCGCGGGATGCAAGAAGGACCAGGGCGCGGCCGCGCCCGATGCCGCCGCGGGGGCGGCGGCGCAGCAGGCCGCCCAGCCCGCCGTCGCCGACAAGGTGAACGCGATGTCCGCCGACCAGCTGCGCGAAGCGGCGGGCCAGGCCCTGCGCCAGCAGCGCCTGTACGCGCCGGGCGGCGACAACGCGATGGAGTACTACCTCGCGCTGCGCGACAAGCAGCCGAACGATCCGGCGGTCTCCAGCGCGCTGACCGACCTGCTGCCGTACGCGCTGATCGCGACCGAGCAGAGCATCTCGCGCGAGGACTTCAGCGAGGCGCAGCGCCTGTACGCGCTGATGGAGAAGACCGATGCGAAGGCGCCGGCGCTGCCGCGCCTGAAGCAGGCGATCGCCGACGGCCAGGCCGCCGCGGCGAAGAAGGCGCAGGACCAGCAGCTCGCCGCCGCCGACGAGGTGAAGCGCCAGGCGGAACTCGAGAAGCAGCGCATCGCCGACCAGCAGAAGGCGCAGAAGGAAGCCGCCGAGCGGTTCGCGCAGCAGCAGGCCGAAGCCCCGCCGCCGGCCCCGGCGCCGGCGCAGCGCCCGGCGCAGCCGGCCCAGCAGGCTCCGGTGCAGCAGGCGCCGGCCCAGCAGGCGGCCGCCACGCCGCCGCCCGCGCCCGCGGCCCCGCGCGTGTCCAACGAGCTGCGCCCGATCAGCACGCCGGCGCCGCAGTATCCGCGCCAGGCGGCGCGCCTGCGCCGCGCCGGTTCGGTCGAGGTGGAGTTCACCGTCGGCACCGACGGTACCGTCACCTCCTCGCGCGTCGTCAACGCATCGCCGCCGCGGATCTTCGACCGCGAGGCGCTGCAGGCGATCGACCGCTGGCGCTTCCAGCCGATCAGTTCGCCGGTGACGAGCCGCCGCACGTTCAACTTCGAGCCTGCGAACTAGCCCGCGCCGCGCGCGCTTCAAAGCAAGAGCCGGCCCAGAGCCGGCTCTTTTTTTGCTTCGGATCGGGTCGCCGCGGAGTGCGCAGGTCCTTCCGGGACACGCCGTGATCGCTTCGGGGCTGGGCGCTGCGAATGCGTATGTGTGGTCCGCCGCGTCGACGAGTCGTCCAGGACTCACGCCGCGGGCGCGGGCC
>JBDZUN010000191.1:0-6658 GCA_040255145.1 Hyphomicrobiales bacterium | reverse complement strand
GCTCCGGCCATCAACTCCGCGACGCTGCGCGCCAAGGGCTTCAACGACGAGGCTGCGGCTCGCTTTCTTCGGGTGTTTGATGAGACGATCCGATTCACAAGCAAGGAAGATTCTGATAGCCTAGGTGATCAGAATGAGGTTCAAGAGGGACTTCCTGTCAGCCGCCGTGCCGAAGCGAGCCGACGGCAAGAGACGCCTCCGCCACCTCCCGCAAAGGCGAAGCTCATGGCGAATGAACGGGAATTGACGACTGGGTTGTTGTCCAAGGACTCCAGCTTCCGCTTGATCGTGAGCGGTCAAATTGGCGTAAAGGAAATCGAGCGCCTGATCGCCAAGCTGGAGATCGACAAGGAAATCCTCGCCGATGCAGAGGAAGCCGCAGATGGCCGCCCAACCGAGGGCTAGCGGGCATCTCACATCACAAACTAGGACACTCCTTCCCGAACTTAGGACACCGGCCGCCTAACTAGGACAGCACCGGAAATTCGTGCGGCTGGCGGTGGCGCCGTACACGATCCTACAATCGACGGCGATAAAGCCGGCCGGCGAAACCGGCCCAACCAACCACGGAGGAACGTCATGCCCGACACCGCCGCCAATGTCCAAGCCTTGCTCGATCGTGAGGCGATCCGCGTGCTACCCAACCTCTATTGCCACTACGTGTGGCGCAACGACGTGGAGGGGCTGGTCGGGCTGTTTGCCAAGGACGGCGTGTTCGATGAGCCGACTCTCGGCCGGATCACCGGCCACGCCGCGCTGCGCGAAATCTATCGGCGCGCGCTGGGCGCCCTGTCGCCGAAGCCCTACATCCACAACCATGTCGTGACCCTGGAAGGCCCGGATCGCGCCAGCGGCGCGTGCTATCTGGATCTGCGCGTTCCCAACCGGCCGGAGGCCGGGCCGATCGCGGGCTATTACGACGACCGCTACGTCAAGGAAGACGGCCGCTGGGTGTTCGCTGAGCGCAAGGTCACGCTGCTCACCGAATTGACGGGCGCGCTGGCCCAGGACTTCGCCCGCGCCGCCGCCAAGTAGGCCGGCCAGACGCAGCCCGGCGCGCTCGATCGGACCAACCGCAAACGCGGTGCCGGCGAACCGCCGCGCGGCGGCAATGCAGCCAAGCGGGCCGAATAGGTGTTTCCTGCCTATCGCACGATCAGTGCGTGACATCGCGACAGGAGACGACCGATGACGATCCCGTCTGAGCGTGCGGCCATAGGTGTCGCGACGGATGTAAGCGGCGCGGCGATGGCGCAGGACATGGATACCGTGCTGCTAAAGCGCGTGACCTGGGGTGCTGTTTTCGCCGGCATCGTCGTCGCGCTGGTGGTCCAGCTCCTGCTCAATCTGCTGGGTCTCGGCGTCGGCTTGAGCACGGTCGGCGTGCACGCGGCCGACAATCCCGACGCAGGCAGCTTTTCGCTCGCCGCGGCGATCTGGTGGATCGTCGCCGGTATCATCGCATCGTTCGTCGGCGGCCTGGTGGCGGGCCGCATGAGCGGCCGCCCCCTGCGCTCCACCGCCGGCTGGCATGGTGTGATCGCGTGGGCCGGGACGACACTGGTGATCGTATGGGCGGTGACCGCCTCGGTCGGGGGCCTGTTGGGTGGCGCCTTCAATGCGCTGGGCGGCGCGGCCGGTGGCGTTGGCAGCGGTGCCACCGCCTTGATCCAATCCAACCAACCCTTCGCGCAGATCCAGCAAGACGTGCAGCACGAGACCGGCGTCAACGACCCGAAGGCCGCCAGCGCCGCGGTGATGAACTACCTGAAGAGCTCAACCACGGAGAACCCGGCCGCGGCCCAGGCCGCGCGCGCGCAGGCGGTCGACGACATCGCCCGCGCGGCCAATATCACGCCGCAAGACGCGAATACCCGGTTGACCGAGTGGGAGGGCCAGTACGAGCAGGCGGCGGCCAAGGCGCGCCAGGCCGCCGAAGTTACCCGCAAGGCGGTGGCGCAGGCCAGCATCTACGGCTTCATCGCCCTGGTGCTGGGCGGCATCGCCGGTTGGCTAGGCGGCATGGTCGGCACGCCGGCCCGCGAAGTGACGGTCGCCACGGTGTCCGCGAGCCCCTACGTGCCATAACCCAGCGCAAAGGCCGCGCAGCACGTGCCGCGCGGCCTCCTGGGGCCGGGTCAGGAATAGGTTCGTTCGTCCCACCACGGATAGAATTCGGGCATGTCCTGACTCGGCTTCAGGGAGAACCTGGCCGGGCGCTTCTCCAGGAAGGAGGTCACCCCCTCCTTCGCGTCAGCGTGGCGGCCGGTCCAGGCCACCGCACGGCTGTCGATGCGATGGGCAGCCATCGGATGGTTCTCTCCCAGCATCTTCCACATCATCTGACGGATCAGCGCGACCGAGACGGCCGAGGTGTTGTCGGCGATGTCGCGCGCGATGGCGCGGGCGGCCGGCAGCAGCTCGGCGGCCGGGTGCAGGCTTTTGACCAAGCCGCCGGCCATTGCCTCCTGCGCCGGAAAGACGCGGCCCGACAGCGCCCAGTCGAGCGCCTGCGAGATGCCGACGACGCGCGGCAGGAACCAGCTCGACGCCGCTTCGGGCACGATGCCGCGTCGGGCGAAGACAAAGCCGAAGCGCGCATCGTCCGCCGCGATGCGGATATCCATCGGCAATTGCATGGTGGCACCGATGCCGACCGCTGGGCCGTTGACGGCGGCGATGACCGGCTTCTTCAGGTCGAAGATGCGCAAGGTGACGCGGCCGCCGGAATCGCGCGGGTCGCCTTCGGTCCCGCCGCCACGCTCGAACGTCTCACCGCCGGAGCCGAGGTCGGCGCCCGCGCAGAACGCCCGCCCCGCGCCGGTGACGACGACGGCGCGGACTGCATCGTCGGCGTCAATACGGTCGCACGCGTCGATCAGCTCGTTCGCCATGGTCTGGGTAAAGGCGTTCAGCCGGTCGGGCCGGTTCAGGGTGATCGTGGCGATGCCGTCATCGACGTCATACAGGATCTGTTCGTACACAGCGCGCTCCCTCCGCTTCCAATTGATCAGCCGGCCAGCGCGCGCACATAGCGGATCGGCCGCCCGGGCACCACCGATTGCGCGGCCGCGACGATGGCGTTGGCGTCGATGCCGTAATGCCGGTAGAGGTCGGCGACGGTGCCGGCCTGGCCGAAATGCTCAACGCCGAGCGCCCGGGTGCGGTGGCCGTGCACCGCGCCGAGCCAGGCGAGCGTCGCGGGATGGCCATCCAGCACCGTGACCAGGCCGCACTGCCGCGGCAACGGGCGCAGCAGGCGTTCGATATGGCTAGACGCATGCGCGAGCCCACGTTCCCGCGCCCGCTGCGCGGCGGCCCAGCCGGCGTGGAGGCGGTCCGCCGACGTGACCGCGAGCAACCCGACGTCGCGCCGATCCTCGGCCATCAGGCCGATGGCCTGCATCGCCTCGGGCGCCACCGCACCGGTATAGGCGACGACGACCTGCGCATTGGGGCCCGGCTCCCGCACCCAATAGGCGCCGTCGATGATGGCGCGCCCGAGGGCGGCGTCCATCGCTCGGGACGGTTGCTCCAGCGTCCTGGTCGACAGCCGCAGATAGATCGAGCCGCCGATTTCGTCGCGCAGCCAGGTGCGCTCGTCGGGCGCCGCCTCGGTGTCGCCGCGGCGCTGGAGATAGTCGAAGGCGAAGCGCAGGATGACCGCAAGCTCGTCGACATAGGCGGGCTCAAACGCGGCGAGGCCGTCCTGCGCCATGCCGATCAGCGGCGTGCCGATCGACTGGTGCGCGCCGCCCTCCGGCGCCAGGCTGATGCCCGACGGGGTGCCGACCAGAACGAAGCGCGCGTCCTGGTAGCAGGCATAGTTCATCGCATCCAAGCCGCGCTGCACGAACGGGTCATACAGCGTGCCGATCGGCAGCAGGCGCACGCCGAACAGCGAATGCGACAGCCCGAGCGCGGACAGCATCAGGAACAGGTTCATCTCGGCGATGCCGAGCTCGATGTGCTGGCCCTTGGGCGAGAAGTCCCACTTGTAGGTCGACGGGATGCGTTCCGACCGGAACGTGTCCGCCATGTCCTCGGCGGCGAACAGCCCGCGCCGATTGACCCAGGGGCCGAGATTGGTCGACACCGTCACGTCCGGCGATGTCGTGACGATGCGGCCGGCGAGCGCGTCGTCCGCGCGCGCCATCTCCTGAAGGATCAGGCCGAAGCCCTGCTGCGTCGACATCGCCGCCTGTTTCGGCGCCGGCAACGCCGCAGGTATGGGGATAGCGGCGCCCGTGCCGCGGCGCGGCCCTTCGCGGTTGAACGGCACCCCGTCCAGGAAGGCGCGCAACTCGGCCGGCGGCAGCGACAGGCCCTCGAACGGCTCCCATTCGTGACCCGCGCGAACATCGACCGTCTGCCGATATTCCGTAACCTGCTTTTCCGTCATCAGGCCGGCGTGATTGTCCTTATGGCCGGCCAGCGGCAGGCCGAAGCCCTTGATCGTATAGGCCAGGAAACAAACCGGCCGGTCGTGTTCGCGCGCCGCCTCGAACGCCTGCAGCAACGACGGCAGGTCGTGACCGCCGAGATTGGTCATCAGACGGCCAAGCGCATCGTTCGAACGGCTTTCGATCAGCCGCGTCACCGGACCCTGGTCGCCCAGGTCGTCCAATAGCCGCTTGCGCCAGGCCGCGCCGCCCTGGAACGTCAGCGCCGAATAGAGCTGATTGGGGCAGCGGTCGATCCAGTCTTGCAGGCGATCGCCGCCCGGTTCGGCGAACGCCGCCTCGAGCAGCGCACCGTACTTCAAGGTGACCACGTCCCAGCCGAAGGCGCGGAACAGCGCCTCGAACCGGGCATAGAGCCCCTCGCGGATCACGGCGTCGAGGCTCTGCCGGTTGTAGTCGATGATCCACCAGGTGTTGCGCAGGCCGTGCTTCCAACCTTCGAGCAGCGCCTCGAAGATATTGCCCTCGTCCAGCTCGGCATCGCCGACCAGCGCGACCATGCGCCCTTCCGGTCGGCCGCCGGCCCAGCCGTGCGCGCGCACATAATCCTGCACCAGGCTCGCAAACAGCGTCTGCGCGACGCCGAGCCCGACCGACCCGGTCGAGAAGTCGACATCGTCCACGTCCTTGGTGCGCGAGGGATAGGGCTGTGCACCCCTATAGCCGCGGAAATTCTCCAGCTTCTCGCGCGTCTGGTTGCCGAGCAGGTACTGGATCGCATGGAAGATCGGGCTGGCATGCGGCTTGACCGCGACGCGATCCTCGGGACGCAGGGCGGCGAAATAGAGTGCCGTCATGATCGTGCTGAGCGATGCAGACGACGATTGATGGCCGCCGACCTTGAGCCCATCCTCCTTCGCGCGCACGTGGTTGGCGTGATGGATGGTCCACGTCGCGAGCCACAGCACCTTGCGCTCCAATTCGGCGAGGAAAGGTAGCCGCGGATCAGTGGTCATCGGCATCGCTCCCGGCGTCGGTTCGGATGAGGATTCATTTGTCCGGATAAATCAGCGCAGATCGGTCCCGACCGGAACCGCCCGCATCGCACGGGCGCTCGCGCCGGTCGCAGCACCATGCTGGCCCGTTCCCCGTGCGCTGTCCAGAAGGCGAAGCAGCCGCGCACGGCTGGCGGGCATGAAAAAGGGCCCGCCCCGAAACCGGGACGGACCCTTCTTGCACAGGAATGCCGTGGCCTGGTCAGGCGGCGACTTCGCCGCCCCCCGCCGGCGGCAGGCTCGGCGTTTCGTCGCGCGCGCGCTGCTCCATGATCACACGGTCGCGTTCGCCCGCCACCTGCTTCAGCCGATTGAGCATGCCGCCTGTACCCGCCGGGATCAGCCGGCCGACGATCACGTTCTCCTTGAGGCCCTGCAGGTCGTCGGCCTTGCCGGTCACCGCGGCCTCGGTCAGCACGCGCGTCGTCTCCTGGAACGAGGCCGCCGAGATGAACGAGCGCGTCTGCAGCGACGCCTTGGTGATGCCGAGCAGCACCGGCTTGCCTTCGGCCGGACGCTCGCCGCGTGCGATGGCCTTTTCGTTCACCTCGTCGAATTCGAGGCGATCGATCTGCTCGCCCTCTAGGAAGGTGGTGTCGCCGGACTCCTCGATCTCGATCTTCTGCAGCATCTGACGGACGATCACCTCGATGTGCTTGTCGTTGATCTTGACGCCCTGCAGCCGATAGACGTCCTGGATTTCCGCGACCAGGTAGCTGGCCAGCGCCTCGACGCCGAGAATGCGCAGGATGTCGTGGGGCGCCGGGTTGCCGTCCAGCAGGTATTCGCCGGTATGGATGATGTCGCCTTCCTGCACCGCGACGTGCTTGCCCTTGGGGACCAGGTACTCGACCGGGGCGCCGTCGCCCTCCAGCGGCTCGACGATGATGCGGCGCTTGTTCTTGTAGTCCTTGCCGAACGTCACGCGACCGTCGCTCTCGGCGATGATCGCATGGTCCTTGGGTCGTCGCGCCTCGAACAGCTCGGCAACGCGCGGCAGGCCGCCGGTGATGTCGCGGGTCTTGGCGCCCTCACGCGGGATGCGCGCCAGCACGTCGCCGCCATGCACGCTCGCGCCGTCCTCGACCGACAGGATGGCGTCGACCGATAGGAAATAGCGCGCCTCCTTGCCGCTGGGCAGCAGCATGGGCATGCCCTCGTCGTCGACCAGCAGGATCGCCGGCTTGAGGTCGGAACCGC
>JBDZUN010000190.1:0-6659 GCA_040255145.1 Hyphomicrobiales bacterium | reverse complement strand
GATCTGCGTGCGCCGTTCCGGCCCGCCGGACGAGCCGAAGCCGATGCCGGTCGGGAACCGCACCTCATGGAACGCCATGGCTGACCCCTAAAGATTGCGCAGGCCGCGCTGCGCGGCGCGGTTGACCATTGCGGCGACCTGGCTTTCCGAACGGCGGAAGCCGGCGACGTCCGGGGTCGCGACGTTGATCGTCACCTGCACCCCGCCGCCGCCCGCGCCGGCGACGCCAAGCCGTCCGTCCGACCCGCGCCTGAGCGGCAGGATCGCCTCCGCGCCCGCCTCGCCCATCAACCCGGTTGCGCCGCCGCCCAGCGGGAACAAGGCCGGCCCATCGACCACGCCGCCCTTGGCGAAGGGCAGCACGCGCCCGACCAGGCCGCCGATCGCGCCGGTCAGCGCCGAACCCAGCGTGTCGCCGACCGGGCGCAGCGCGCTGCGCAACGCCGACCGGCTCAGGCTCGACGCCGCCGATTGCAGCACGTCGCTCAAGCCCCGCCCGCTCACCGTCGCGCGCGCCAGCGCGCCGCTCAGGCTGGCGCCCAGGCTGCGCCCGGAATTCTCCAGCGCCTTTTGCGCATCCCCGACGCGCGCCAGCGTCTCGGCATAGGCTTCCGCCGCCTCCTGCCCCTGTCGCAGGCCACCCGCCCCGCCATCCGTCCCGTCCTGGGCCATCGTCCCTCCCGCCACTCACATCCCCTCAATCCGGATAGCGCGCCAGCAGCGCGTCGAACTCGGCGCGGCCGAGCGGCCGCCCCACCTCGGACGTTCCACCATCGGCCAGCGCCGCGAATTCGCGTGGGCTCAGCGCCCAGAACGTGTCGGGCGCAAGCCGCAAGCCGCCCAGCCCGACCGCGATCAGGCGCCGCCAGGGAAATGCTCCGGTATCGGATTTTCCCGCGGCGCCGGGTGCTTTCCCGGCGGTGCGTCCCCCGTATCGAACGCCGCTGCGACCAACTCGGCGGCCAGCCGGAACGCGCCGAGCGGCCCGCCCGCCACCTCCATGCGCGCGACCGCCGCCCCGTCGACCTCGCTCCCATCCGCCCCGCGCAGGCCCGCCGCGATCAGGCGCAGCGCGTCGCGCGCGGTGATGCCGCCGCGCTCCAACCGGCCAAGCAGGGCGGCCAGATCCTCGCCCGCCTCGTCCTCCAGCTCGGCCAGCGCGCCCAGCGTCAGCTTCAGCCGGCGCGGCGCGCCGTCGATCACCGCGGCCACCTCGCCGCGCTGCCGGTTCGCGGTCACGACGCCGCCGTGAAGCTGAGCGCGCCGGCGCTCTCCAGCGCCAGCGAATAGGTCAGCTCGCCGTCGTGCTCGCCGGCATAATCCAGCGCGCTGACCTGGAACGGCCCGGCGATCGTGCCGAAATCGGGCACCACCACCTGCCAGGCGCGGATATCGCCGGCGAAGAACATCGCGCGCATCGCCTCGTCCGCCGCCGCGTCGCGGAATACGCCGCTGCCCGACAGCGAGGCCGAGCGCACGCCCGCCCCGCCCAGCAATTCGCGCCAGCCGTCGGCCGAATCCGCGTTGGTCACGTCGACCGCGCGCGCGTTCAGCGTGACCTGGCGCGAGCGCAAGCCCGCCACCGCGACGAAGGCGCCGCCGCCCTGGTCGACCTTGAGCAGCAAATCCCTGCCCTTCTGCGCCGTCATATGTCTCTCCTTATTCTCCAATCACCTTTCCCTCCCCATCGAGGGGAAGGGCGACGCTAGCTTCCCGCCGGCTCGGTCAGCGCGCGGAAGCGTAGGGTTCCGTGGCGGGTCACCCCATCGCCGGCGCGCGCGTCCTCGGCCCCGGCAAAGGACAGCAGCACCAGGTGATGCCCCGCCGGCGCCAGGTCCGCGTCTTCCAGCGCCGCCCGCACCGCATCCATCAGCGTGCGTACTTCCTTTGCCCCGCGATAGCGCGACCAGACGTGCACGCTCACGCTATGCTCCTCGCCCGCCAGCCCGTCGGCCCGCCACGGCGCGGAGCGGATCGGCCCGATCACAACATAGGGCAGCGCCGCGTCGACCGGCGGCGCGTCGTAGACCGGCACGGCCAGTGCCGCGTCCAGCACGGCGAAGGCCGCCTCGGCCAAAGCGTGCGCCGCGCTTACGGCACGACCTCGCACAGGCAGGTCAGCCGCCGCCGCGTGCCGTCGGGGTCGAACGCCGCGCGGATCGTCAGCACCCGCCCGCCATCGACGAAGCGCATGCCCGCCGCGACGCCGTCCCGATAGCGCAGCCCGACGCGATAGCGCGTCCGCCCGGCCACGCGCATCGCAACGTCCTCCTCATTCCCGCCAATGCCCTCGACCGCGGCGAAGACCTGCGCTACCTCAATCCACTGCGCCGCGCCGCCGCCCGCGCCGTCCGGCATCACCGTCTCGGCCTGCAGCGACAGACGCCGCCGCCTGCGCCCGATCTCGTCCATGTGGTCCTCCGTAGGCGTCTATTTGTCCTCTCCGTCATTGCGAGCGGAGCGAAGCAATCCATCTTCGCCGGCGGCCGCGTGGGGCGCCTTCGCGTCACAATCCCCTCACTCGGAACGGCGCGAGCAGGCCGTAGACCGCCGCCGGCACCGGCGTGCCGATGGTGCGCGGCGGCACCGGCTCGCGGTTCTCGAACCAGTGCGCGACCAGCAGCAGGATCGCCTGGCGCAACGCGGCCGGGACCGCGTCGGCATCGCCATAGCCGGCGGTGAACGCGATCTCGATGCCGCCGAGCGGCCGGCCTGGCATCGGCCACGGCGCACCGCGCAGGCGCACGATGCGGCCGGGCACGGCGGCGCGGTCGACGAAATAGGCCGCCGGCGCCCACAGGCTTGCCGCGCCGTCGGCGTCAAACGTCGTCACCGACTCGACCGAGATCAGCGGCGGCCTGGGCAGCGCCAAGGCCAGCCGCGCGCAGTGCGGCGCGGGCGCCAGGCCTGCCGGCCGCCCGACCGCGCCGTCGGCCCAGCCATCGAGGCTCACGGTCCAGCTTTGCGTCACCAGCGCGCGGCCGGTCAGCGTCTCCGCCACCTCGCGCGCGCCGGCAATCAGGGCGGCCAGCAGGTCGGTTTCGGCACCGCCGTCGAGCCGTAGATGCGCCTTGGCCTCGATGACCGAGACCGGCTCCTCGGCCGGGGCGGCGGTGCGGATCAATCCCTGCATCGGCCGGCCCCCCGCTTCTGCCTCTCCAACGCCTTCCGCTCCGGCGCGCTCAGCGTCTTGGCTTCCGGCGCGCGCCGTAATGCGGTGGATGTCGGGGGCGCGCCGTCATCCGCCACCGGCGCCTGCCGGTCGGGTTTTCTGGTCATGGCGATATCCGTTATCGGGAGGGGTCGATGACGCGCGCCCGCCCGCCGCACCGGCTGCCCGCTCGGAGGGGGGCCAAGGCGCGGCGCAGCGCGGCGGGACGGGCGCGGCCGGCGTCAGTCGCCGAACTGCAGAAGCTTGATCGCCTCGAAGTCCTGCACCCCGCCGCCGACCCGCTTGGTCGTGTAGAACAGCACGTAGGGCTTGGCCGTATACGGATCGCGCAGCACCCGCACGCCGACCCGGTCGACCACCAGATAGCCGCGGGCGAAATCGCCGAACGCGATACTGAGCGAATCCGCGCCCAGGTTCGGCATATGTTCCGATTCGACCACCGGCCGGCCCATCAGCATGGCGGGGCCGCCGGCGGCGATGCCCGGTTGCCACAGGTAATTGCCGTCGCCGTCCTTCAGCTTGCGGACGGCCGCCTGCACCGCGCGGTTCATCACGAAGCTGGCATTGGCGCGATAGCCCTGGCGCAGCGCATAGACCAGGTCGACCAGGATGTCGGCCGGGTCGCTCGCCGGGAACGCGCCATCGACCCCGGTCTTGATCGCGCCGATCTTGCCCCACACCCACGACGCGTTGGCGACGGTGGGATAGGACAGGAATCCGGTCGGCTTCTTGCTGCCGTTGCCGGTGACGAAGGCCTCGCTCTCCTGTTCGGCGAAGACGGTATCGACCTCCTGCGCCAGCCATTCGCCGATATCGACGGCGGAATCGTCCAGCAGGGTCTGGGTCGCCGCCGGCATGGCGTAGAGTTCCATGGCCGGGAATTCCAGTTCCGCCAGGGTCGGCGCGGTCGTCTGGCTCCGCGCGTCGGCCTCGCCGGCCCAGCCGGACGCGGCGCCCGCGGTCGCGAACGGCTTCTTGTAGACCGAGGCGCCGATGCGCCGGACCGCGGCGATCGCCCGGATGGGCGAGATGCGCGCCAGGCCCCTTTCGATGCCGCGTTCGGTCTCGTCGGGCACCAGATAGCCGCCATCGGCCTCGCTGCCGGCCGACAGCGCCTTGACCTCGCCGGGCGCCTCCGCGTCCCGCGCGCCGCTGCGCATGAAGCGTGCGAAGCGGTCCTTGCGCTCCACCGCGCGCGGATCGGCGGCCTCCACCGCCGCGCCGCCCAGCGCCGGGCGCCGCCCCGCCAGGTTGAGCCGGTCGACCGCCTGCTTCTGCTCGTCGACCGCGCGGTTGAGCCGCTCGACCTTCTCCGCCGTCAGAACGTCGGCCGACATGCGCCGTTCGATCTCGGCCAGGCGCTGGTCGTTCGTCGACTTGAACGCCTCGAAGGTGCGCAGGAATTCGTCCACCGCATGGCGCACCTCGCCCTGCGACGGCGCGTGGTCGGCGTGCTTGGTCTCGATGTCGTCCTCGGTCACATGCGTCTCCGTGTTATGAATCGTCTGTACTCGCCTGATATGATCGTCATTGCGGACCGCTTTCTTCTTCGTCATTGCGAGCGCAGCGAAGCAATCCACCTCGCTGAACCTCAGCCCGGATTGCTTCGTCGCCAACGCGCCTCGCAATGGCGCCCGAGTAAGAGGAACTATCCCCGCAGCCGTTGCGCCGCGCGGCGCAGCGTGTCGGCCAAAGCCGCGTCCTTGGCTTCCGAGATGCGCGCCGCATCGTTCATCGGGAACGTGACCAGCGAGATCTCCCACAGGTCCAGCTCCAGCAATTGCCGCACCCCGGTGCGCGCCTCGGTCCGCGACCGCACGGTGCGGAAGCCGATCGACAGCCCGTCGACCGCGCCGGCGCGGATCAGCGCCAGCGCCTCGCGCCCGCGCCCGACCTCCAGCACCAGTCGCCCGCGCGCCAGAAGCCCGCGGGCATCCTCCTCGATCGCGGTCCACACCCCGATCGGCTCGCGCGGATCGTGGTGCCACAGCATGCGGATGCCGGCCGCCCCACGCCGGGCCAGCGCCCGGCGGAACGCGCCGGGCATCACCACGTCGCGGCCCTGGTCCTCGCGTCCGAACACGCTGGCATAACCCTCGAACACGCCGCCGATCCGCGCCGCGGCTGGGCGCGCCGCCGCGCCGCCCGCGCTCATGGCTCACCCCGCTTGGCCGCGCGGTCCTCGCCGGCCGTCAGGGTCAGCCGGTCGAGCTTGACCTCGATGCGCTCGACCGCCGCGCCGATCTGGCGCGTCTGTTCCTCCAGCCGGATGGTGCGCGCCGCGACCGCGCCCTGCTCCGCGCTGCTGGTTTCAAGCTGGTCGATGCGCGCGCTGGTCGCGCCCGCCCAGACCAGTGCGCCGCCGGCCTGGATCAGGACCGACGCAACCAGCGCCAGCGGCACGCGCCAATGGGTCGGGCCCGGCGCGCCGTCCTCGCCTGTCTCCCTCATGTCCATGCCCTTCCTTGGTCATCGCGCGCCATAGCCGACGGCCTCGCGCTTCTCGTCGTCGGTCAGGAAGTCGGCCGCGCCCACCCGCCGCCACAAGGCCTCGCGGTCGGCCGACAGCGCCTCGATCGCGTCGGTGTCGAAGCCCAATCGCAGGCCACCGCCATAGGCCGGCCCCAGCCAGTTGCCGATTGCGGCGCAGGTCTTCGCCACCAGCGGCAGCACGGTCTGGCACCAGAATGCGCGGTTGGCTTCGATATAATTCGTATACGTATTGTCACCGGGGATGCCGAGCAGCATCGGCGGCACGCCGAAGGCCAGCGCAATCTCGCGCGCCGCGCCGTTCTTCTGCTCGATGAACTGCATGTCGGCGGGCGACAGCGCCATCGGCTTCCAGTCGAGCCCACCATCGAGCAGCATCGGCCGCCCGGCATTGCGCGCACCCTGGTGCGCCTCCATCAGCTCGGCCTTCAGGCGCGCGACCTGCTCCTCGCTCAGGTTGGCCGGCCCGTCGGCCCCGGCATAGACCAGCGCGCCGGACGGCCGCGCGGCGTTATCCAGCAGCGCCTTGTTCCACGCGCCGGCGGCATTGTGGGTGTCGATCGCCACCGCCGCCGCCTCGATCGGCGACAGGCCGTAATAATCCTCGGTCGGATGGAACAGCTTCATGTGCAGGATCGGGCACATCCCGCGCGCCAGGTCGACCGGATAGCGCGTCGTGCGCCCGCCGGCGGTGTAGTCATAGGCGACCGGCCAGCCGCGCGGGCCCGGCACCACGCGCATCCGGTCCGGCCGCAGGGCATAGAGTTCGCGCGGCCGGCCCGCCGCCTCGACCGCCTCCAGATAGGCGTTGCCGGCGATCAGCAGATAGCCGAACAGCGCCTCGCGCAGCTCCGTCCCGCCCTCGAGCGGATTGGGCCGCGCCAGCAGGTCGAGCAGCGGATGGGTGTCGTGCTCGACACCGCCCTCGTACAGCAGCAACGGCACCGACGCTGCGCTCTCCGCCACCAGCCGCACGCAGCGATAAGCGATCGCGTTC
>JBDZUN010000007.1:0-36417 GCA_040255145.1 Hyphomicrobiales bacterium | reverse complement strand
GGCCGGCCATACCCGGCCGGGTCGCCCAGGGCTTCGCGGTGCGGCACTGCACGGTGGATTTCCGGCGCCCGGCGCGGCTCGACGACGCGCTCGAGGTGCGGACCCGCCTGGCCGCGGTGCGTGGCGCGAGCCTCGACGCCGCGCAGGTGATACGCCGTGCCGGCGAGGATCTGGTGCGTGGGATGGTCAAGCTGGCCTGGCTCGACGCCAGGGGTCGGCCGCAGCGGCTGCCGGCCCGGCTGCGCGCCGCGCTCAGGCTGCTCGGCCAGGGGCGGTAGAGGGAGGCCGGCTTGACCGCCGTTACCCACTTGCCTCAACTGCGCCATCTTTAACGAGAAGAATTCGCGGTCCGAATCGGGCCGGAGAAGCCAGAGGTTGCGATAGCATGGAACAGGCGATCCAGGGCCAGCCGATCGGCGGCTCCAGCGTGGTGCAGACCGCGCTGGCCGGCTCCCACGTGATGACCTTCGACGTCTGGCACCTGTTTCTGCAGGCCGACATCGTGGTCAAGATCACGATGCTGCTGCTGCTGGCGGCCTCGATCTGGTCGTGGGCCATCATCATCGACAAGCTGATCCGCTTTCGCCGCATCCGCCAGCGCATGGACGCGTTCGAGGAGACGTTCTGGTCCGGCTACGCGCTGGACGACCTGTTCGACCGGGTCAGCGGCCGGGCTGACAATCCGCTGGCCTTCCTGTTCATCTCGGCGATGCGCGAATGGCGCCGTTCGGCCGAACGCGGCACCCGCGCCGCCGCCCAGTCGGTACGCGAGCGGGTCGAGAAGGTCATGTCCGTGACCCTCAATCGCGAGATGGAGGATTTGAGCCGCTATCTCGGCTTCCTCGCCACGGTCGGCTCGACCGCGCCGTTCGTCGGCCTGTTCGGCACCGTCTGGGGCATCATGCACGCCTTCCAGGCGATCGCGCTCAGCCACAATACCAGCTTGGCGGTCGTCGCGCCGGGCATCGCGGAATCCCTGTTCGCGACCGCGCTGGGCCTGGTCGCCGCGATCCCGGCGGTCATCGCCTACAACAAGCTGTCCGGCGACGTGAACCAGTTCGGCTCGCGGCTGGACGGCTTCTCCGAGGAATTTTCGGCGATCCTGTCGCGGCAGCTGGACGAAAGGGCAGCCTGATGGCGGTCCGCCTGAACGGCAACCCGCGCGGACGGCGCGGGCGGGGGCGCTGGAGCCAGAACGCGCCGATGTCCGATATCAACGTGACGCCGATGGTCGACGTCATGCTGGTGCTCTTGATCGTGTTCATGGTCGCCGCGCCACTGCTGACCGTGGGCGTGCCGGTCGATCTGCCGCAGACCTCAGCCAAGCCAATGGAGGACCAGTCGGAGCCGCTGACGATTACGGTGAAGCGGGACGGTCAGGTCTACCTCCAGGAGACCAAGATCGATATGGATGCGCTGGTGCCGAAGATCGCCGCGATCACGCAGAGCAATCCGGACGCACGCATCTTCGTCCGCGGCGACCGCAACATCAGCTATGGCGACATCATGCAGGTCATGGGCCAGTTGAACGCGGCCGGTTTCCGCAAGGTCGCCCTCGTGACCGAGACTCCGAAAGGGTCGTGACGCGGTTCGATGCGTAGAGCCCTGATTGCCTCGATCATTTTGCACGTCGGCGTGCTGGCGGCGACTTTCCTCGATTGGCCGTTCGCGCCCAAGCGCATCGACGACCTGTCGCCGCCGATCTCGGTCGAACTGGTGACGATTGCCGATTTGACCAACATCCCGAAGGTGACGCCGAAGCCCAAGGAGGCCAAGGTCAAGCCGAAGGCGCCGGAAAAGACCAAGGCCGAGAAAACGCCGCCGCCGCCGCCACCGCCCCCGCCGGAGGTGCAGCCGGAGCCGGAAAAGCCGACGCCGAAGCCCGAAAAGCCCAAGCCGCAGCCGGTCTCGAAGCCGGAACCCGCGCCCGCGCCGATTGAGAAACCGAAGCTCGCGGAGAAACCCCAGCCGGCGAAGCCGAAACCCGAGAAGACCGCGGAGAAGAAGGAAGAGAAGCCGAAGCCGGTCAAGACGGCCGAGAAGGAGCCGGACAAGACGCCCAAGCCGAAGCGGAAGAAGCCGCAGGTGCCGCCCGATGCGCAGTCGAAGGAAGATTTCGATCCGAGCAAGATCGCCGCGCTGCTCGATCGGTCGTCGAAACAGGACACGCCGGACGCCAAGTTCGACGTGAACCAGATCCGCGAGGCGCTGGACGTCAAGCCGACCAACACGCCGCCGACCCTGAGTCAGCAGCTCACGATGACGGAGCTCGATGCGCTGCGCTCGCGCTTGGCGCAATGCTGGAATATCCCCGCGGGCGCGCAGGATGCGCAGAACCTGGTGGTCAAGGTGCACATCTGGCTCAACCCGGACGGCTCGCTGGCGCGCGACCCGGAGGTAGCCAACCGCGCCTCGGGCGGCGTCGATCCGCAATATTTCCAGATCGCGGCCGAAAGCGCGGTACGCGCGGTCTTTGCCTGCCACGACGCCTTTGCGATGCTGCCGCAGGACAAGTACGGCACCTGGCGCGACATGATCATTAATTTCGATCCGAAAGAAATGCTGTCCGGATGAACGACTGGAGCTTGATTGTGAAACATCGCTTGCTGTTCGCCGTTGTCGCCGCGCTGCTGGCGGCGGCCGGCTTCCGCGCCGGCGCCGCCCGCGCCGCGGTCGAACTGAACGTCACGCAGGGCAACGTCAAGCCGGTCCCGATCGCCGTCACCGATTTCGCCGGCACCTCCCCCGGCGCCGGCCGCGCCGGGCAGGAGATCGCGCAGGTCATTCGGGGCGATCTTTCGGGCTCGGGCCTGTTCCGCTCGATCGACCCGGCGAGCTTCGTCGAGCAGCCCCATTCCCCTGACGTGCCGCCGCGCTTCGGCGACTGGCGCGTCATCAACGCCCAGGCGCTGGTGACCGGCGGGGCGACGGTCGAGGCGGACGGGCGGCTCAAGGTCGAATTCCGCCTGTGGGACGTGTTCGCCGAGCAGCAGATGACCGGCTTCGCCTACTACACGCTGCCGGAGAACGCGCGCCGCGTCGGCCACATGGTCGCGGACAAGATCTATGAGCGGCTGACCGGCGAGAAGGGCTATTTCGACACGCGCATCGTCTATGTCGCCGAATCCGGGCCGCTCGACCGCCGCGTCAAGCGGCTGGCGATCATGGACCAGGACGGCGCCAACAACCGCTACCTGACCGACGGATCGAGCCTGGTGCTGACCCCGCGCTTCAACCCGACGGCGCAGGAAATCACCTACATGTCCTATTACGGCGGCCGGCCGCGGGTCTACCTGCTCAATCTCGAGACAGGGCAGCAGGAGGTGCTGGGCGATTTCCCGAGCATGACCTTCTCGCCGCGTTTCTCGCCCAGCGGCAACAGCGTCATCATGAGCCTGTCGAACGCGGGCAACAGCGACATCTATGTGATGGACCTCCGTTCCCGCCACCTGACTCGCCTGACCAACAACCCGGCGATCGATACCTCGCCCTGCTATTCGCCCGACAGCAAGCAGATCGTGTTCAATTCGGATCGCGGCGGTTCGCAGCAGCTGTACATCATGAATGCCGACGGCAGCGGCGCGCATCGGATCAGCTTCGGCGAAGGCCACTACGGCACGCCGGCATGGTCGCCGCGCGGCGACCTGATCGCCTTCACCAAGATCCGTGGCGGCCGCTTCGCGATCGGGGTGATGAAGCCCGACGGCAGCGGCGAGCGCATCCTGACCGAGAGCTTCCTGGACGAGGGGCCGACCTGGGCGCCCAACGGCCGCGTCATCATGTTCTTCCGGCAGACGCCCAGCAACGGCCGCGGCCGGGGCGGATCGTCGCGATTGTGGTCGGTCGACCTGACGGGCTACAACCTGCGGGAAGTCCTGACGCCGACCGATGCCTCGGACCCCGCATGGTCGCCCTTGCTCGATTAGTGCAAGGTGACTAAGGTGGCTACGCTCCGAGCCGTGATGCTTGGCGGACTGCGCGCGCGCACGGCCCAAGCGCGCGCGTCCGTGTGCGGAGTACAACCGGAGGCCGGGTTTCAGTACCCCTGATCGTTGGAAAAAGAGCGCCTGCTTCCCGAGAGGAAGCGAGAAAGGAGTCGACGTACAAATGCACCGGAACCTCGGTCTGAAGATTCTGAGCGTGGTGGCCGCCTTGGCGCTGGTCGCTGCCTGTAGCAAGAAGCCGCCGCAGACCGCGACGACTTCGGGCACCGGCGGCGTCGGCATGTCCCCGGCCACGGCGCCGTCGAACGCCGGCGCGCCGACCAACGGCGTGACCCCCGGCACCCAGGAGGATCTGGTCACCAATGTCGGCGACCGGGTGTTCTTCAACACCAACGGCTATGCCCTGTCGCCGGAGGCGCAGGCGACGCTGCAGCGGCAGGCCCAATGGCTGAAGACCTACGGCAACGTCCACGTCACGGTCGAAGGTCATTGTGACGAGCGCGGCACGCGCGAGTACAACCTTGCGCTGGGCGAGCGGCGCGCCAACGCGGTGCGGGATTTCCTGGTCAATCTCGGCGTCGCACCCGACCGCATCACCACCATTTCCTACGGCAAGGAACGCCCGGTGGCGACCTGCTCCGACGAATCGTGCTGGAGCCAGAACCGGCGCGGCGTCACCGTAGTTCAGTAAGGGCCTTACTGCGCGTTTCTGAAACGGCGGCGCTTCGACGCGCCGCCGTTTTGCTTTGAGGCAGACAATGTCCCATTCGATCCAGAACGCATACCGGCGGTGGCGCCGGCGAAGCGGCTCGGGCCTTCTGCGCGCGGCGCCGCTGGCACTTGGCGTGAGCCTTCTGTTCGGCGCAAATTGCGGCGCCCAGGGTTATGGCGGTTACCAGGGCGGCGACTACGCGGCGTCGCCCCAGGGCGGGTATCAGCAGCAGCCCCCGAGCGGCTACCAGCCGGGCGGCGACGGCAACGTCAGTGTCCGTCTGGACCAGTTGCAGCAGCAGTTGCAGGACCTGACCGGCCGCGTCGAGGAGCTGAATCACCAGGTACAGACGCTGTCGAATCGGCTCGACAACCTGAACAGCGCGCCGCCGGCGGGGCCGCAGCAACCGCCGCCGCCGCCGGGACCCTCCGGCGGATTGTACCCGAACAGCGCGCCGAGTACCGGCCCGACCGACAACGGATCCGGCGGCAGCTATGACGATTACGACAACAGTCCGCGGCAGGCCTACCCGCCGCCGGCCGGGTCCGATTACGGCCCGCGTTCCGATGCCGGCGGCGATAACGGGCCGGGCGCGCCGCCGCACAATCTCGGCACCCTCAGCCTGTCCTCCAACGGCGCGCAGATACAAGCCCACGCCAACCCGGCCGCGGTCGGCGGCCCGGAAGCGCAGTACGACCAGGCCATCGCCCTGCTGCGGTCGGAGAAGTATCCGGAGGCGCGCGAGGCGTTCAAGGCGTTCCTGGAGAAATATCCCGCGCACGCCTTGTCGGGAAACGCGGAATATTGGCTGGGCGAGACCTATTATGCGCAGGGCCAATATCGCGAAGCGGCGGAATCGTTCCTGAAAGGCTTTCAGACCTACCCCAAGAACGCGAAGGCGCCTGCCAGCTTGCTGAAGCTGGGCATGAGCCTCGGTCAGCTTAAGCAGACCAAAGAAGCATGCCTGACGCTGGACGAGATATCGAAGCGCTACCCGGAATCGCCGCTGATGCTGCGGCAGCGCGCCGACCAAGAGCGCAAGAAGCTGAGCTGCTCGTAGCAGCCGCCCGGCGCGACCGCGACTGGCGCGCCATCGCCCTTCCCGAATTCGCCGATACGTTCGAGCCGCTTGAGCCGCACCTGCCGCTGGCGCTGGCGGTTTCCGGCGGCGCGGACAGCATGGCGCTGTTCCACCTGGTCGCGTCATGGTGCGCCGCGCACGGCTACGCGCCGGAGGCGGTCACCGTTCTGACCGTCGATCATGGCTTGCGCGCGGAGGCCGCGCACGAGGCCGAACGAGTCGGCGCCTGGACGCGCCGGCGCGGCCACCCGCACGTGGTGCTGCGTTATACCGGGCATGCGCCGGACCGCAATGTGCAGGCCGCCGCCCGCGCCGCCCGCTTCGCGCTGATCGCCGAATGGTGCGCCGCCCATGGGATCCGCGACGTGGTGCTGGCCCATCACCAGGACGATCAGGCCGAGACGTTTCTATTGCGGCTCGCCCGTGGCAGCGGCGTCGATGGCCTCGGCGCCATGCGGCCGGCGACATGGCGCTGGGACGCGCGGGAAGCGGGCGCTGTCATGCCGTTGCGGCTATTGCGGCCGCTGCTGGTTTTCCCCAAGGCCCGCCTGGTCGCCACGCTGCGTGACGCCGGGCAGGAATGGATCGAGGATCCGAGCAACGGCGATGTGCGCTATGCCCGCGCGCGGCTGCGACGGCTGATGCCGCTTCTGGCGGCCGAAGGCATGACGCCGCGCCGGCTGGCGGCGACCGCGCGGCGGATGGCTCAGGCCCGCGCGGCGCTGGAGACGGCGGCCGATGCCCTTGCCGACCGGGCCGCCTGCTTCGATCCGGCCGGGTTCTGCCGGTTCGATCCCGCGCCGTTGCGCGACGCGCCGGCGGAAATCGGCCTGCGCGCATTGGTCGGCGTCCTGCGCACGGTCGGCGGGGCGCGCTATGCGCCGCGGCTCGAACGGACGGAGGCGCTCTACCGGGCGCTTGTGACTGGCCGCCTCGACGGTGGCCGCACGCTGGCGGGGTGCCGCATCGTGCCCGACCCGTCGGCGCCGGGCGCGGTCGTCCTGGCGCGCGAGACGCGCGCGGGCCCGCCACTGCCGATGCCTCTGTCGGCCGGGCAGCGCGGCGTGTGGGACGGCCGGTTCATCGTCAGCCTCGATCCCGGCTGCGCCTGCGATGGCGGCACGGTCCGCGCGCTGGGCGCCGATGGCTGGCGCCGGGTGCGCGACCGGATCGGCCGACCCTGGGCCGAAATCCCACCGCCGGCGCGGGCCTGCGTGCCCGGCCTGTGGGTCGGGACGGAGCCGGTCGCGTTCCCCGCGCTGGATTTCGCCGCGGACGGCTTCTCCGCCGATGCATTTCGCACGCTGTTCCCGCTCCGTTGCGGAAATATCGCGACCTATGGAAATCATGACGGTGTGCCACCGACCGCTTGCCTGAATGCCGGTCAACCCTATGTATCTTGCTGACGATGGACCGATTGGTTCATCCTCAGGAACGCGATGTAATGCCAAGAGCCGATCGCGCCGGCCGAACCTGCCGGAAGTCGGCCGCGGCGCCGGGCGTTTGTGACCGAGGACCGTTGTGACCAATTTCCGCAATGCCGCACTTTGGGTCATCGTCGCGATTCTGGTGATCGCGCTCTACAACCTGTTCCAGGGCTCGAACCGGCACGGCCCCAGCACCAACGTCGCCTATTCGCAATTCCTGTCTGACGTCGAATCCGGCGATATCCGCGACGTCACGATCACGGGCGCCGCGATTGCCGGCCATTACGACGACGGCCGCGCTTTCTCGAGCTATGCGCCGAACGACCCCGACCTGGTCAGCCGGCTTGAGAAGCATGGCGTCAGCATCAGTGCGGCGCCGCCGGACGACGGCATCCCGTCGATCTTCGGGATTCTGCTGTCGTGGTTCCCGATGCTGCTGTTCGTCGCGGTCTGGATTTTCTTCATGCGCCAGATGCAGGCCGGCGGCGGCAAGGCGATGGGCTTCGGCAAGTCCAAAGCCAAATTGCTGACTGAACGACACGGCCGGGTCACGTTCGAGGACGTGGCCGGCATCGACGAGGCGAAGGAGGAGCTTCAGGAAATCGTCGAATTCCTGAAGGACCCGCAGAAATTCCAGCGCCTCGGCGGCCGGATTCCGAAGGGCGCGCTGCTGGTCGGACCGCCCGGCACCGGCAAGACGCTGCTGGCCCGCGCCATCGCCGGCGAGGCCAATGTCCCGTTCTTCACGATCTCGGGCTCCGATTTCGTCGAAATGTTCGTCGGCGTCGGCGCCAGTCGTGTGCGCGACATGTTCGAGCAGGCGAAGAAGAATGCGCCCTGCATCATCTTCATCGACGAGATCGACGCCGTGGGCCGCCATCGCGGCGCCGGCCTGGGCGGCGGCAACGACGAGCGCGAGCAGACACTGAACCAGCTCCTGGTCGAGATGGACGGGTTCGAGGCGAACGAGGGCGTCATTCTGGTCGCGGCGACCAACCGGCCGGATGTCCTCGATCCCGCGCTGCTGCGGCCCGGCCGCTTCGACCGGCAGGTCGTGGTGCCGAATCCCGACATCCTGGGCCGCGAGAAGATCCTGAAGGTGCACCTGCGCAAGGTGCCGGTCGGGCCTGATATCGACGTACGCGTCGTTGCGCGCGGCACCCCCGGATTTTCGGGCGCCGATCTGGCCAACCTCGTCAACGAGGCGGCGCTGATGGCGGCGCGGCGTGGCAAGCGCGTCGTCACCATGGCCGACCTGGAAGCGTCCAAGGACAAGGTCATGATGGGCGCCGAGCGCCGTTCGATGGTCATGTCCGAGGAGGAGAAGCGCCTCACCGCCTATCACGAGGGCGGTCATGCGCTGGTCGCGCTCAACATGCCGGCCTCCGATCCGATCCACAAGGCGACGATCATCCCGCGCGGTCGTGCGCTGGGCATGGTGATGCGTCTGCCGGAACGCGACCACCTGTCGGTGACGCGCGAGAAGTTCGAGGCCGACATCGCCGTCGCCATGGGCGGTCGCCTCGCCGAGGAGCTGATCTTCGGCCACGACAAGGTGACGTCGGGCGCATCCTCCGACATTGAGATGGCGACGCGCATGGCGCGCGCGATGGTCACGCGCTACGGCATGAGCGAGAAGCTCGGGCCGCTGGCCTATAGCGAGAACGAGGAAGAAGTGTTCCTCGGCCATTCGATCGCGCGGCAGCAGAACATTTCCGAGGAGACCTCGCGCTCGATCGACAGCGAGATCCGTCGGATCGTCGAGGAATGCTACGAACGCGCGCGCAAGGTGTTGACCGACCATATCGACCAGCTCCACATGCTGGCGCGCGGGCTCCTCGAATACGAGACCCTGAGCGGCGAGGAGATTCGCGGCCTGCTGCGTGGCGAGCCGCCGGTGCGCGAGACCACGCTTCCGGCCCCGTCGGAGCCCGAGCCGAAATCCTCTGTTCCGACGACCGGTCGGCCGTCGCTGCCTCCGGCGCTGGAGCCGCAGCCGCAGCCCGGCGGCTGATCCTTCTTATAATTCCGCCCCGTCTACGGCCCAGCCCAGCGCCTTGGGCGTGCGCCGGCGCCAGGGCGGCGCAATCGCGCTGCAATTCCGGCGCGCCGCGCAACCGGGGCGATTGCCGGTGTTTCGGCATTGGCGGTCTGGCTGCCCTGCCACGCCACGCGGGTCACGCCATGCGTGGTCTTTTCCCAGTGGAACGGCGCCCGCGCCACGTACCACAGCGCGCGATAGCCGGCGATCGACTGTAGCAGCCAGTAGGCCGGGATCGTCAGTGCCGCGGCTAGGAGGCCGGCACGGCGGCGCTGCATGGCGACGAATATTCCGGCGCCGATCGCGGCCAGATTGCCCACGGCCAGCAGGGCGCAGCACACGACGGCGACCGGCCCGAGCCTGCCGCCGCGCCACGCCCAATTGAGCAGCCCGACGATCCACAGCGGGTGGAGCAGGGCGGCGGCGATGGTCCCGCCGATCATGAGTTGGAAGCCAAGGAACCCACGCAGGCCGAGCCGGGCACAAAGTTGGCCGGGCTCGCGCATATGGACGGCGTAGGTCTGCAGATAGCCCTTGAGCCAGCGTGTGCGCTGCCGCAACCAGGCGCGGAAGCCGACGATCGCCTCCTCGAAGGTGACCGATTGCAGGATTTCGGTGCGATAGCCCTCCCGCGCCAGGCGCAGGCCGAGGTCGGCATCCTCGGTGACATTGTGCGGATCCCACGCGCAAAGCCGGCGCAGCATTGCAATCGGGAAGTGATTCGACGTCCCGCCGAGCGGGATCGGCAGGTCGAGCCACCGCAGACCGGGCAGCAGCAGGTTGAACCAGAACAGGTATTCGAGCGCCGATTGCGCGGTCAGCCAGTTTTCCCGCGCATTGTAATAGTGCAGCCGCGCCTGCGCGCAGCCGAGTGCCGGGCCGCCTCTGGCAAAGGTGGCCAGCGCCTCCCGCAGCTGACCCGGCTCCGGTCGGTCCTCGGCGTCGTAGATCACGACATATTGGCCGCGCGCGAAATGCAGGGCGTAATTGCACGCCTTCGGCTTGGTGCGCGGCCCGGCCGACGGCACCGTGACGACCTCGAAGATCGACGGCGGCGCGGCCGCGGCGATCGCCGCGCGGGTTTCGGGGTCGTCCGCTTCGACGATCAGCTTGATGTCCAACCTGGCGGGCGGGTAGTCGAGCGCCCGCAGCGCCGCGATCAGGCCGCCGATCGCGCGGTCCTCGCGATAGAGCGGCACCAGGACGGTATAGACCGGGAGCGCGCGTTCGCGCAGATCCGCCGTCGCGGGGACGGCCGGCGCGCGCAAGCCGATCGCGGCGACCGCGAGACGCAGGCTCAGCGCGGCACAGAAGCCCCCGGCGGCAGCAACCCCGATCAGGTCGAACGTCTGGATCGGCGCCACCGCAAGGCCTAGCGCCAGCGCCACCAACCCGCCGCCGATCAGCGCCTTCTGCTCGCGCGTCAGCCCGGTTCGGGCGGAATAGGCCGGCTCTGACGAAGCCAGCGCCTCGCTCGCCGCCGCAACGAAGAGCGATCCGAACCGCGCGTCCAGCGCGTCCATCAGATCCCGCTTGGCGATCAGGACGGGCGCGCTCTCACCCGACGTTGCGTCCGCGAGTATCCGCCCGGCCGCCTGCGGATCGACCGTGGCGTAGACCGTCTGCCGGTTCACGATCGACCACGGCATCAGCAGGAATTGACAATAGAAGCCTGCCAGTTCCGGCTTGGCGAGTTCCGTCAAAGCCGGGGTCGCGCGCGGGTCGAGAACGGGGATAGCGAGCTGGCGTGACAGGGCGCCGATCAGCGTGCGCTCGTCGACCTGGCCGAGCGCCGCGAGGATGTCGCCCAGGCGGCAGCCGGTCAGGGCCTGGCGGGCCAGCGCGGCCTCGATCGCGCCCGGCGCGACCCGGCCGGTCGCGCACAGCAGGTCGCCGAGTCGTGGCGTGGCAGCGTCCGGCATGGCGTGCGGTTGGCGTTGCCGCTCGGCCATTTCTGCGGGCTCCCCCTGGGACTGGACATCTATCTACTTCCGGTTGATTACCATCGCATGGGAGGCGGTCCGATTCGCAAATGGCTTGTCGCCGCCTTACGGCCGGATCGGGCCAGAATCCGCGGCCTGCTGAGCGCGGCGCTGGCGGTCGCGGGCGGGATCGGCCCGGTGCAGGCCGCCTGGACCGAGAAGCAGGGAACCGGGGTCGTCATCCCCAGCTATACCTATTATCGCGCGGCGCGGGACCGTGACGCCGACGGCCGCGGCGCCGACCGGAAGGCCTACGTCAAGAACGAATTCCGAATCTACTCCGTCTACGGATGGACTGACGCGGTCACGCTGGGGCTGGACGGCGCGGCGCGCCGGGTCCGCAACCATGCCGAGGGGGCGCAGGGGGAAGACCTGGATTGGAGCGAGGTTGCCACCTTCGCCCGCTTCCGGCTGCATCGCTGGCCGCGGGCGGTCCTGTCGCTCCAGCCGCTGGTATTCGTGCCGCGCAAGCATGACGGGGGCGCCGACCTGGAGCGCGACGCCGACAAGCCGGAGGCCGAGCTTCGTGTGCTGTTCGGACGAAGCGTCATCCTGTTCGGCCGCGCCGGTTTCGCCGTGGCCGAATGCGGCTAT
The DNA here is from genome assembly GCA_040255145.1 of Hyphomicrobiales bacterium. GTDB lineage: Bacteria > Pseudomonadota > Alphaproteobacteria > JBDZUN01 > JBDZUN01 > JBDZUN01. Next base: position 24,636 of record JBDZUN010000007.1, on the reverse strand, counting down.
CGCCACCGCCTGGGCGATGCGGGGGACCAGATGCGCCTCGACGGCACGTTCGGGCTGCGCGTGCGGCCGCGGCTGTCGGTGCTGGCGCAATCGTTCAACGTCGTCTCGACCCGGCGACTGCGCGACGACGGCCCGCCGGATTACGACCTCTACAAGGCGCAGCTCTCCGTCGTCTACGACATCACCGCCCGCTGGGCGGTGCAGACCGGCGGTTTCGTCGAATTCGCCGGCCGCAATACCGGCCTCGGACGCGCCGGCTTCCTGGCCCTGTGGTGGCGGTTCTAGCAGCCCGCCAGCGTCGCGGGCGTCACGAAGGCGCGCAGCCGGCCGCGCCGGGGCGCGACGGCGGACCAGTCCGGCCCGTCGAAGTCCAGCACCGCGAGGCCCGCGGTCGGGTACTTGTCGGCGATGCGGCGCGCGATGTCGTCGGCATCGGGTCGACCCAGGGCAAGCGCAAGCAATTGGATGCCGGGATTGTGGCCGACGACCAGAAGGCGCGTGACGGCGTCGTCGACCATGCCGATATGGTTCAGTACATGCTCTGCCGCGCCGGGATAGAACGAGGCGGGGTATTCCACCGCCGGCGTCCATCCGGTCTCGTCGAGAATGCGGCAGAGCGTCTCGCGCGTGCGGGCGGCCGGCGAGCACAGCGCCAGGTCGGGTACAAGGCCGCGCGCGTGCAGATACGCTGCCGTGGTCGTACAGGCGGTGCGGCCGCGCGCATTGAGCGGCCGGTCGATATCGGCGCCCGGCTTGTCCTGATTTGCTTTGGCGTGGCGCAGCAGGCAGAGCGTCTTCATGCTGGCCAGATCTCTTCGCCTGGCGGCGGGCGCCGCCTAAAGCCGCATGTAATGGGCGCGGCAGCCGCGTTCGATCGCGACCGCGTTGAGCCGGTCGAGGCCGAGCCCCTCACGGATCAGGTCGAGGAGGCGTAGTTCCTCCTGTTCCAGATGGCCGTCCGCCACCGCCACGTCGCAGGCCAGCGCATAGGCCGTCTCGAACAGGCGCTCCGGCAGCACCTCGCGCACCAGGCGCATCACCGTGTCGAGGCCGTTCACGTCGCTCAGGATCTCGGCGCATTGACGCGAGACCTCAACCAGGCGCGTCTGGTCGAACCCCTCGAAGACCGGCAGGAGGCGCACGATCTCGCCGATGGCGCGCAGCTCGCGGTCGGTCATGTCGCTGTCGGCGGCGGACATGACGACCATCACGTAAATCAGCGCATTCTGGGGGCTGATCGGCCCGGGCTTGTCTGCCATGGTCGGGGGATGTCCTCGCGGAAGGGCGATGGGAAAGTGCCGCATGTTTACGGGAACGGACGGGGCCCGGCAAGGGCGCGCCACCCGGCGGGCGCGCTGCGCGGCGCATTGACCTTGCCACGCGGCGTGGCATAGACCAGCGCGATGACCCAGGATTCCATGCTTGCCGCCCAGGCCAGGGCTTGGCCGTTCGAAGAAGCGCGCCGGTTGCTCGAGCGCGTCGAGGCGCGCCCGGCCGGCGGCCCGGACAAGGGCTACGTCCTGTTCGAGACCGGCTACGGGCCGAGCGGCCTGCCCCATCTGGGCACGTTCGGCGAGGTCGCGCGTACCAGCATGGTTCGCCGCGCCTTCGCGCAATTGTCCGACCGGCCGACCCGGCTGTTCGCCTTTTCGGACGACATGGACGGCTTGCGCAAGGTGCCGGACAACGTGCCCAACCGCGAGATGCTGACGCAGCACCTGAACCAGCCGCTGACGCGGGTGCCCGATCCGTTCGGCACGCACGACAGCTTCGGCGCGCACAACAACGCGCGGCTCCGAGCGTTCCTCGACGCGTTCGGCTTCGACTATGAGTTCTGCAGCGCGACCGAATTCTACCGCAGCGGCCGGTTCGACCCGGTCTTGCTGGCGCTGCTACAGCACTACGACGCGGTGATGGACGTGATGCTGCCGACCCTGGGGCCGGAGCGGCGCGCGACCTACAGCCCGTTCCTGCCGATCTGCCCCGAAACCGGGCGCGTCCTGCAGGTGCCGGTGGTGGAGCGGCATCCGGGGCGCGGCACCATCGTCTACGAAGAAGACGGCCGCAAGGTCGAGGTGCCGGTGACCGGCGGCCAGTGCAAGGTGCAGTGGAAGGCGGACTGGGCGATGCGCTGGGCGGCGCTCGGCGTCGACTACGAAATGTACGGCAAGGATTTGATTCCGTCGGCGCGGCTGTCGGCGCGCATCTGCGCCATCATCGGCGGCGTGGCGCCTGAGGGCTTTTCCTACGAATTATTCCTGGACGAGAGCGGCCAGAAAATCTCCAAGTCGCGCGGCAACGGCCTGACCATCGACGAATGGCTGCGCTATGCGCCGCAGGAGAGCCTCGCGCTTTACATGTTCCAGGCGCCGAAGCGGGCCAAGCGGCTCTATTTCGACGTGATCCCGCGCGCGGTCGACGATTATCTCGGTTTCCTCGCCGCCTATGCCGGGCAGGGGCCGACGGAGCGCCTCGACAACCCGGTCTGGCACATCCATGCCGGGTCGCCGCCGGAGGAGGAGGTGCCGGTCAGCTTCTCGATGCTGCTGAACCTGGTCAGCGCCAGCAACTCGGCGGACCGGGGCGTGCTGTGGGGCTTTCTCGCCCGCTATGCGCCTGGCGCGACGCCGGAAGGCAACCGCCTGCTCGACCGCCTGGTCAATTACGCGATCGCCTATTACCTCGATTTCGTGAAGCCGGCCCGGCGCTATCGCGCGCCGGACGCCCGGGAGGCGGCGGCTTTGGGCGCGTTGGCCGACACGCTGGCGGCTTCGTCGCCTGACCCTGACGCCGAGGCGTTGCAGAACCTGGTCTACGAGATCGGCAAGGCGCACGGGTTCGAGCCGCTGCGCGGCTGGTTCAAGGCGCTGTACGAGGTGCTGCTGGGCGAAAGCCAGGGGCCGCGCTTCGGCTCGTTCATCGCGCTCTACGGTGTGCGCGAGACCGAAGCGCTGATCCGCCGTGCGCTGGCCGGCCAGGATTTGGCGGCGGTGGGTTAGACGTCCGACGCTCTTCCAGCAAGGATCCGTTCGGCCAGGACCCGGTCGGCGGGCTTGTCGACGTCGATCGCGGCCTCGGCGAACGGCATGCGAACCGCGCGCACCGTGACGCCGATGCGACGCGACGCGAATGCCATGGCGCGATCGAGCGTTAGCCGGCCCAGCGCGAACAGCGCGAGCGGCTGCAGGCCGAAGGCGCGGACCAGCCGCCACGGCCGCTTGCGCTCCGCCTCCGCCCGCTGCCAGAAACGCACGGCGGCGGCCGCGCGCGGGCCGGTCAGCGCGAACAGGTTGCAGCCGCTATAGGCCTCGTCGCGGAAGCGCAGGAAGGTGCGCACCGCGTCGGGATGGTGCCGGACGATCATGCCCCGCGCGGCCAGCGCCACCACGACATCGCCGCCGGACGCCGCCGCCTCGCGCAGGAAGAAACCGACCATGTCCGGGGTCAGCAGCGGGTGGTCGGCGGTCGCGACCAGGACCGGGTAGGCGCCCTCGCCCAGGGCGTCCAGCGCGGCGGCGACGCTGCGCGCGGGGCTCGCGGCGGCGGGGACGACCCGCGCGTTCGCGGCCGTGCAGATCGCAGCGATCCCGGTGTCCGGCGGTGCGCAGACCGCGATCCGGCCGATTGCGGGGCTCGCCGCCAGCACGTCGAGGACACGCGCCAGCATCGGGCGGCCGGCCACCGGCGCCAGGGCCTTGAACGCCACGCCGGCCTCGCGTGCGAGCGGGTCGTCAGGGCTGCGCGCGCCGGCCAGGACCAGGGCGGTGAACCCGCCAGGCGCCGGCGCACCGTTCAAGTCAGATCCTTGGCATAGACGCGGTAGGTCTTGTAGACCCGGCCGCCGACGCTCTCGATCAGCCGGCGCACGGAGACGTTCTCTTCCAGCACCCAGCCGAGCTCGGCCTGCTTCAGGCCATAGCGCCAGGCGCCCTCGCGCATGCGGTCGATGACGGCCAGCGCCAAGGCGGTACCGGCCGGCCCGTTGCGGTATTTCTGGCGCACGCCCATCAGCGGGACGCGGCCGGAGCGCAGCTTCTGCACCTTCAGCCGCCACAGCAGCTTCGCCCAGCCGAGCGGCAGCAACTTGCCGTCCAGGTCGGCGATCGCCTCGTTGATGTTGGGGATGCACAGGGCCATCGCCGCCGGCTCACCGTGGATTTCGGCCACCGCGATCATGTCGGGCACGATCAGCGGCTTCATCGCCTTGGCGGTATGCTCGATCTCGGCCTCGGTGAAGGGCACGAAGCCCCAATTACGCGCCCAGGCGTCGTTGAAGATGTCCATCACGACGCGGATTTCACGATCGTAATCGCGCATCTTGAGCGCCCGCATGCGATAGCCCGGCATCTTCGCCAGCCGGCGGTCGAGCAGCAGGCGCGAGGCGGGCGGCAGTTCCGGTGCCACGTCGTAGTCGAAGCAGACGACGTCCTTGAGCTTGGCGTAGCCCTGCTCCTCGACCCGCGAGCCGTAATAGGGCCGGGCGTGCTCCATCAGCATCGAGGGCGGGCGGTCGAAGCCGTCGACCAGAAGGCCGGTCTCCTCGTTGGTCGACAGGCTGAACGGGCCGGCGGCGCGCGCCAGGCCGCGGGCGCGCAGCCAGCCTTCGGCCGTCCTCAGCAGCGCGGCGAAGACCTCAGGGTCGTCCTCGGCGTCGATGTAGCCGAAATGGCCGGTCGCATCCTGGTGTGCAGCCAGATGCTCGCGGTCAACCTGCGCACTGATGCGCCCGACGGGGCGGCCGTTGCGCCGCGCGACCCAGAGCTCAACCTCGGCGTGGCGAAAATAGGGGTTCTTGTTGCGGTCGATCGCCTCGCGCCGCTCCATCAGCAGCGGCGGAATCCAGTTCGGGTCGCCACGGAAAAGGGCCCAGGGCAGCCGCACGAAGGCATCAATCCCGGCCCGATCGGTGACCGGTTCAATGCGCAGGTCGCTCATGTCCTGGCCGGCCCGCGCGCCGAAGGCGGGCTCAGGCCGCCTCGCTTTCCCGTACGGGATTGCGGCGCGCGTCGCTGAAATTGGGCGTCATCCGCGCGACCCAGGGATAGACCTTGGCCTCCGCCTCGGTATAGCCGAGGTTGAACACCGTGGCGCTGCGCGCGGCGCGGGGCGCGACGTAATAGGTCCCGAGCAGACGGTCGCAGAGATAGTTGGTGATGCCGAAATTGCCCTGCTCGTCGTGGAAGTGATGGGCAAGGTGCAGCTTCTTGATGTGCCGGACCCAGCGCCATTTCGGCGTATACGCCAGATGCTGGATGCAATGGCAATATTCATAGAAGCAGGTGATGAACACGCCCGCTGCGAGCGCGGCGAAGGCCGCCGCCGGACCGCCGATCCACCAGCCGACCGGCATGGTCGCCACCGCGACGGTCGGCAGCGTGGTGTACAGCGCGCCGAACAGTACGCCGAGGTCGTTCGGGTCCTGGTGGTGGTCGAAATGGATGCGCTTCCACACCGCGGCGGTCAGCGGCGAGCGATAGAGCAGGCGGCTATGCAGCACCCAGCGGTGCAGGCAATACCACGCGGTCGGATAGATCACGATCGCGGCGACGACGGCCGCGGTGACGCGCAGGGGATCGCCCTTGAGCAGAAACACGGCGATCACGGAGGCGAGGCCGACCGCGAGATAGGCGCGGATCGCCGGATAGCCGAAATAGGCAGCCACCAATTGCCGCAAGCCCATGCGGTCGAGGTGGTGCTTTCGTCCGTCCCATAATTTCGATCTGAACACGCGTCGTCCTCCACGCTCCGGCCGCTCAGAGGCAAGGGATATTTAGGCCCCGAGGCTTATCCGATCAAGCTCGCCCGCGATCATGCCAGCCATTCGACCGCACGGACGTGCGGATCGGCGTGTGCAAGCACCCGTTCGTTGCCCCCCGGCCACAGTGTCAGGCTGAGCGTCGGCGGCCCGGCGGCTGTCGGGTCGAGCTCGAACCTCAGCCAGGCCAGCGGCGCGTCGGCGGTGGCATGCCCGCCGATCCGCGCCAGATGGTCGGCGATGCGCTGCTGGGTCGGCGTCGGGAAGTACTGGAATGCGATCGAATGCATGACGACGCGGGCGGCGCCCGGTTCGGGGTTGGTGTCGAGCCGCGCCTCCAGCCAGTCGGCGGCGTCGGCGCGGTCGATCGGCGGCGGATCGGCCCCCGCGAGGCGGATCGCCGCCACCGTGCGTGCCAGCCGCTCGGCCTGGTCCGGCCAGATATAGGCGGCGAGGCGCTCGGCGTCGGCTGGCGCCGTGACGTCGAGCGGCGCCTGGTCGACGCCGCGGCGGCGCACGACGCGCACGGGGGCGTCAGGCGGCGGCGGACCCTGCCAGGACGGAGACAGCACGACGGCGGCATCGGCGCGGCCCAGTCGCAGCGCGCCGAGCCGATAGCCGTAGCGGTCGAGCACCAGGTTGAGCCCGGCGCTGGCGCCCAGTTCGTACAGAGCCAGCGGCAGCCCGGTCGCTTCGGCCACGACCGACAGCCCGGCCATCAGGACGGCCGATCGCGCCACCTCGTTGGTCTGGGGCGGGCTGTCGAGCCAGCGCGACAATTCGGCCCCCGCACTCTGCAATCCATCGGAGAGTGACGACCAAAGGAGATCGTCGTGTGGTTGCAGATGGGGCGGATAGAACGCGGCGAGACGCGGCAATTCGCCGCGTCGGACCAGCGCGTGCAGCGCCCCGGCCAGCCGCAGCGGCACCGAATCGCCGTCGGGCCACGGCCGCCCGGGCCAGGTCAGGATGCGCCGGCCGAGAGGCGTCCGGTCGTCGAGACGGTCGGCCAGCAGCGTGCAGAGTTTGGCGGTGAAGGTCGAGCCGAGCCGGTCGCACCAATATCCCTGGACGCGGAATGCCTCGCGGACGGCGTCGGCGCCCGCCGTGGGCGATCCGCGGTCGGTCAACGCGCCCCCGCCGCGGTACGCGCCGCCAGCGCCGGCACGAGTTCGGCGCGCCCTTCGGCGACGGCGTAGACCCGGTCGGCCATGTCGACCCAGGCCGGGTGGTGCGAGACGGCGAGCACCGTCAGCCTCCGCTGTTCGGACAGCGCCCGCACATTGGCGCAGATCTCGCGCTCGGTGACGGGGTCGAGGGCGCTGGTCGCCTCGTCCAGAATCAGCATCACCGGGCGGCCCATCAGCGCGCGGGCCAGCGCGATGCGTTGACGCTGGCCGCCGGACAGGAGGGCGCCGCGCTCGCCGACGATGCTGTCCAGGCCCTCGGGCATCGCTTCCACGAAGTCCCAGGCGTCGGCCGCGCGCAGCGCCGCCTCGGCGTCTTCGCGGGTCAGATCGGGATCGCCCAGCGTGAGATTCGCGAGCAACGTGTCGTGGAACAGGATCACCTCCTGCGGCACGTAGCCGACCATGCTGCGCCAGCGGGCAAGGTCGATCTCCGACAGCGGGACGCCGTCAAGGCGGATTTCACCCGAGGCAGTGCGGAACAGCCCGATTGCGAGGTCGACCAGGGTGGTCTTGCCCCCGCCGGATCCACCGATCAGGGTCGTGAGCTTGCCGGCCGGAATCTCCAGGCTGGCTTCGCGCAGCACCGGCGCGGCGCCATAGGCGAACGAGACGCGATCGAATACGAAGGATCGCTCCAGGGTCGGCATGCGCCGACCGGGGAAGGTCTCCAGGTGCTCCAGCGCGTCCTGGATGGTGTCCGTCATCGACCAGTACGCGCTTTCGGAGATCGCCGCGGCCTGTTGGGCCTGCTGCGCCTTGCCCATGGCGCTGACCGTGCGGGCCAGCAGGAGGCCCATGACCAGAAGCTCCGTCACCTGCACATGCCAGAGATGGACGGCCATGTAGAAGGCGCCGGCCAGGAAGATCGCGATCAGCGGCTCGTCCAGGGTGCGGGCGGCCTGCTTGCTGAATACCTGCTTGCGCAGCGCCTTGTTGAGCTGGCGGGCGTCGTTCTGGAACAGGACGCCGAGCCGGGCGTGGCGGCCCATGGCCTTGAGTGGCTTGATGCCGATCAGCGCGTCGCTCAGCCGCGTGACCAGCCCCTGCGTGCGCCGGGTCTGCTGGCGTCCCGCCTTCTTGGCCATGCGGACGAACTTGTTGAGCAGGAGCGCGATCGCGCCGCCGATGCCGAGCGACAGGAGGCTCAGCTTCCACGACATCAGCAGCGACAGGGCGAGATAGATCGCGACCTGGAACAGATTCGCCATCAGGGTCGCGGTCTGGAGATAGGCGTCCCCGGCGCGCGCGGCGTCGCCACTGATCGCGTTGGCGAATCGCCCGATCGGCTGGCGCGCGAAATAGCCCCAGCGCGCATCGAGCAGCGCCTGGATCAGCCGCAGGCGCATCGTCGTCGCCACTTCCGCCATGGCGTAGCCGACATTGTTCATCGCCAGCAGCAGCAGGACGGCCTTGAGCACCAGGAACGCCAGCAGGATGACAACCAGGATGGGCACGCTGAGCGGCAGGCCCAGATGGCCGAAGATCGTGGCGATCGTCTCCTGAATGCGGGAATGGCTGGCCTTGCCGGTGGCGATGCCGAAGATCGGCACCAAGCTGGCCAGGCCGATGCCTTCGCACAGGCCCGACAGGAGGAGGCAGCCAACGACGCTGATCTGCCGGCGTATCGAAGTCGCGGCGAAAACCCGGAATACGCCGAAGCGGCGGTCCTTGGGTTCCGTCCCGGCCAGGGTGGATAGCGTCATGACGTAGCCGTTTTCCCGAAAATCTCCGCACCGGGCCGGATCAGGGGCGCTCCGCGGCGTCGGATGCGGCGGCATGGCGGCCGGTCACCGCCTGCCCGCATCCCGGCCCACCGTTTCACCGGACACGGCGCCCGGAACGGTACGCATCGCAGCCCGATCATCCCTCGCGGCGCCGCCGACAGCCCATCAGGGAACGGGAGCGGAACGCTCGGTCGCGCCCTTAGTAGCGCAGGTTGATGTCGATGACAAAAACGCCGGGATGCACATGGAACGCCGCCTCATCGAAACGGGGCTTGCGCAGCTTGAAGGGCGGGTTGTTGGACAGGCCCCAGCCTTCCGCCGGAAGGCCGAGCGCGTCCTTGGAAAGATGCAGATCGCTGTCCTCGTCGTGGAACGCGGCGACCGCAAAGGTGCCCTGGCCCGGACTCGGCAGACAAAGCGAAACCATCTCGGCTGCGGCGGGTACGACGGTGCGCGCCAGCCGCTTGCCGTTCTTCAGGAAACTGTCGGGATCGTCGCCGTAGAGCACCGCCACGACCTGGCCGTTCGTGTTGTGGACGCCGTGCACCCGGACCAGGATCGCGTTGCCGTCGGCGCGGCAGCCGTCGCGCGCGTCGGCAACGGCCTCGGGGCCCGACTGGGTCGGCGACTTGGCCGCCTCCGCGCTGGGCGCACCGACTGTGGCGGCCACCGCCAGCATCAGGGCCAGCCCGGCGCCGTGCCGGCGATACGTTGACCATGACCTGACCCCATGCCATCGTGCGCTCGCCATCGACACCTCCGATGCGCGCCACCTGTCGACGATCTGGCGCAGTCGATCGGCCGCGGGTACAACGGCGCGGCCCCGATCAACTAGGCGCGCGGGGTCCGCCGTTCAAGCGGGCCGCCGACCGTCAACATGGCCGCGCGCGGCCGCCTCGTGCGGGCAGCATGTCCCGGCGGATGCCGGCGGAACGGATCGTGACAAATATCGAGCTCTACATCCTGCGCCGCATGATGGTCCCGCTGGTCAGCGCGACGCTGGTCGTGCTGACCGCGCTGTCGCTCGAACGCATGCTGCGGCTGCTCGACGAGACGCTTCATTCGGAGGGCACTTTCTTCCTCCTGGTGCGCATGCTGCTGAATCTGGCGCCGAACTATCTGGGCGTCGCGCTGCCGGCCGCGTTCTTCCTCAGCGTCATGGTGGCGTTCAGCCGGCTCAACCAGGACAGCGAGCTGACGGCGCTGAACGCCGCCGGTATCGGGTTGCATCAGTTGGTCCGGCCCGCCGTCGGCCTGGCGCTGCTGCTGGCGGTCGTCAGCGGCGTGGTGTTCGGCTTCCTGCAGCCCTACGGCCGCTACGCCTATCGCGCGCTCGCCTATGCCGTGTCGCACACGCCGATCAGCTCGGTCCTGCCGGAAGGGACGTTCGTGCGCGTCGGCGGCATGGTGTTCATGGCGGACCAGGTGTCGCGGCCGGGGCCGACCTTCGTGCATGTCTTCGTCGGGCACGAGGAGAAATCCCGCTCGGTCACGACCACCGCCCGGCTCGGCACGTTGCAGTCGCGGACCGCCGATCAGCCGCCGGTGCTCTATCTGCAGGACGGCGTGCGCGTCTCGCTGCCGGCCGGCGCGTCCCGTGCGCAGATCCTGAGCTTCGAGGAGTATCGCTGGCCGATCGGCGCCGGGCCGCTGGATTCGTTCTTCCGGCCGCGCGGCAAGGACGAGCGGGAACTGACCTTGTTCGAGCTGTGGCGCGAGCGTAGCCACCCGCCGGAGGATTCGTCGCTCTCCGCACTCAAGGCCGAGTTCAATGCGCGGATCGTGCGCAGCCTGTCGATCCTGTTCCTGCCGTTCCTCGCGATCCCGCTCAGCCTGACCAGCCGGCGCTATCCGCAGGCCTATAGCATGGCGGGCGGCGCCGTGCTGCTGGTCGTGTATCACGAGATCCTACAACTGGGAGAGACGCTGGCCACGCTCGGCCGATTGCCGAGCTGGGCGGGACTGTGGGTGCCGTTCCTGGCGTTCTGCGGGCTGAGCCTGTGGCTGTTCCGCCGTGCGACGCTCAACGTCACCGAAGACCCGATGGGCAGCCTGTTCCAGGCCGCTCAGGAGCGGATCGTGCGCTTGCACGCCGCCTATCGCCGCCAATCGAGCGGGGGAGCGGGATGACGCTGTCGCTGCGCCTGGGCGTGCCGGGGCCGAGCCTTATCACCCGCTATATCAGCCGGCTGTTCCTGACCCGCTTCCTGATCGTGCTGGCCGGCATCACGGCGCTGGCCGAGCTGCTGGAGCTGTTCGCGAATGCCGACGACATCATGAAGGAGGAGGCCCACGCGCTGGCCGCCCTGGCGCGCTACGGACTGCTGCGGCTACCCGAGATCATCACGGTCATGGCGGCGCCGTCGGCCAGCCTGGCCGCGCTGCTCGCGCTCGGCGCGCTGGTGCGCCATCGCGAGCTGGTCAGCCTCAAGGCGGCGGGCGTGTCGCAGGTGCGCCTGTTCCTGGCGCTGCTGCCAGCGGCCTTCCTGGTCATGGCATTCGAGTGGACGGTGCAGGACCGGCTGGTGCCGCCGGCGATCCATAGCCTGCGCGAATGGGGCGTCGGCGATTACGGCAAGGGCAAGGATGCCGACGACACCATGCAGTGGGTTCGCGACGGCCGGCGCGTGGTTAATTGGGACACCGCGCAGGGCCGGACCCTGACCCAGGTGAAAATTTTCGACCGCGACCGATCCGGTCGGCTGACAGAGGAAGTCCGCGCCGATCGGGCCGAATACCGAGACGGCCGCTGGACCCTGCACGGCGTCACCCGGCTCGATGTCGAGACCAACGCGGTGATCGACATTCCGGACCGCGACTGGGTCATCCCCTATACGCCGCGCCGCTTCGAGATGGTCTCGGCGCCGCCCAACGAACTGTCCTTCCGCACGCTGGCGCGTTTCGCGACAAACTCGACCTTCGGCAACCGCCCCGTCTATTTCTACTGGACCTGGCTGTTCGAGAAGATCGCCGCGCCGCTCGGCACGCTGATCCTCGCTTTGCTGGCCGTCCCGCTGACCCAGCATTTCCAGCGTCCCGGGGGCATCGTCCTGATGCTCGTGGCCGGCGTCGTGACCAGCTTCCTCTACCTCATCCTGCGCGGGGTCATGGTGTCCTTTGGCGAGTCGGGGGTATTGCCGCCGCTACTGGCCACCGCGGCGCCCGCTTTGGTCCTGCTCGCGGTTGGCGGCACGCTGTTCATGCGCCACGAACGCTACTGACCCTGCCGCGCCGGCGCCGAAAGCATTGACACCGGACCGCGGTGGTTCCTATCCACGCCGGACCTTGCGTCGCCGCGACGCTGGCGACGGAACGGCGTCCCCATGATCCGCATCGGCATCCTCAGCAACCCGCGCAGCCATCGTAACAAGCGCGGGCTCGACGGCATCGCGCGGCTGACCGCGGGGGCGGAGGCGGTAATGCACCGCACCGCGGTCGGGCCGGACGAGGTCGACGCCGTGCTCCACGACTTCGCCGCGGCCGGCATCGGCCTGATCGTGCTCAATGGCGGCGACGGCACAGTGCAGGCCGCGCTGACGACGCTGTTCGGCCGGCGGCCGTTCGCGGAGGTGGAGGTCCCGCCTCTTGCCGTGCTGCGCGGCGGCATGACCAACCTGATCTCCCTCGACGTCGGCTTGCGCGGCCGGCGTGAAGGCGCCGTAGCGCGGCTGCTGAAGTGGGCCGCCGCGGGCGGGACGGACGACGCGGTCGTGCGCCGGCGGCTGATCCGGCTCGAGGCGCGACCGGGTGCGCCGCCGCTCTACGGCATGTTCTTCGGCACCGCCGCGATGTGCCGGGCGATCCGCGCGACCCGTTCGGGTCTCGAGGCGCGCGGCATCGAGGCTTCGGCCGCCGCCGCGGCGATGCTGGCGGGCATCGCCGGCTCGCACCTGCTGGGCCGGCACGGCGGCGACGCGATCCTGTCCGGCGATCCGATCGCCATCGGCTTTGACGGCGCGGCGGCGGGGGCGCCACGCGACTGGCTGCTGGCGATGGTCACCACCCTGGATCGCCTGATCCTGCGCAGCCGGCCTTACTGGGGCGAAGGGCCGGGCGGTCTTCGCTTTACCGGCATCCATTATCCGCCACGCCGATTGCTGTGCGCGATCCCCTCGGTCCTGCGCGGGCGGGGCACAGCGCTCGGACCCGATTACGTCAGCCGCAATGCCGATTCGATCGCGCTGACCATGGCCTGCCCGTACACGCTGGACGGCGAACTGTTCACGCCGGCCGAGGGCGAGGCGGTCACGCTGTCCGACGGCGGCGAGGTACGGTTCGTGCAGATCTAGAGCCGTTCACCGTTTCATGGAAACGCTGAACGATCTCTAAGTCCTGGGTTTATCGCGTTTCCGAACCGCAAAAGTGGCATCCACTTTTGCTGGAAACGCTCTGGCGGGAGGCGGTCCCGGATGGGCGGCGGACGGCGTCGTGACGGGCGATGGAAGGGACGGCTCAGCCTCGCCCTTGCCGCCATGGGCCTCTGCGTCGTCGGCCTGATCTCGGCCGGTTCCGCTTGGCCGGCTGTGGCAATTCCCCAGGCGCGCTACGTGATCGCGCCGGACAGCGCGCGGCTTTCCTTCCGCGTCCACCGCCTGGGCCTGTTCGACTCGGTCGGCCGTTTCGACGCGGTGTCGGGTGTGCTGGCCGCCCGTCCGTCGTCGTCGCTGTCGCCGCCGGGCGGGGAGTTGAGCGTCACGATCCGCACCGCAAGCATCGGCGCGGACAGCAAAAGCCTGATCGGCACATTGCGCGGCCCAGACTTCTTCGATGTCGCGCGCTACCCCGAAATCCGTTTCGTCGCGCGCGGCGTGATGCCGGTTCCCGGCACGACAGCGCGCGTGACAGGGCTGCTCACGATGCGCGGCGTGACCCGTCCAGCGACGTTCGAGATCGTTTTCCGCCGAGCCGCGGCCGGCGGAGCGTTCGGGGTCCGCTTCTCGGCCCGCGGCGCCATCCGGCGTTCCGATTACGGCATGACGGCATACCGGCCGTTCGTCAGCGATACCGTGCGGCTTGATTTGGAGGCTGTTCTGGTGGGGCGGTCACGCCCCACGCCGAAAAGCTGAAGCCCGAGACAACGCGATATGCCGTGCTAAAGTGCGCGCAAATCACAGGAGGAGCGCCGATGACCGTCCGTTTGTACGCGATGACTTGCGGCTGGCTTACGATGAGCCTGGGCGACATGCTGGAAGGTGAGACCGGCATGATCAAGATCCCGATCCCGTCCTATCTGATCGAGCATCCCAAGGGGAAGGCGGTGTTCGATACCGGCCTGCACCCGGATTTGCAGACCGATCCCGACAAGCGGCTGGGTAATTTCGCGGGCATGTTCACCTTCGATTTCCCGAAGGGCACCGACCTCGGCGGCCGGCTCGAATCGCTGGAGGTCGATCCGAAGTCGATCAACTACATGATCAATTCGCACCTCCATTTCGATCATTGCGGCGGCAATTTCGCGGTGCCCAACGCCACCATGGTGGTCCAGAAGCGGGAATGGCAGGCCGGGCAGGATGCCGACCTGATCCAGAGCGTCGGCTATGCCAAGCACGACTACGATCTCGGGCACGACGTGATGGAGGTGGGCGGTGAGCACGACCTGTTCGGCGACGGCAGCGTGACCTGCGTCCCGACCTACGGCCACACGCCGGGGCACCAATCGCTGCGCGTGAAGCTCGATTCGGGCGACGTACTGTTGTGCGGCGACGCCTGCTATCTGCGCCGCTCGCTGGAGGAGATGCGCCTGCCGCGGTTTCTGCACGATCGCGAGGCGATGCTGAAATCCTTCCAGCTCATCAAGGACCTGAAGGCGCGGGGCGCGCGCATCTTCTATGGCCACGACCCGGACTTCTGGAAGGAGTTGCCGCAGGCGCCGGCGCAGATCCAGTAAGGCTCAAAGGCGGCGCCGGCCCTGGCCGGTCAGGCCGGCGGCCGGCCTTCGCGCGTCGCGCGCAGGATCACCGGCTTCAGGCTGGTGATCACGCCGCGCGCGTCATAGGCGTTGGCCATACGCTCAGGCTTCGGCCCCTTGCGCACGGCCACGTCGGCGAACGCCTTGTATTGGTCCATCGCCGTCACCGTGGTGTCCGAGCCCCAGGGGGAATAACCCCACGGGCCGTATGGCCAGCCCCAGAAGGGATCACTCGACACCCAATAGCTCGTCGCGCGCTGCGTGTCCTTGTTGACCAGGATGAAATAGTCATTGCCCGATTCCAACGTCACCTGAGCGGCGCGGTAGAGCAGGTAGAACTCCACCGTCTCACGCGGCGTCACGTCGTTGCCGGTGAAGGTGATCAGGTAGTGGTCGGGACCGACCTGCTGGGTGCGATAGCCGTATGGGTCGTTGCTGGCGGCCTGATAAGGGGTCGGCGTCGCGCAGCCGGCCAGCGCCGCCGCCGTCAGGACGATGGCCAGGGTTCGGAGGAGGAACGATCTGCCGCGCATCGAACGCACCTGGAGAAGTTTGATAACCTTTCGCATATAGCGACTGCTTGCCGCGTGCGCTAGGGTGCCGGCCGGGGCCGACGGGGGGTGACGCTCTGTTAACCAATAACGTCTAATCAATGTCGTTCCATGAACGGCTGCGGCGTGGCGTGGGCGGCGTGCTCGGCGCGACGCAACGCCGCGGAGCCGATCGCGAAACCACTGTGCGTTGAACGGCCGAAGCCGTATTGTTGTGCGGCACTGGCCCGTTGCGGGGGGTAGGGTTGAAATCCGAATTGGGCGGCGCTCGGGCGCGGCGAAGGGACGGCCGCGTCGCCGGTAATCTGTCCGCGGGCACGGTCTTGGGTCGGGTTCGCGCCGTCCTGGTCGCGGCGGCGTGGGCGGCCGTCTGTTGCGGCTTTGCCGTTCCCGCGCACGCGGTCGACCTGGGCAGCGCCATCGCCGGCGCCGCCTACAGCGTGGTGCCGCGGGCGGGAACCGGGCCGGCGCCGCGCGCCGTAGCGCCCGCAACCGCGGCGCCTGTACCTGCGCCCGCACCGGAAATCGCCGAGACGCCGACGCGGCCCGCGCCGACCGCCGGCATGCAGGTCGCCCCCGCCGCGTCGATCCCCGCGGTCGCCCCGGAGGCGCGCGCGCCGATGCCGGCCGAACTTCCGGCGGCGGCGCCTCACATGGCGGTGCCAACCGAAGCGGCCACGATGGCCGCGCCGCAAATCGATCATGGCCAGGGCGCCATGCCGCCGCCGCAACTGGCTGGCGCGGCGGCCCCGGCGGGGCCGTGGGCGACCGAGGTCGCGCCCTCCGCGCCGAGCGTGCAGCCGGCCATCCAGCCGTCGCCTGCGATGTCCACCGCGCCGTCGGAAGGAAAGGTGATGCCCGCACTCGCGGCGCCGTCCCAGGCACAGGTGGTGCCGGCCGTCGCGCCCGCCAGGGGCATGACCACCGGGCCCGGAAGCTGGGATGCCCTGCGTGCCGGCGACGCGCTGGAAATCCGCTTCTACCGGAACAATGCCCGCCAGACCGAACGCTATCTGATCCAGCCGGGGGACATCCTGCGGATCGACGTGGTCGATCATCCCGACGTCTCGCGCGATTCCGTCACCGTGCTGCCCGACGGCTATATCTCGGCGCCGCTGATCGGCAGCGTCGAAGCGGCCGGCAAGACGGTGGACCAGGTGCGCCAATCCCTGGTCGGCCACTACGAGGCGGGCAAGCTGCTTAATCCCGACGTTTCGGTTTCCGTCGTTTCGGCGGACCAGCGCATCGAAAGCCTGCTGCGGCCGGAGCCGGGCGGCGGCAGCCCGGGCATGCGGGTTACGGTGTCGACCGACGGCTATCTCGACCTGCCGTTCATTCCGCGCATCCGGGCCGACCGGCCGATCAACGAGGTGCAGAATGACATCAAGGCGGCGTATAGCCGCGTCTTCGGCCCGCGCCTCGAGGTCAACGCCAATCTGGTCGAGCACACCCTGCCCGTGATCTATGTCGCCGGACAGGTCATCAAGCCGACCGAGGTGCCGCTGGTCACACCGTTGACGCCGATCGCGGCGATCGGTGCAGCGGGCGGATTCCTGCCCGTGGCCTCGCCGGAAAACGTGCACGTGATCCGCTTCCGTCCGGACGGCTCGTACGAGGACTTCAAGTTCAAGCTCGACGCCGACCTGAAGCATAGCGATCCGGCGGCGCTGACCTTCCGGCTGCATCCGCAGGACGTGGTGTTCGTGCCGAAATCGGGTATCGCCAAGGCCGACGACTTCGTCGACCAGTACATCCGCAACCTACTGCCGATTCCGATCAGCGGCGGGTTCGTCGGGTTCTGACGCGGGACGGGACGGATCGCGCACGCGCGCGGCCGTCCTGCCCATGTCGGGGCGGGGCTTTCGCGCCCACAGAATGTCCGTGTACGGACACCGGGGATGGGTCAGAACAGCTCCAGGCCCGGCGGCAGCGCGGCTGGCGCATCGCCGGCGATGACGGCCTTCGCCACCTCGATGCTGGCGAGCACGGTCACCGGCGAATAGGGCTTGCCCAGGCAGCCGAGCGCGCTGTCGCGGTTGGCGCGGGCCTCGTCGATCTGTCCGCTGACGAACAGCGAGGGGATACCGCGCCGGTGCAGGTGTCGCGCCACTGCGGTGCCGCTGTCGCCGTCCTGCAGCCGGATATCGACCAGCGCCAGATCCGGCGTCGTCCCGTCAACCAGCGCGATCGCGCCGGCCTCGGTCGCGGCGGAGCCGATTACCATGTGGCCGGCCTCCAGCAGGCTCGCCGCCAGCGCCATGGCGAGCAACGCCTCGTCTTCCACGATCAGGATGCGCATCGCACCTTCAGCCAACATTGCGCCCCGGGCCATGGCCCCGACCCGATGCCGCATGTCCCGGTCGCGAAAGCCGGTGCGCGCGGGACGGGGCGCCGCCGCGAAAGCCATGATGAAGCGAATTTGGGCCGGTTTCTCCGGCCTGTGCCCGGCACGCAGCGCCGGGCGATCCTTGCCATCGTTAACGCTTGGCGGGTGACGGGGTTTCGTCCTTATCAGCCGCAACCGCGACGGCTGGCGGCCGGGCGTCCGAGTAGTCCTTGGCCCAGCACAGCAGGTTGGCGAGCCGCATGTCTTCGACCGTCCGCACCGGCATGTCGAGCAGTCCGGGGCTCGCCACCATCACCGCCAGGCAGCGCGCCCGCGACACCGCGACGTTGAGCCGGTTGCGCGACAGCAGGAAGGACACGTCGCGCGGCATGTCGTCCGCCCCCGATGTCGCCATCGAGATCAGCACCACCTCTGCCTCCTGTCCCTGGAAGCGGTCGACGGTGCCGACCCGCGCCGCCGCGCCCAGGCGCCGACGCAACAGGTTCACCTGCATGTTGTAGGGCGCGATGACCAGCACGTCGTCCGGCGTGAGCGGCCGCTCGACGCCGTGCCGGTCGATCACGCGCTGGGACAGCAGGCTGCGATAGATCGCGGCGATGGTATCGGCTTCCTCGGCGCTGCGCTGGCCGTTGCCCTCGTGCGCGACGGTGACGAAGCCGAGCCCGGTGGGCTTGAGCGCGGGATGCGCGTCCGGGGTCAGGACCAGGCGCTGCCGGGCGCAGCCCGGCTCCGAATGGAGGCGGCCTTCATAGACGGCGTCGGAGACGAACCGGCACAGATCGGGATGCATGCGCCAGGTGATGGGCAGGAAGATGCCGCGCTCGGGCGGGATCACAGCCGCGCCGCCGAGCAGGAAATCGAGGACCGACAGGCCGCTTTCGCCGGGATGGGCGCCCTGGATCGGCTGGCCGAGCTGCATCTGGTCGCCGACCAGCACGATGTTGCGTGCGCCATGCGCCATGGCGATCAGATGCCCCAGGCTGACCTGGCCCGCCTCGTCGACGAACAGGATGTCGCGGTTGCCTTGCAGGTCGGGCCGCGCGAACAGCCACGCCGTGCCCGCCAGCAAGTCGGCGTCCGGGTCGATTTTCTTGCTCTCGGCGCGCTCGATCAGCCGGCCTTGCCAGTCGTCGTCCGTCCGGTTCTGGCCGCGCCAGTTGGTGAAGCCGGCCTCGTCCGCACGCTTCTCCACCGCATTCAGCAGGTTGGCGATTGCTTTGTGGCTGTTCGACGAAACGCCGACGCGCTTGCCCTGGCGCAGCATGGCCAGGATCAGGTGCGAGGTCAGGTAGGTCTTGCCGGCACCGGGCGGGCCCTGGATGAACAGCCAGCTTCGGTTCAGCGCCGCGACCGCGGCCTCGGCCGCCGCCAGCAGCTGGCCGGGATCCTCGGCGTCCCGTGGGTCGACCAGCGGCAGGCCGGGCGCGCGCCCGGTCAGGTTCGGCGCGTCGCGCCGCAGCAGCGCCTCGATATGCGGCACGGTGCCGGCGCCTTCGGCGATGTCGGTCGCGACCGTCCGCACGGCCGCGCTCAGGACGTCGACTCTGAGCGGCTGGTCGGGAATGACCGACACCGATCGCGGCAGCGGCGGCTGCGTCTTGCCGCGCTTCAGCACGACGATGCCGCCATCCTCGTCGAGCGCGTGGACCGTCACCTGGCCGGGCATGCCGGCGATGCACGCCTTGGCGCCGGGCCGCAGCTTGGTTTCCTGCGCCGGAAAGCGGTAGCGGAACGTATTGCTGCGCTTGTCCTCGCCGATCCAGTCGGCGCCTTCGGCCGTCAGCCCGCCCAGGCATTCGCCGTCTTCAGCGAGTTCCTCGGCGGTGCGCTCGTGGCGGTCGAAGAACGCCCACCAGCCCGGCTTCGTCTCGCGCCGATGGAATCCGACCAGGTCGGCGACGCGCTGTCGATAGTCCAACTGGTCCGACGTGCAATCGACCAGGCGCGCCTCGATTTCCGCCTGCGCGGCGGCCGCCTCCTCGCGCTTTCGGCGCCGGTCGTCATCCTCGGGCTCGGCGGGCTCGGCGGCGTCGGTCTCCGCCGCCGCCGATTCCGCCGGCGGGCGGATGCGCAACAGCCAGTCGCGCAGGCCCAGCGTCGAAATGCAGTCGTCGCGGTTATAGGCCTCGATGTCGCGGCGGATCGATTCGGCGCCGGTGCGCCGCCAGCGGTCGTAGGCGACCACGCTGTCGCCGCCCGAGACGACCTGCGTCTGCCGCTTGGCCATATAGAAGCGTTCGAGCGCCTTGATCGAATAGCTGCGCTCGCCGATCAGCACCGCCTCGCGCACCACCCGATAGAGGTCGATCATCCGGCCCTGGCGCAGCAGGTCGTCGACCGCCTCCTCATGGAGTGCGTGCATCGAGGCAAGGCGGGCCAGCGCACTGCGCTCATAGGGCGCGTAGTGATAGAGATGCGCCGCCGGATGCTCGGCCAGATGTGCGGTGATGAAGCGCATCAGGCGGTCGAAGGCCCGCTTCTCACTGACGCGGTCCTCGGCCCAGAAGGCGTGGAACACCGGCTCTGCCTCGCCCGGCTCGCGCCACAGCACGCCGCACAGATATTCGAGGCCGCCGGGATAGAGCGGGTCGCCCTCGAAATCGAAGAACAGGTCGCCGGGATCGGGCGCGGGCAGACGGTCGAAGCCGCGGCCCGGCGCGGCCGGCAGGGCCAGCCACAGGCCGTCGCCCTCGGCCTCCGACCGCGTCTGCAGCCGCGCCTGGGTGGCCAGCCGGCCCAGAACCTCCGGATTGAGTCCCGGAATCCTTGCGTTGGGCTCGGCCGGGTCCAGTGCGGCGAGCGCGGCCATGGTCGTGACGCCGGCGGCGCGCAGCCGCCGCATCTGGAGCCTGGTGATGTCGGCGACGCGGCTAAGGTGGTCGTGGGGGTCCCACAGCCCGGCGCACTCTTCCCGCCAGTGGCAGGTCGGGCAAGCGGCGCAGGGGTCCGGGTCGCCCTCCGGCTCCGTCGGCTGGCCGGCGAAACGTTCCAGGCTGCGCGCGACCCGACGGGCATAGTGCCGGAATTCGGCGAGGGAGAAGTCCGCCAGCACCTGGCCGTGGAACGGCCGGCATTCGGGCGTGGCGTCGGTGGCTGGCGTGCCGCCGAGCAGGAGCCGGCCGTGGCGCGGCACGATCCCCTGAATCGCGCCCAGCATGTCGGCATAGAGGCAGAGCTGCAGCAGATGCTCCGGCCGCGCCGATTGCGCGAGCTTCGCGTCCCATGGTTCGTAGGACCAGGCCCAGCGCCCGCCGGGCTGCTCGACCCGCACCAGGAAATCGGCATAGCCGGTCCAGCGGCCCGCGACGATGGCTCCCTGGGCGATTACCGGGGCGCCGGCGGCCATGGCCTGCTCGGTGCGGGCGAGCCGGGCGGCGAAGCCGCCGTCCGCCGCGACGTCGGCGACCGCGCCATATTCGGCCCGCAGCGCCTCGCGGCAGGCCTGTTCGTGCTCCATGCCCTTGCGCGACAGCAGGGCGGCCTGGCCCGCCGGCTCGGCCGGCGCCGCGCGGATGTGGCGCCGCACCTCCAGGTCCCACGCCGCGGCCCGGCGACAGCCGAGGAAGGTGGTCGCCAGGGTCGGCGCCAGCAAGGCGTCCGCGTTCGCGTCTGTGGCCATGTCCGAGTCGTCGGTCTCTCGCGCAGGTCGGGCCGCGTCCCACGCTACCACGATTGCGTGCCGCACGGACGATCACGGTCAATGCACCGTTGCGCGCAGGCTCCTGGTCCGCCGCGTCGCAGAAAAACGATGCCGGCGCGCGGGCCGGCAATTTTCTGTTCACGAAATTTGTCAATATTGACACATGTCGGGTGGCCAGCCATTTTGCCGCCCGGTTGGGGTAAAACAAAAGGGGGGTGCACGGGATGACCGACGAGAGCCGGCACGATACCGATGCGATCTCCGATTCAGAGGATCCCGTCGGCGGCTCTCACGAGATCGAACCCCTCCATGACCTCGGCGCGGATATCGGCTCGCGCGTGTGGTTCACGAATTTCGCCCGCCTGCTCCTTCTCCTGACGACCACGCTGGGCCTGGGCCTCGGCGCGTCGTGGCTCGCGGTCGGCCGGGACACCGGGCACCGCGCCGATACCGCGCGATTCGACCGGGCGCCGTTCCCGCTCACGCTGGATCTCGACCAGGCCCGGCTCGCCAAGGCGGGGCCGGTCCCCGTGCTGCATACCGACTTGAAGCAACAGGGCGACTGGCGCGTCCCGGCCGGGTGGCGGCCGCGCACGGCCGGTCCGGCCGCCAGGACCGACGACTCAGCCCCCGCAACCGACGATGCGGACCGCGCGCAGACCGTCGCGGCTCTGGAGGGCCTCAGGACCAAGACGGTGGCGGTCCGACGCGGCGACACGCTGATCGAAGTGCTGACGCGCGAGGGCGCGGCGACGGAAGACGCCCACGCCGCGATCCAGGCGCTGCGGCCGATCTACGATCCGAAGCAGTTGCGGTCCGGCCAGGACCTCAAGCTCAGCTTCAGCCGCTATGAAACGATCGACGACGGCAGCAACCGCAAGCTGATCACGGTCGCGATCCCGACGGATGTGGACCGCGACGTGCGCGTCAGCCGCGCGGGCGATGGCGACTTCCGCGCCGAGGAGATCGTGCGCCCGCTTGAGCCGGGCTTCCTGCGCGCGCGGGGCACCATCAACGACAGCCTGTTCCTGGCCGCGACAAAGGCGGGCGTGCCGGTCGAGGTCACGCTGCAGATGATCCGGCTGTTCAGCTATGACGTCGACTTTCAGCGCGACCTGCAGCCGGGCGACAAGTTCGAGGTCCTCTATCGCATCTATTATGACGGTGACGGCCGCGCCGTGAAGTCGGGCGAAATCCTGTGCGCGCGGCTGACGACCAAGGGGCGCACCTTCGGCCTCTACCGCTACACCACCGCTGACGGCGACACCGAATATTTCGACGAGCAGGGCCGCAGCAGCAAGAAGGCGCTGATGCGCACGCCGATCGACGGCGCCCGCATCTCATCCGGCTTCGGCATGCGGCGGCATCCGGTCCTCGGCTATTCGCGCATGCACAAGGGGCTCGATTTCGCGGCACCGACGGGTACCCCGATCATGGCCGCCGGCGACGGCGTGGTCGAGTTCGCCGGCGCGGCGCGGGGCTTCGGCCGCCTTGTCAAGCTGAAGCATTTCGGGCCGTATGAGACCTATTACGGCCACATGTCGCGCATCGCCAAGGGCATCCGCCCCGGTGCGCATGTCAAGCAGGGCCAGATCATCGCCTATGTCGGCTCGGCCGGCATGGCGACCGGGCCGCACCTGCACTACGAGGTGCGCGTCAACGGCAAGCCGATCAATCCGGCGTCGAACAAGGTGCCGATCAACAAGACCCTGGAGGGCAAGGCGCTCGCCGCGTTCGAGCGTGCGCGCGACGGGATCGACCATCAGTTCGCCGAGGCGCCGAGCGCCACCGCCGTCGCGCGCGCCGACTGACCGCCGCGCCTTCAGGCGTTCAGCCGAGGCCGAGCTTCGGCCGAACCCATTCGGCAAGCCGCGCGATCGCGTCGTCCGCTTCCGGAGCGTTTCCCGCCATGAAGTGGAAGACGTGCTGCATCTCCGGGAATACGTCGCAGCGGCATTCCACGCCCGCGGCCCGGACCCGTTCCGCGGCCCGCAGCGAATCGTCGAGCAGCGTCTCGTACCCGCCGGCCTGGATGTATGTCGGCGGGAAGCCGCTGAAATCGGCGTATAGGGGATTGGCCAGCGGGTCGCGCGGCGACGTCCCGCCGAGGAACATCTCAGACATGCCGAGCGACATGTCGCGCGTGACCAGCCGATCGACCTTGGCGTTGGTCGTGAACGATTCGCCGGTCGCTTCCATGTCGTACCACGGCGACAGCGGCATCACCGCCGCCGGTAGCGGCAGGCCCATGTCGCGCGCCTTGAGCACCACGGTGGTGCACAGGTTGCCGCCCGCAGAATCGCCGATCGTAGCGATGTGCTCCGGCCGAATGCCCTGGTCCAGCAGCCACTGGTAGATTTTGACGCACTCGTTGACTTGCGAGGGATGTGGATGCTCCGGCGCCCGCGCATAGTCGACAATCAGGGCGCGGCAGCCGACCGCCTTGGCGACGTGGGCGAACAGCTTCCGATGCGAGAAGCGGGAGCCGGTGACGCAGCCGCCGCCATGCATGGCCACCAGCACGCGGTCCTGAACGCAGCCATGCGGCACCGCCCACAGGCAAGCCGTTCCCGCGGCATCGACTTCGAGGTAGTCGACGCCGCCCGGGTCACGAGCGAGGTTGCCGCATTGTTCGAGCATGTCGCGCAATTCGCCGATCCCCATCTGGGGATTGGCGGCAAGCGCGGCGAGGACGCTGCCGAACAGGTCGTCGATCGCGGCGGATTGCGGGCTGGCCATTTCTCTATCCTGGTTTATGTGCTTCCTGATCGGACACGATCCACGATCGCGGCGGTCGAGTCGAGCCGCCATGAAAAAAGCCGCGACGGAGTGATCCGTCGCGGCTTTTGCAGTTCGCATTGGGCGTGATTCACGCGGCGGCGGCGTGCGGGGACCGTCCGTTGATGACCAATCCCTTGTCGTCGGCGCCGACCTGCACCGTGTCGCCTTCGGCGATGTCGCCGCGCAGCAACATCTCGGCCAGCGGGTTCTGCAACTGGCGCTGGATCACCCGCTTCAGCGGCCGGGCGCCGTAGACCGGGTCGAAGCCGGTCGCGGCGAGCCAGGCCCGCGCCGCATCGTCCAGCGCCAGCGTGATCTTGCGATCCTCCAGCAGCGCGTCCAGACGGCGCATCTGGATATCGACGATATGGCTCATATCCGCCCGCGACAGCCGCCGGAACAGGATGATCTCGTCCAGCCGGTTGAGGAACTCGGGCCGGAAATGGCCGCGCACCACGCTCATCACCTGCTCGCGCACCGCCTCCGAGATTTCGCCCTCGCCCTCGGCCGCCAGATAGTCCGCGCCCAGGTTGGAGGTCAGGATGATCAGGGTATGGCGGAAATCGACGGTGCGGCCTTGCCCATCGGTCAGGCGGCCGTCATCCAGCACCTGCAACAGGATGTTGAACACGTCCGGGTGCGCCTTCTCGATTTCGTCGAACAGGATCACCTGATAGGGCCGGCGGGGCACCGCCTCGGTCAGGGCGCCGCCCTCGTCATAGCCGACATAGCCGGGCGGT